>NZ_CP162023.1:929870-1239827 GCF_041320275.1 Mumia sp. Pv4-285 | reverse complement strand
GGTGGCGCCGGGGACGTACGACCTCTCCGAGAGCGGCGGCCCGCCCGGGTACTCGTCCGACGGCTGGTCCTGCACCGGTGGATCCCTGGAGGGAAGCGCCCTCACGCTGGCGGCCGGAGACGACGTGACCTGCACCGTCGACAACCAGTGGGTCGGGTCCTTCCTCACCCTGGTCAAGGTGGTCGATCCCGAGGACGCCGCACCGCAGGAATGGATGCTGTCGGCGACCGGTGGACCGGAGACTGGCGGGACCATGGTGAGCGGGCAGAGCGCGGACGACGACGTCACCCGCGTTCCGGTCCCTCCGGGCGACTACACGCTCGCGGAGTCGGACGGGCCGGACGGCTACCTGCTCGACGGGTGGGAGTGCACTGGCGCCGACGTGTCGGGCGCGGTGGTGACCGTGCCGGCCGAGTCCGAGGTCACGTGCACCGCGACGAACCTGTGGACAGGACCGATCCTCACGCTCGTCAAGGCGGTCGACGGTGGAACGGCGACCGCCACCGACTGGACACTGTCCGCGACCGGCCCCCGGACCGTGAGCGGGACGACCGGCGACAACGACGTCACACGCGCTTCCCTGACGGCGGGGACGTATGAGCTGGCGGAGTCCGACGGGCCAGACGGGTACGAGGCCGGTCCGTGGTCGTGCGAGGGCGACGGAGTCCTCGAGGGGGACACGATCACCCTCGAGGACGGCGACGAGGCCACCTGCACGATCACGAACACGTTCTCCTCCGGCCCGACACCGCCGACCACACCGGTCACGACGGCGACGTCGCCTCCGACGACACCACCGACCACCCCGTCCACGACCGCACCGACCCCGACGCCCACCAACGGCGGCGGTACGGACGGCGGTGGTAACGGCGGTGGCGCCTCCGACGACGCAGGCACCGGTGGCGCCGGAGACAACCTCCCAGGCACCGGTACGACCGTCGCGCTGTCGGCGGTCGTCGTGGCCGCGGCACTGCTGATCGGCGGCGCCGCCCTCCTGGTGACCGGTCGGCGTCGCCGGCGCGACCACGAGATGTGACGGCCGCGGGACCTAGGGCGATGACGTGCGTGCTCGACCTGCCGTTCACGGGCCGGTGGCTGGTGCAGAACAGTCCGGCCCGCCGCGTCCCGAGCCACGGCACCGACCGCTTCGGCTCCCGGTACGCGATCGACTTCGTCGGCGTCGACCACGGCCGGCGCACGGCTCCTGTCCGAGACTGGCGCACCTTTCTCGCGACCGAGCCGCCCGAGCGCTTCTTCGCCTACGGGCGCCCGATCCTCGCGCCGTGCGCGGGCAGGGTCGTCGCGGTGCACGACGGGGAGGTCGACCACGAGGCGAGGCGTTCGCAGCTCGCTCTCGTCCCGTACGCCCTCGGCCAGGCGTCGCGCGCACGCGACGGCATCTCCGCGCTCGCGGGGAACCACGTCACGATCGCGTACGGCGACGCGTTCGTGACCGTCGCCCACCTGCGGCGGGGGTCTCTGCAGGTTGCGGTCGGCGACACGGTCGCGTCGGGGCAACAGGTCGCCGACTGCGGAAACTCCGGCAACTCGACGCAGCCGCACGTCCATGTGCACGTGACCGACAGCATGGACTACGCGGTCGCGCGAGGCGTGCCGGTGGTCTTCCGCCGCTATCGGGAGGATCCTCGGCGCGGGGCTCGCGCGATCGTCGACGAGGGCATCCCGGCCGAGGGTGCGGTCGTCGAGCCGCTGGGCGGCCAGGTGTGACACCACAGGGCGGGGTCTCGTGACCCCGCCCCGTGGCATCCGGTGCTCTGACCTCAGCTGCTGAGGCGCCTTCGCAGACCGAGGAGCAGTCCACCGCTCAGCACGAGCATCAGTCCGAGGACGGCGGGAGCGAGCGGTGCGCCGCCTGTGTTCGGCAGCGGCGGCCTCGCGCTCGGCGGCGTCGAGCCCGGCGGGGTGTAGCCGACCGGCGTGTCCGGCTCATCCGGCGTACCCGGTGTGTCCGGGTTGTCCGGGTTGCCCGGCACGCGCTTCGGCGGGTTGGCGCAGGACGACGTCTCCGACGGGTACGCGACGGTGGTCGAGTAGGTCGGGTTCACGTCGAACCGGACCGTGATCCCCTGGCGGGTCCACGCGAAGTTGCCGTCGGTCTCGACGTACGTGCCGTCGGGCAGCAGCTCCCAACCCGGCCACATCAGCGGCTCGGTCGCGGACGCTCCCGGCCACAGGAGCTGACCGCTCAGCGGCAGTCCCGACACCACGTAGTCCTCACCGTCAGGGTTGACGAACGTGATGGTCACCGGGTTCGCACCGGGGTCCTGGAAGCCCGGCGGGAGCGTCACTCCGTACGACAGGTACGGGACGGCGCTGACGCACTGCGACTCGATGTCGCCCGGCAGCAGGTCGCAGTCGCCCGCGTCCTCGGTCTCCGTCCACGTCATCACTGAACCCGGCGGGAGCGTGTAGCCCTCGTCGACGATGAGCGTGACCGTCTGCGATCCACCCGGGACCGCGGTGACCTCGTACCGGTAGTGCTCACCGTTCGGCGGCACCGCCCAGCTCCCGACGGTCTCGCAGCTGTCGGTCCACACCGGCGGCGGTGCGTCGATCACGCACGCCTCGTTGGAGTCGGTCTCCGTCCACTCCGTCACCGTGCCCTCGGGGAACTCGTAGCCCTCGTTGGGCGTCGCCGTGACGGTGATCGAGCCGTCCTCGTTGACCGTCTCGGTGTACGTGTACGCCTCGGTGTCGGTGTACTCCCAGGTGCCGTTGCCGGGGCCGCACTCGTCGACCCAGGTCGGCGCCGGCGGCGACGCATCACCGACGCAGTCCGGCACGGGGATGGTGATCGTCAGCTCGGCGTGCCCGTAGCCGCCCTTCACGACCCAACCGGCCGGCAGGTTGTCGAACACCGGTCTCGGGTTGACGTTGGCCAGGACCGCTCGAACGAGGTAGGTCTTCCCGGCCTCGACGGTCGTGACGGGCAGGCTGGTGGCGGCGTCGAACAACGAGTACGTCACGAGGCCGGTGTTGGGAGGAAGGGTGATGGACGGCAAGGTGTACTGCCCTGGTCCCGTGCAGACCGCCTGCGCGACAGTCGGGCTGACCGGGGTGACCTTCGGGTTGCAGTAGGTCCCCTGCAGCGTGACGTACCGCCACGGCGCCGGATCGAGCGCCGCGTCCTGCCCGGGAGCAGACAGCCCCTTCGCCTTCAGCTCTTCGAGCAGGTCCTCGTCGGCCTGGTTCTCGATGTTGTAGCTGTCGACCTGGTACGAGGTCGGCGTGCAGGTGACGGGCGGCTGCGACGTGCCGGCGTAGACCTGCGGCGGGTCCCACACGGCGGTGTCGCTGACGCGCGCCATCTTCCACCAGACCTCGACCTCGTACGGCTCGAAGTCGGCAGCGGCGGTCACCTCGGCCTTGCTCTTCTGGCTCCTGGGCTTGCTCTCGTCCTTCGTCGCTGGCTCGGGCGCGGAGGACTTCTCGGGCTCAGCCGCCTGATCGTTCTTCGCGG
This sequence comes from Mumia sp. Pv4-285, assembly GCF_041320275.1. Lineage (NCBI taxonomy): Bacteria > Bacillati > Actinomycetota > Actinomycetes > Propionibacteriales > Nocardioidaceae > Mumia > Mumia qirimensis. Next base: position 1,236,346 of record NZ_CP162023.1, on the reverse strand, counting down.
GCTTCTCGTCCGACTTCTCGCTGGTCGGGTCCTTCTTCGGCGGATCCTCGCTCGAGTCCTTCGCCTCGTCCTTCGCCGGCTCGGCGGGCGGATCCTCGGCGGTGGTGGCGTCTTCCGTCTCTTCCGGCTCGTCGGCGGCCGCCTCCGTCTCCTCGGCCTTCGGGGCGTCGGACTGTGCCGCCTGCTCAGACGCAGCCTCCGCGCCGGTTGCGTCGTTCGCGACGGCGGCCACGTTCACCTGCATGCCGACCGACAGCAGTGCTGCCACGACAAGGACAAGAACCTTCTTCATCCGACGCTCCCCCGGTTACTCGCACGTTGGCAGGGAGCGTACGCAGCCTAGGGGTCGCTTCGTGGCGAATTGTCCAACATCGGGCAGCCTGCCCAATCCCGCGGTCGACGTCATCAGCCGTGAAGACGTCGACGACGCGCCTCTTCGAACTCAGTGGGGTCAGCCATCCAGAGCGCGAGTCCGTCCAAGGCGTCGAAGCCGCCAGCGACGAAGCCGCGCACCATGGCGCGATAGTGGGCGAGGTCGTCGATGAGGGCGTACTCGACTCGGTACTTCGTTCCCGTGTCGCCACCCTCATCTGAAACAGACGCGATCCGGGCGAGGGACGACGCGTAGAAAAGCAGCTGGATCCCTTCGCCCAGCGCCTCGTCCTCGAGAGTGAACACCTCGTTCCGGGAGCCGATCCGTTCAGCCACGAAGTCCCAGAACGCCTCGACAGCATGTCGTTCGTCACCCGGATCCCACTTCTCCTCGACCTCCTTGTCGTCGGTGAAGGTGAGCGTGCGCTCGCGCCGCTGCGTCATCGGCTCGTGCTCTGCTGCGTCGACGTCGAACGGTTGCGTTCGCGCGCGATGAGCGGCCTCGGAGCACATCAAGAAGCTCACGGTCCTCACCGCATCGGCGGCGAGATCCGGGTATGCACCGCGTACTGCCGCCTCAACTGCGGCCTTCATTCGTTTCCAGTCCTGCTTGTCCGTGCCGGTCCTTCCGCGGCGGGCATCGCGCTCGATCCTCAAGCCCGCACTCGCACGCTCCGCGGTATCGATCACCTGAACCACCTCAGGCAACAGTTCGGGGTCGACGGCCTCCGGGTCGCGATGCGGAATCGTCGAGCCGTGAACGTACTGCCCGGTGAACCTGAGGATCGCGGCGTCAAGCGGGGAGAGCGTCGTACCGCGCTGTGCACGGCGCCGATCCACGTCGTACTCCTGTGCCCGCTGCCAGTCCGGCCGCTCCGTCGCCGCTGTCATTGCCTCGACGACGCGACCGCTCTCGAGCAGCTCGACGTCGGCACCATAGGCGACGAGCTGAGCCCGCTCCAATCTCGTGTGCTGGAGGAACGCATCGACCTCGTCAGGACGCCCGAGCAGGATCGGGTCCAGCAGCGCGACGGCCGCGCCGTCGTCAAGCGCTTCGTCGATACCGGCCGCGAACGACAGCGGCGTCAGCGCGCTCCACACGATCAGGTGCCGTGCCAGGTCCGCACGGAGCACGGCAAGGTGCTTCTCCTCGATCGGAAGGCTGAACGTCCGTGGGTCGTGCAGAGCATCCGCTCCTCCGGCGAACTCGAGCCGCAGTCCCTCACCCTCGCGAACCACCTTCGGCAACCAGCCGTTCTCACGGTCGAACACGATCGCACTACTGATTGAGTCTCCTCTTCGATGCACCACGCCAGCCGGTCGCGCCCCGCTGGTGGACGCGGCAGGATTGAGGCATGGACGTGGATGCCGCCTGGGACATCATCGAGGACGTGCTGCGAGCCCGGCTACCGGAGGTCGCTGCAACGCTGAGGGGCCCTGTCTCCGATACCGACCTCGATCGCCTCACTCGCACGGTCGGCAAGGAGCTGCCCACCGACTTCATTCAGAGCCTGCGGCGGCACGACGGACAAGACAACCCCACGAAGCTGCTGGACCTGTTCAACCACCACACGCTCCTCAGCGCCGAGGCGATGGTCGAGACCTCGGACATGCTCGCCGATGCTCTGGGGGACGACTCCGGCGATGTCTACGACTGGATGACGCCGGACAAGGTCAGAACCGTTCCGAACATCCGAGGATGGCTCCCTTTCACGGCCGCGGAGGGCGACAGCTTTGCCCTCGACCTCGACCCGTTGCCCCCCGGGGACCCGGGCCAGGTCATCTCGCTGCCGATCGACGGCCCGACGCCCGCTCCCGAGCACCGGTCGTTTCGTGACTGGCTCGCCGCGCTCGCGCAGAGGCTCGACGCCGGGGCGTTCCGCATCGATGACACGCTCGGGCTCTGGCTCGAGTCCTGACCCAAGAGAGACCGGCGAGGCCGGTCAGTTCTTCCGTACGGCCTTGCGCGCCTTGCGGGTGCGTGCCTTCAGGTCAGCGACGGCCCGATGGACTCGGAACGAGGTGGTGAGCCGGCCGGCTCGCGCCTCCTCACGGGCGTGCAGCCTGCCGTAGGTGAACGTCGGTTCGCCGGCGGCCGTCGCCGCCTTCGCCACCGCGAGCAGCTCGGCGCGGCTGACCGTGGTGTCCTGCAGCTCGCCGAGGTGAGAGGTGACCCGGTGCGCGTCGCGGTCCAAGCGTCGCGCCTTCTTGCCGGCCACGGGCTCGACCGCCTCTGCGGCGTACCGCAACCGCTTCGCGGCCTTGCGCGCCTCGTGGAGCGCATGCTCGGGCTGGTCGGCGGCTCCCGCGGCCTCGGCCCGTCTGCGGAAGCGCTTCAGCTCCTTGCCGAGCACCTTCGGCGCGAGGTCGCGATCCGGCGCGTCGGCGCGCTCGGTCCACGGCGGGTCGGCTGCGAGCTGGTCCAACCGGTGGCGAAGGGCGAAGTAGCGCTGGGAGTCGAGAGCGGCGAGCACCTCGCCTCTGCCGCGTCCTTCGAAGGTCGTACGAAGCCGGCGGAGCACCGGCCCGTGGACCTGGCTGCGAGCCTCGTCGGCCAGGAGGTTCCGCAACCGCTCGTGGATGACCGTGGCGTCGCGGGACTGCCCGAGCACGCCCGCGAGCCAACGCAGCTCCTCTCGCACCGGTTCTGTCTGGTCGCGGTCGAGGGTGGGCCGGAACGTGGCGAGCAGCGCGCGCAGTCGCCGGCAGGCGACCCGCATCTTGTGCACGCCTTCTTCGGTCCCCCGACGCGCGTCGACGTCGCGGCGGGCCAGCACCCCGACCTGCTCGACCAGGCGCGCGTGGACCAGGCGGGAGACCGGTTTGCCGGCCGCCGGCGACCGTAGCCGGGGTGCGGGCGGGATCCGGTCACCGAGCGTCCGTGCGACCTTCCTGCTCTGCTGCGCGCGCCCGACCCCCGCGGTCGCGAGCACCCGGTCAGCCGAGTCGAAGAGGTCGGTCGCTCCGTCCACGAGCTCGAGCTCCCACTCGCGCCAGGCGACGGTCGCGCCGTCGGGCGTCGACGCAGTGACACGGTCGTCGGTGAGCTCCGCGAGCACAGCACCGCCCGCGCCGAGCAGCTGCGTCGGTGACCGGTCGGTGAGCACGGTCGCGACCTGGACCAACGACTCTCCACGCACCCAGCCGGCGACGAGATCCCGCAGCGGCTTCGGAGGCGTGGTGGTCGCCCTGCCGAGCGGGCGACGGAGCTCGTCGCGCCCGCCCTTGGTCGGAACCTTCAGGTGCCATCCTTCGTCAGCGCCACCCGTGCGGCGACGCAAGCTGACCCCCGCGCGCAGCAGTCTGAAGTCTTGCCGAACATGCCGGTCGAGTAGCCGTTCATGCGCAGCGTCTGTGCCAGCGTCGCGCAGTCGTCCGGCCGGACGCCGGTGTAGCCCGGGATCGACGTCGCGACCTCGGCCACCAGACTCCACCGTGGGAGACCAGCCCGTCCGGTCCCTTCGAAGCCTTCACCGGTCGGCCATTCTGGCACGACCGTGTCCTCGGCGGGTGCGTAGGTCACCTCGACCTCGTGGTGGCTCTTCATCCGTCCTGCCTACCGGACGGAGGTGAACAGCACCGATCGTGCCGTGCGTGCCGTCAGGACCTGGCCGGGCCGAGCCGGGAGGCGGCGCTGTCGTCTGTCTGGCAGGCTGGCCGAGAACGCGCCGACCGGGCGGGTGATCCGCTGGCCGCGGCCGTCGAACTCAGTGGCACAGAAAGGTGGAACGTGGCTCGCGAGGTCGTCCCCGAGGTGGACCGTCGTCGACTCCCGATCGGCAAGCCGCGCGTGGTCGCGGACACGCCGCTGGACGCCCGGGACGCGGTGAAGCCCGAGCCCGCTGCGCCGTCGCACTGGGGCGGGACCCGGACCGGCATGATCGCGCGCCTTCCGAGCCAGATCCCCGGCGGCGAGGTGCGCTCGCAGTTCACCCACGTGATCGACGTCGTGCCGACCATCCTGGAGTACGCCGGCATCCCGGAGCCGGACCAGGTCAACGGCATCCCCCAGCGGCCGCTCGAAGGCATCAGCTTCAAGTACGCCATCGACGACGCAGCAGCGGAGGAGCGTCACGACACCCAGTACTTCGAGATCGGCGGGAACCGCGGCATCTACCACCGCGGCTGGACGGCCGTGACGCAGCACTGGCTGCCCTGGCCGGACCCCGATGACCACATCCCAGCCCTGAGGGACGACACCTGGGAGCTCTACGGCCCGGACGACTGGACCCAGGCGCACGACCTCGCGTCCGAGCAGCCGGACAAGCTGCGCGAGCTCCAGGAGCGGTTCCTGATCGAAGGCGCCAGTACAACGTGCTCCCCATCGACGATCGACAGCGCGAACGCTTCGACCCGGTGGTCGCCGGAAGACCCGACCTGATGCAGGGCCGGACCACGATGACGTTGCGGCCCGGGATGACCAGGCTGAACGAGAACACCGTCCTCAACGTCAAGAACACCTCGTTCAGCGTGACCGCGACTCTCACCCTGCCCGACGGCCCGCCTGGCCAGGGCGCGATCGTTGCCCAGGGCGGCAGCTTCGGCGGCTGGGCGCTCTACCTCCGTGACGGCGTGCCGACATATGCGCACAACTTCGTCGGGATGGAGACGTACACCGTGCGTGCGGACGAGTCGGTCGGTCCGGGCGACCACGTGATCGGGATGCGCTTCGACTACGACGGCGGCGGCGCCGGCAGGGGTGGCGCCGTCTCCTTCACCTGCGACGGCGAACCGATCGGCACCGGCCGCGTCGGCAAGACCGTGCCGGGCCTCTTCTCCTTCGACGAGGGTCTCGACATCGGCCTCGACAGCCTCGACCCCGTCGTCGACGACTACACCACCCCGAAGGGCGCCTTCACCGGCACCATCGACAACGTCGTCCTCGACATCGACCCCGACGCCGACCACGACGAGGACCTCGTCATCCGCGCCAGGTACCGCAAGCAGTAGCGTCGACGCGTTGCTTCTCCGCCGCCGCTCAGCGGGTCCGGTAGCGCGCGTAGACCACCCCGCTGTCGAACGCGCGTTCCTCGACCAGCTCGAGATCGAGGCGGACGCCGTCGGGGAAGAACCGCTTGCCGCCGCCGACCACGGTCGAGGTGATGAGCAGGTGGTACTCGTCGACCAGGCCGGCAGCGATCGCCTGGGCGGCGAGTGTCGGGCCGTCGATGCTGAGGTCGTGATCGCTGTCTGCCTTGAGCCTGCGCACCGCGTCCGCGTCGAAGGTCCGCTCGATCCGGGTTCTGGCGCTGGACACCGACTCCAGCGTCTTGGAGTACACGACCTTCTCCGCGGCCTGCCAGTCGTCGGCGTACTGCAGGATGTGCGGCGGCGCGTCGGGCAGGGTGTGCGCGGTCTCCCAGAAGACCATCGTCTCGTACATCCTCCGGCCGTACAGGAACGTGCGCACCGGCCGGAAGGTGTCGCCGATGAAGGTGTGCACCTCAGGATCGTCGGCCGCCCCGGTGCCGAGGTCACCCTCCGCCGCCTCGGCGTAGCCGTCGAGCGAGGTGATCATCGAGTAGATGAGCTTGGCCATGGTGTCCTCCGTCAGTCAGGCAGTGGGTCCTGCCTGATGTGACGCCTCCAGGACCCGGAACTCATCAGAAAACGGCGCAGCTCGCGGGTGACGTCGTCCGGGGCCTCCACCGAGCTCGCGTGTCCCGGCCCGGTGAGGACGACGAGCTCGGACCCTGGCACCGCGCGGTGCATGGCGTCACCGATCGACGTCGGAGCGCGTACGTCGTGCTCGGCGCAGAGCAGGAGCATCGGTACGTCGACCTCCGCCAGCACATGGCGCTGGTCCGCGTAGCTGGCGCGAGCCATCGCCCGGAAGCCGGTCGGACGGAACGCACGGACGCTGTCGAGGAATGGAGCCACGAGCGTGCCTTCGGCCGACGGCGAGAACATCGACGGCGCCATCGCGGCCACGAACTCGTCGGGAGCCAGCCGGGACGCCTGCAGCGACCGTGACAACCTCTGATCTGCTTCGTCCCGTCCGAGCGAGCCGAGCCAGCCGGCGTACCCGCTCACGAGCGTGAGCGACGACGCGAGACCGCGGTGCCGGTGGAACGTCGCGAGCGCCAGAGCCGCACCGAACGACAGCCCGACGAGGTGAGCTCGCTCGATCTGCAGAGCCCGGAGGAACCCGGCCAAGCAGTCGGCGTAGGCGTCCATCCCGAATTCCTCCGGGGGGTCGGACGAGCCGCCCATCCCGGGGGCGTCCCAGGCGATCACGGTGAACTCGTCGGCGAGCGCCTCGATCTGACTGCCCCACGTCGACCGCGCGTCGCCGACGAAGCCGTGCGCCAGCAGGACGACCGGCCCGCTCCCGGCGTGCTCGAACCCGATGCTCAGTCCGCCCACCTCGACGTACTGGGTCACGGTCGATCACGCAGCGGTCGGTAGTTCGCGTGCTGGATGCGGGCACCGAAGCGTTTGAGCAGGAGGTTGCGGAGGGCGGGAGGAAGCCCTCGGGCGCGGTCGCGCCGATGGGTCTGCTCGCGAACCCAGTCGGTGCGCGGGCGACGACGTTCCTCGAAGGTGGCCAGCGCCTGGGTGAGCGTCCAGGCCGACACGAGGGTCTCGGCCAGGACGATGGCGTCCTCGACCGCCAAGCCGGCGCCCTGGGCCATGTTCGGCGAGGTCGCATGAGCGGCGTCACCGATCAGCAGCACCGTGTCCCGCGCCCACGAGTCGAGCACGACCTCCTCGACCTCGCCCTCCTGGACGGCGGTCTCCGTGTCGAGCGAGTCGAGCAGAGCCGGCACGGGGTCGGCGTAGCCGGCCAGCAGGTCGCGCAGGGACCGGGGACCATCGAGCGGAGCGTCGACGTAGCAGTAGACCTGGTGCTCGCCGATCGGGATCGTGAGGAACGCCGATCCGGGTCCGAGACGCACCGACCACGTCGCCGGATCGAGGTCGCTCTTGACGACGAAGCGTCGCGCGTACTGACCGACCTTCCGCACCGCGCCGCGTCGGAAGACCAGCTGCCGAACCGTGGAGTGGACTCCGTCCGCGCCGAGCACGAGGTCGTACAGGGTCGGGGTCCCAGCCACGGTGACGGTGACGCCGGCGTCGCCGAATGCGACCGCCTCGAGACTCTTCCCCCACCGCACCGGGACCTCACCGACACCGGCGAGGAGCACTTGGTGGAGGTCGACCCTGGGGAGCGCCAGGCTCGGCGCGACGCCCTGCCAGAGCTCGTCGGTCTCGACCTCGAACAACGTGCGGCCCCGGTGGTCGAGGGTGCGTTGCCGATGGATGCCGACCGCTCGTCGGGCCACCTCGTCCCCGAGCCCGAGGTCGCCCAGGGCACGCACCGAGCTCCCGGGGAGAAAGATCCCGGTGCCTTCGAGCGGGGGTGTCGGCTGTCGGTCGACGACCTCGACCGAGGCGCCCCACTCGTGCAGGGTGCGAGCGGCCGCGAGCCCGGCGATGCCGGCACCGACCACGAGCACGCGTACGCCGTCACCGCGCATGGGTCGCTCCTCTCCTCGAGTGATCTCAAACCCAGCCTCATCCGGTGACCGGCCCCGCCGCATGTGCAGAACTACCCATCCTCTGGCGCGCATGCGCCCGCCGCGGCACCCTGAAGAGGTGTTCCGGCTGCTGGGTCTGCTGGCCGGGCTCGCCGGCGCCACCGATCTCGGGACCGGAGGACAGCCCGACGAGTCCCTCCGCCGCTGCGTCGTGGCGGCTCGACTCGCCCGGGCCGTCCAGGCCGACCCGTCGGTGGTCCGGGACGTCCTCGTGGTCTCCCTGCTCGAGCACGTCGGCTGCACGGCGTACGCTCACGAGTCCGCCGCGATGTGGGGCGACGACATCGCCACGACGCACGCTGCGCTGATGAGCGATGCCGGCTCCGCGACCGATGCCTTCCGGACGTTCCTCCCGACGGTCGCCTCAGGCACGGGGCGCTCGCTGCCCCGGGTCGCACTGACGATGGCGAGATCGATGCGCGTCATGCTGCGCGACGCGCCGGTGGCGACGTGCGAGGTGGCGCAGGAGGCCGGTCGGCGGCTCGGGTTGGACAAGGTCGCGCAGGACTCGCTCGGCCACATGACCGCGAGGTGGAACGGCAGGGGGTTCCCACCCACGGGCGGGGAACAGATCCCCTTCCCGGCGCGGGTCATGCACGTCGCCGGGACCGCGGTCCTGTTCCGGGCGGTGGGCGGTGACGAGGCCGCCGTCGAGCAGGTACGCCGACGCGCCGGCGGCGAGCTGGACCCCGATCTGGCAGCCGTGTTCGTCGCCAGGTCGGGCGAGCTGCTGGCCGGCCTGGACACGGACGACCCGCTCCGGGCAACGCTCGACGCCGAACCCGATCCGGTCGTGTGGGTGGACGACGACCGCCTGCTCGACGTCGCTCGGGTGTTCGGGGACCTCGTGGACCTCAAGAGCCCGTGGCTGCACGGCCACGCCTCGGCCGTCGGTGACCTTGCAGGCACGGCGGCAGAGGGGCTCGGTCTCGCCGAAGCGGAGGAGGTCCGCGTAGCCGGGCACCTGCACGACGTCGGCAGGGTCGGGATCAATAGCCGGATCTGGGACCTCGCACGCCCGTGGACCGCTGCCGAGCAGGACCAGGCACACCTGCACGCGTACCACACCGAGCGGGTGCTGGCCCGTACACCCGAGCTGGCCCACGTCGCGGGGACGGCTGCTGCGCACCACGAGCGGTGTGACGGCAGCGGGTACCACCGAGGCCTTCGCGGAGACATGCTCACCATGGGCGCGCGTGTGGTGGCAGCGGCAGACGCCTACCGCACGCTGATCGAGGACCGACCGCATCGCGCGGGGCTGCCCGTCGCGCGGGCGCGGCAGCGGCTCGAGGCCGACGCACGCGCCGGCGTCCTGGATGCTGACGCCGTGGCCGCGGTGCTCGCAGCCGCGGACGGGTCGACCCGGCGCCGCCCCAGTGGCGCCGTCGGACTGACCGCGCGACAGCTCGAGGTCCTGCGGCTCGTCGCGCACGGCATGTCGAACCGCGAGATCGCGCGTCGCCTCGGCGTGTCGCCGCGGACGGTCGACAGGCACGTCAGCGACGTCTACGAGCGGATCGGGGTGCGGAGCCGCGCCGCGGCCGCGATGTTCACCATCGAGCACGGGCTGGCGGGCCCGGGAACAGGATCTGAATAGCTGCTCAAGCAGCTGAGCAGGGGCATCCGGGTCACGAACCGCGGACTCACCTGGATCTCTGGGGTCGCGACGACCAGATCCTGCCCTCGTGTCCCTCTAGACGCGACCAGCCCTAGCAGCGACACGGGGATGTCGATGGTGTCGAGAAGATGCTCGTACTCAGCGGTGTCGGCTTGGCTCAGCCGCCGGTACTGGCGATAGACCGCTGCTTGCCCGGCGGATCCGAGCCAGGGGGCCAGATAAGTCTCCAACACCCCTGGCCGGTAGCCCTGCTTGGTTCCGTTCCGCAGATATGCGGAGACGAGCGCCTCGTGAGCGTATGCGGGCAGCTGCTCGAACACCGCGTGGTGCTTCCGGATCAGCGCGAACAAGCCTCGTTCCCAGTCGCCGCCGGTGACGGCGTCGAAGAGGGTGAGATCGGAGTACGCAGCACCCTCGAGCAGCAGGGCTCGCAGCGCGATGGCGCCCCCGATGTCGCACGCGACGACGCTAGGTCGATCCAGCTCCCAGCGATGGAGCAGCTCGGCGAAGTTGCGGCCCTGCGCTGCGAGCGAGAGATCTTGGCCCTCGCGCATCTCGGACTGCCCGTACCCGAGGTGGTCGAACACGATGACTCGGCGACCGCGGCGGCCCAGCGCGACCGCGAGATTCTTCCGTCCGGGTCAGCCACCGTGGTCTCGCGATGGATCCGTTCCTCAGACCAGGTCCGCAAAGCTGTCCTCCCCGGGTCGCCAGACCATCCACGCCTCGTCGGCAAACCCGGTGAGGGAGGCGATCTCTGCGTAGACCTCCTCAACGGTCGGGTGGAGCACGATCTCACCGGTGTCGAGGGCGATGCGTATTCCCGCGCCTGTCTGCTCGGACGTCGACATCACTGTTCCGGGCACCAGTTTGCGCAAGGCATCCGCGTACCCAAGATCGACCTCATTCCACACCCTGCCGTCATAGTCGACCGCCGGCCAGACGTAGCAGTTCAGTGTCGCGGGGCCCGAAGCTTCGCGATCACCGTCGAATCTCAGCTGTACGTAGTCGTTGAGAACGAACTCGACCGAGTACATCCGGTCGCCGACGAGCCGCGACAGCAACTCGTTCGGCACATATGTCATCTCGTCCATGGCGCCCCACCGTAGCCACCGTAGGAGTGCGCGTGAGGGAGCGCTGCGCGACCTCGGCTGGCACGTGGTGCGGGTGAGGTGGGCGGACCTCGCTCCGGCGAATCGCGAGCAGACCGCCGCATACCTGCGCCGCGAGCTCGAACGGGCGGCGAAGATGCGGGCGCGACAACGGTGAGCGCGCTCCGCAGGTGGTGAGCCCGCTCCACAACACGCGCTCACCACCGGCGTACGGGGGCTCACCGTGGAGGGTCTTCAGCGATTCCTGGGCTCGAGCACGCAGTCGCCGCAGAACCCACCGCCCGGCGCGCGGCAATAGAGACAGCACGACCGCCGTACGGACCGGCCTCGTACGACGCCACCGGTGCCGTCGAACGGCGTACGGACAGACGGCCACGGAGCGAGTGCTACACGTTGAAGCGGAACTCCACCACGTCGCCGTCGGCCATCACGTAGTCCTTGCCCTCCATACGGACCTTGCCGGCCGACTTGGCCGCGTTCATGGAACCCGCCGCCACGAGGTCGTCGAAGGACACGATCTCGGCCTTGATGAAGCCGCGCTGGAAGTCCGTGTGGATGACGCCGGCCGCCTCGGGTGCTGTGGCGCCCTTCTTGATGGTCCAGGCCCGGGACTCCTTGGGACCGGCGGTGAGGTACGTCTGGAGGCCGAGGGTCTCGAACCCGACCCGCGCCAGCAGGTCGAGGCCGGGCTCCTCGATGCCCATCTCGGCGAGCATCTCGCGGGCCTCCTCGTCATCGTCGAGCTCGACCAGCTCCGCCTCGAACTTCGCGTCGAGGAAGACGGCCTCCGCCGGGGCGACGATCTCGCGCATGCGGGCCTTGAGCTCCTCGTCGGCGAGCTCGTCGGAGTCGCAGTTGAAGACGAACAGCTGCGGCTTGGCGGACAGCAGGTGGAGGTCACGGAGCGGCTCGCGATCGAGCCCGGCGGAGAAGACGCTGGTGCCGGCCTCGAGGTGGGTGCGCGCCTCCTTGACGGCCTCGACGACCGGCACGAGCTCCTTGTCCTTCTTGGCGTCCTTCTCCAGACGCGGCAACGCGTTCTCGATGGTCTGGAGGTCGGCGAGGATCAGCTCGGTCCGGATGGTCTCGATGTCGTCGCTGGGCGACACCTTGCCGTCGACGTGGGTGACGTCGGGATCACGGAACACACGCGTGACCTGGCAGATCGCATCGGACTCACGGATGTGGCTCAGGAACTTGTTGCCGAGCCCCTCCCCCTCCGACGCGCCCCGCACGATGCCGGCGATGTCCACGAACTGCACGGTCGCCGGGAGGATCCGGTCGGAACCGAAGATCTTGGCGAGCTCGTCGAGGCGTGGATCGGGGACTCCGACCACGCCGACGTTGGGCTCGATCGTCGCGAACGGGTAGTTCGCTGCGAGGACGTCGTTCTTGGTGAGGGCGTTGAAGAGGGTCGACTTGCCCGCGTTGGGGAGTCCGACGATGCCGATGCTGAGTGCCACGAGGAACTAGCGTACGGGGCGCCCCTCACGGTGCGCCGTCCAGTCGTCGCGCGTGGTGACGAAGATGTGGCCCTCGCCCTCGTACCAGGGGTCGTCGCGGATGCCGGTGTCGCGGAGCCCGAGTCGCACCGCGATCGCAGCGGAGGGCTCGTTGTCGGCGAACATGTCGCACCAGACCCGGTCCACCAGCGGGCGCCCGTCGGCTCCGTCGAAGTGGGCGTACGCCGCGTCGAGCAGCGCGCGTGCCGCCTCCGTGGCGTATCCGTGGCCCGTCGAGTCGGGGTGCAGGTGCCAGCCGACCTGGAGCTCGGCCGGGTCCGTCCGAGGGAGCGTCGTGAGCATGACCGTGCCGACGACGACGCCGGAGCCGACTGCCTCGACCGCCAGGCCGATGCACCGGGGGTCGTTGTCGGGCAGGGCGTTGAGGTCCTCGATCCACGTCCTCGCCTCGGCGAGCCCCGCCATCGGCACGTGCGGAGGGTCGCCGAGCCACCGGATCACGTCGTAGCGGCTCTGGATGTCGAGCACGCGCGCCGCGTCGTCGGGAGCGTACGGCCGCAGGCTGAGTCGGTCGGTCCTCAGCGGGAGCGGCAGCGTGGTGCGAGGGGGCAGTCCGGTCACCCTGCCTTCGTACCATCGAGCACCGCCGCACCACCTCGTACCGACCCTCCGGCGACCAGCGCGTCGCCGAGCTCGGATCGCAGGTAGAGGACCGATCGCCCCTGGCGAGCGCTGGTCAGCAGCCCGGCGTCGCGCATCGCCCGCAGGTGCTGGTTCACCGCCGGTGTCGTGACTCCGAGGCGGCCGGCGAGCTCGGTCGACGAAGCCGGGGTCGAGAGCGCCGTGAGCAGACCCGCCCGCGCCGCACCGAGCAGGTTGACCAGCACCGCCGGGGACCGTCGCGGTTCGGCCTGCCACAACGTGCCCACGCCGCGCACGCCGTACATGATCATCGGCGGCTCGTCCTCGCTGATCGGCACGCTCGCACCACGTGTGAAGAGGCTCGGCACGAGGGTGAGGCCGGCACCGCGGGTCGGGAGCCGCGAGCGACGCGCCGTGTTCAGGCGGACCCGGACGACATCGTTCTCGAGGGTGATGCGGTCGCTGAGGCCGCCGAACATCGCGGCGACGCCCTCGCTCGCGGTGACGTGGCCGCGGTAGACGATGTCGGCCTGCAGGACAGCGCGCATGCGGGGCCACCACGGGGCGAAGCAGGCGTCCCAGTACGCCCGCAGCGCCCGCATCATGCGAGCCCGGACCTCGTCGGTCGGGCCGCGGAGCGCGTGCGGGAGGCGGCCGGGATGGACTGCCCGCAGGTCGGCACGAACCCGCTCGTCGTCGACCCGGGCCACCGCGCGGAGCTCGTCGTCGATACGGGTCAGCGGCGAGTACGGGCGGGGCGTGAGGAAGTCCGGAGTCGAGAGCTCGTCGTTCGTCAGGGCCCGGAGCATCGTCGTGTCGAGACGCTCGCGCGCCTCCTGGGTCTCCCGCAGCCACGGCAGGTGGGCGGGGTAGCGGCCCGGCTCGCGGAAGGTCCGCAGCGAGAGCGTCAGCTCGTTGGCCGGCGACAGCGCGAAGCGGACCTCCGCGAAGTCCCACCCGCTCAACTCGTACTCCAGCACCCCTACCATGAAGCCATACCCTATATCTCTTTGGTTTCACTGGGCAATCAGGGAGAACTGTCCCGTGATCGAGATCTTCTTCCCCAGTGACCGGGTCGCGCGTTCGCTGACGCTCAGCACGATGGCGTTCGCGCTGTCGAGCGGCGTCTTCTACACGGTGAGCGCCTTGTACTTCACCCGGGTGATCGGCCTCGAGGCGACGACGGTCGGCCTCGGCCTCGGGATCGCTGGAGGCGCCGGTGTCCTGAGCTCGTACGCCGCCGGCCGGCTGTCCGACCGTGTCGGCGCGCACCAGGTGCAGTCGTGGTCGACCGGCCTCAACGGCGTCGCGATGCTCGCCTACACGCTCGCCGCCGACGCCCTCTCGTTCACGCTCATCGCCTGCTTCGCCGTGGCGATGCGCTCGGCGACCGGGACGTCGAAGCAGGCGATGCTCGCCCGCTGGTACACCGGCGCCGACCGCGTCACCGTCCGTGCCCGGATGCGCGTCGTCACCAACGTCCTCATCGGGCTCGGGACGCTCCTCGCCGCGGCCGCGCTCGTCGTCGACACGGCTGCGGCCTACCAGGCGGCCATGCTCTCGGTGGGAGTCCTCCTCCTCGTCGCCACGGTCCCCCTCGTACGGCTCCCGCGCCTGGTGCCCGGGCTCGCAGCGCAGATGGTGACCGCGCCTCCGAGTCCTCAGACCGACGGGACCACCGATCGGACCCGCTCGCCGTGGAAGGACCGGACCTACGTCGCGAGCGTCGCCCTCAACTCCGTCGTGGCGATGCACTTCAGCCTCCAGACGGTCGGAGTGCCGCTGTGGGTGGCGACCACCGACGCCCCGACCGCGATGGTGTCGGCACTGCTCGTGCTCAACACCGCCGTCGTCGCGTCGTTGCAGGTGCGTGCGTCGCGCGGGACGCACGACCTCCGCCGCGCCGGGATCGCGGTGCGGCGAGGGTCGTGGCTGCTGGCCGCCGCGTGCGTGGGCTACGCGCTCGCCGGGTACGGCGACCTGGTGACCGCGTGCTGTCTGCTCCTCGTCGCCGCCTTCGCGCACTCGCTCGGCGAGATCCTCGGTGAGGCGGGTGGCTGGGGGATGGCGTTCGAGCTCGCGGACCCGCTCAGCGCGGGGGCGTACCAAGGCCTCTCCCAGACCGGGTACGCCGTCGCGTCCATGGTCGCCCCCGCCCTCGTGACCGCGACTGCGATCGAGCACGGGACCCCGGGCTGGCTGGCACTGGCGGCGCTGTTCGTGGTCGCGGGGACGGGCGCCGCTGCGGTCGCTCGACACGCCGCGGCCCGCGCGACGACCTCCGAGGAACTGTCGGCGGAGGCTGCGACCCTGGCGACATGACGCTCCTCCTCGTCGCGCTGCTCGCCCTGCTCGCCGGCCTCGCCGCCGGCGTCGTCCTCGGCAGCGGCCTGCTGCGCCGCCACGACAGCACGACGGCCGACCACGTGCAGCTCTCCGCGCACGCGACCGCGCAGGCGGTCGGGCCGGTCAAGGAGAGTCTCGACCGGTTCGACACCCGGCTGCGCGAGCTCGAGTCCAGCCGCATCGCGTGGCACAGCCAGCTGCGCGAGCAGGTCGAGCAGGTGCGGGCGACGAGCGAGTCGCTGCGGCGCGAGACGGCGGCGCTCTCCACCGCGCTCCGCAAGCCGCAGGTCCGCGGCCGCTGGGGCGAGATGCACCTCCAGCGCGCCGCCGAGCTGGCCGGCATGGTCGAGCGCTGCGACTTCGACCTGCAGACGACCGTCCGCGACGACGGTGCGGCCCTGCGCCCCGACATGGTGGTCCACCTCGCCGGCAACAAGCAGGTCGTGGTCGACTCCAAGGTCCCGCTCGACGCCTTCCTCGACTCCACCGAGGCCGAGGACGACGACGAACGCGCAGCACACCTCGCGCGCCACGCACGTCAGCTGCGCTCCCACGTCGACGGACTCGCCGCGAAGACGTACTGGCGCCAGTTCTCGACGACGCCCGAGTTCGTCGTGCTGTTCGTGCCGGGCGAGGCATTCCTGTCGGCGGCCCTCGAGACCGACCGCGCCCTGATCGATGACGCTGCCGCGAAGAGGGTCGTCCTCGCGACGCCGACGACTCTCATCGCTCTGCTTCGCACGGTCGCCTTCGCCTGGGGACAGGCGCAGCTGGCCGACGAGGCCCGCCAGGTGCACGAGCTGGCCCGCGAGCTGTACGACCGGCTCGGCACCCTCGGCGCCCACGTAGGCAAGGTCGGCCGCAGCCTCGACAGCGCGGTGAAGGCCTACAACAACGCCGTCGGATCGCTGGAGACGCGTGTCCTGGTGACGGCTCGCAAGATGTCCGAGCTGCACGCTCCCGACACCGACCTGGCGGCACCGGCGCCGGTCGAGACCCTGGCTCGACCGCTCCAGGCGCCCGAGCTGGTGGACCCGCTCGTGGACGAGATCGTCTCCGCCGAGGTCGCACGCGCTGACGTCTCCCGCCCGGGCCTCGCCCGTGCCGACGCGAGCGATCCCCACGACGGATCGGCGCGCCGTACGGGGTGATCCCCTTCGACGGCCTAGCGTGAAGACGTGCAGGACAGGGCCCGGCTCCCACGCGGTCCTCAGCGACCGGCGCCTCGACGGCGACGGTCGTGGACGGCCCGCGCCGCCGAGCGCGACCTCAGCGCCCGCAGCGTCGTCACGATCGCCGTCCTCATGGGCGCCTCGACCGCCTGGCTGGAGATCGCCACGACCGAGCGCCTCGGATGGTTCTTCGACGCGATGCTCGTCCTGGTCTCGGCGACCAACGCACTGGCTGCGTCGCGGGACGCGATGTACGCCCCGATGGTGACGCCACCGTTGGTGCTGCTGGCCGTCACCGTCGTCGTCGCCGTGGTCCGGCCGGGTGCCGTCGACGAGCCCGGCTCGCCGCCCGACGCCTCGGTCGTCCAGCTGGTCGCCATCGCGCTCGTGCAGCACGCCGTCGCGCTCATGATCGCGCTCGGTGCCGCACTCGCGATCACCGCCTGGCGCCGTACGCCGACGCCTGGCTGACACGCCGAGAGCCCGGCCCCAGGGGATCGCTCCCCCGAGACCGGGCTCGTGACGCAAACGCCTGTCGCGGCGCCGGGGCCGACGTCAGCTGAGCGCCTTGGCCTTCAGCTGGTCGAACTCGGCCTGCGTGATCGTGCCGGCGTCCAGGAGACCCTTGGCGGTCTCGATCTGGTGCGCCGGGCTGACCTGGCCGGCGGTCTGCTGGATGTACTGGTCGGTCTGGGCGCGTGCAGCGCTTACCGCGGCGGCCTGCCGCTTGGCCATGCCGCTCCCGCGCGCGATCACGTAGATCAGCGCGGTCAGGAACGGAGCGATCACCAGGAAGATGATCCACACCGCCTTCCACCAGCCGCTCAGGTCGTGGTCGCGGAAGAGGTCGCCGATGATCTGGAAAAGGATGATCAGGTAGGCGACGAAGACGAAGCTCCAGAGGAGGAGCCAGAAGAAGTCCCAGAAGTCGTTCACAGAAGGTGCCTTTCACGAGGGCGTTCACAGGCGCCGCACAGGCGCCGCCTGTGGACACTATGCCCCGCGACGAGCGGCCGCGGCATCGCCCCTGAAGGGTGAGTCGCGAGCGGTCAGGCGGTCACGCGCTGGTGCGCGTAGTCGGTGCGCCGCTCCCTGACCGGACGTCCGATCCCCTCGCCGATCACGCGCAGCTCCTCGACGGTCTTGGCGGAGCCGTGCTGGGAGCCGGCCATCCGACTGATCGTCTCCTCCATCAACGTCCCACCCAGGTCGTTGGCACCGCCCGTGAGCATCGATCGGGTGCCGTCCACGCCGAGCTTGACCCAGGAGGTCTGGATGTTGGGGATGCGTCCGTGCAGCATGATCCGGGCGAGCGCGTGGACCGCGCGGTTGTCGCGCATCGTGGGGCCCGGACGCGCGACGCCCGCGAGGTAGATCGGTGCGTTGGTGTGGATGAACGGCAGCGCGACGAACTCCGTGAAGCCTCCCGTGCGCTCCTGCACCTCCGCGAGGGTCCGCAGGTGTCCGACCCAGTGGCGCGGGTTGTCGACGTGGCCGTACATCATCGTCGAGCTGGACCGGATCCCGAGCGAGTGCGCGGTCTCGACGACCTCGATCCACTGCGCCGCCGGCAGCTTGCCCTTGGTGAGCACCCACCGGACGTCGTCGTCGAGGATCTCGGCGGCCGTCCCGGGGATGGTGTCGAGACCGGCTTCGCTCAGCTCGGTGAGCCAGTCGCGGATCGAGCGTCCCGCCTTCGCCGAGCCCGTCACGATCTCCATCGGGCTGAAGGCGTGCACGTGGATGCCCGGAGACGCCGCCTTCACCGCACGCACGATGTCCGCGTAGGCGGAGGGACCGAGGTCGGGCGCGATGCCGCCCTGGAGGCAGATCTCTGTCGCGCCGAGCGCCGCCGCCTCGCGGACGCGGTCGCCGATCTGCTCCAGCGACAACGTGTACGCGTCGGCGTCGGACTTGCGCTGCGCGAACGCGCAGAACCGGCACCCGACGTAGCAGACGTTGGTGAAGTTGATGTTCCTGTTGACGACGTACGTCACCTCGTCGCCGACGACGTCGCGCCGCAGGTCGTCGGCCAGGCGGCACACTGCGTCCAGGGCGGGACCGTCCGCCGTCATCAAGAGGAGGTAGTCGTCGTCCGACAGACCCGCAGGATCGGCCTCGGCCCGAGCCAGCGCCGTACGGACGTCGGAGTCGACGCGCGCGGGGACGCTCGGGAGGCCGAGCGGCTCGGAGGTCCGCGACGCGTGCTCACGCACCTCGTCCCAGTCGCCGTACACACCCCCGAAGTCGCTCCGCCGGTCCGCACTCCGCCCGACGCTGTCGACCTCGTGGTGGAGCTCCGTACGACCGGCGGCCTCCATCGGCGTGTCCGGCTCCTGCCACGGGCGGCCCTCGACCGCGGCCGCGGGGTCGGCCAGGCCGTCGGCCGCGGCGAGTGCAGAGACGTGCGGGAACAGCCGGGAGTCGAACCACGGTCGTTCCCCGGAGAGCGTCTCGCGGACGTAGCGCGGATGGGCGGTCAGGCGTTCGGACAGCTGCAGACCCGACTGCGCCGTCCACGACGCGAGGTCGTCGATCTGCGGCCACGGGCGCTCCGGATTGACGTGGTCGGGAGTCACCGGAGACACGCCGCCCCAGTCGTCGACGCCCGCGGCGAGAAGCGGCGCGATCGACTCCGGGTCGGACAGGTTGGGCGGAGCCTGGATCGTCACCGACGGACCGAGCACCAGACGCGCGGTCGCGATCGTCGCGAGGTACTCGTCGACGCCGAGGTCTGGGTCGTTGCGCATCGCGGTGTCGTCCTTGGCGCGGAAGTTCTGGACGATGACCTCCTGCACCCCGCCGTACGTCCGCGCGATCCGCCGCAGCTCGAACAGCGCGTCGACCCGCTCGGCGACCGTCTCGCCGATGCCGACCAGGATGCCCGAGGTGAACGGGATGCCGATGCGTCCGGCGTCCTCGAGCACCCGGATGCGCAGCGCCGGGTCCTTGTCGGGCGACCCGTAGTGGGGGCCACCCGGCTCCGACCACAGGCGCGTCGCCGTGGTCTCGAGCATCATGCCCATCGACGGAGCGACTGGCTTCAGGCGCTGCAGCTCGGCCCACGACATGACGCCGGGGTTGAGGTGCGGGAGGAGGCCTGTCTCCTCGAGGACACGGATCGCCATGGCACGGACGTACGACAGCGTGTCGTCGTATCCGTGCTCGTGCAGCCAGCTCTTGGCCTGCGGCCAGCGGTCCTCGGGGCGGTCGCCGAGCGTGAACAGCGCTTCCTTGCACCCCTGCGCGGCTCCCTGCGCGGCGATCGCGACGATCTGGTCGGGCGACAGGAACGGCTGCTCCACGCGGTTCGGGGTGGTGGCGAACGTGCAGTAGTGGCAGCGGTCCCGGCACAGCCGGGTGACCGGGATGAAGACCTTGCGCGAGTACGTGACGACACCCGGTCGTCCGGCCGCGACCATCGCGGCGTCGCGCACCCGGGTCGCCACGGCGCTCAGGCGGACGAGATCGTCGCCGCGGGCGGACGCGAGCGCCACGGCCTCGCCGTGGTCGAGGGACTTGCCGGCCTCGGCGCGGGTCAGCGCCCGTCGGATCTCACGGTCGCTGGTCATGGTCGCGGGTGCGGCTCGTCAGGCGGGTTGGCCGGCGGCGCGCAGGTCGCGACGCAGCTCCGGCGGCAGCGCGAAGATCAGGCTCTCCTCGGCCGTGTGCACCGCCTTCGCTGCCGGGAAGCCGCGGTCGTTGAGGAAGGCGAGCACACCCTCCACGAGATCCTCGGGGACCGACGCGCCGGACGTCACGCCCACCTTGTCGACGCCCTCGAGCCACTCCTCGCGGATCTCGCTGACGTCGTCGACGCGGTACGAGGCCTTGGCACCCGCCTCGAGCGCGACCTCGACGAGCCGGACCGAGTTCGACGAGTTCGCCGAACCGACGACGATCATCAGGTCGGCCCCCTCAGAGATCTCCTTGACGGCGAGCTGGCGGTTCTGGGTGGCGTAGCAGATGTCGTCGCTCGGCGGGTCCTCCAGCTGCGGGAACTTCGCGCGGAGCGCATCGACGATGGCCATCGTCTCGTCGACGCTGAGCGTGGTCTGGGAGAGCCAGGAGAGCTTGGTGCCGGCCGGGAACGAGAGCCCCTCGACGTCGGCGACGGTCTCGACGAGCGTGATGGCCTCGGGAGCCTCACCCGCCGTGCCCTCGACCTCTTCGTGACCGGCGTGGCCGATCAGGAGGATGCGGTAGTCCTCGCGGGCGAACCGCTTGGCCTCGTGGTGCACCTTGGTGACGAGCGGGCAGGTGGCGTCGATCGTCTTGAGCCCGCGTTCCTCGGCCTGCTCGTGGACTGCAGGCGAGACGCCGTGGGCCGAGAACACGACGGTCGCGCCGCCGGGAACCTCGTCGAGCTCCTCGACGAAGACCGCCCCGCGATGCTCGAGGGTCTGGACGACGTGCTTGTTGTGGACGATCTGCTTGCGCACGTAGACCGGAGCGCCGTACAGGTCGAGCGCCTTCTCGACGGTGATGACGGCCCGGTCGACACCCGCGCAGTATCCGCGGGGGGCGGCGAGCAGCAGATCGCGGTCCGCGCCGAGTGCGGGCATGCCGAGAGTCACCGTGTCCGAAGCCATGCCCCCATCGTAGGGGAGCCGTCCACAGGTCCTGGCGCCGTCACCGTCCGCTGTCGTCCGATGCGCCTAGGGTGGCGGGATGGCCCTCGAGACGAGCCCCGACTCCCCCGCACCGCTGCGCGTGATCTCGTCGCTGATGAGCGACTACATTTCGCGTCTCGGCGCGCAGTGGATCGAGGGCGAGATCGCGCAGCTCACGCTGCGCCAGGGCATCTGCTTCCTCACGCTGCGCGACGTCGACGCCAAGATCTCGATGTCGGTCACCTGCCGCCGCTCCGTGCTCGACCGGTCCTCGACACCGATCACCGAGGGCGCGCGCGTGGTCGTCCACGCGAGGCCGGACTTCTACCCCGCCAACGGCACCCTGTCGCTCAACGCCCGCGAGGTCCGGCCGGTCGGCATGGGTGAGCTCCTTGCCAGGATCGAGCAACGCCGCCAGCTGCTCGCCGCCGAGGGCCTCTTCGACGCCGCCCGCAAGAAGCCGCTCCCGTTCCTTCCGCACCGCATCGGCCTGATCACCGGCAAGGGCTCGGCGGCCGAGCACGACATCCTCGAGAACGCCCGCCTGCGGTGGCCGGGGGTCGAGTTCGAGATCTCGTACGCCCTCATGCAGGGCAACCAGGCCGCTGCGCAGGTGATCACCGCGCTACGCGAGCTCGACGGCGACGGGTCGGTCGACGTCATCGTCATCGCCCGCGGCGGAGGCTCCGTCGAAGACCTGCTGCCGTTCTCCGACGAGGGCCTCGTCCGTGCCGTCTCCTCCGCCCGTACGCCGGTGGTCTCCGCGATCGGCCACGAGCCCGACACGCCGTTGCTCGACTACGTCTCCGACCTGCGCGCCTCGACACCGACCGACGCGGCCAAGCGCGTGGTGCCAGCGGTCGCCGACGAGCTCCACCACCTCACCCAGCTGCGGCGGCGCTCGCGCTACGCCGTCGACCAAAGGCTCGGACGCGAGCAGCACTTCCTCGACGCCGTACGCAGCCGCCCCGCGATCGCACGGCCCACGACGCTGATCGACGAGCAGACCACCCGCGTCGGCGACCTGCAGGCACGTGCCCGACGGTGCCTCAGCCACCGGCTCGACCTCGCCCATCACGAGGCTGCAGCCCAGCTCGCCCGGGTTCGCGCCCTGTCGCCGCTGCGGACCCTCGAGCGCGGCTACGCGGTGGCGCTGGCCTCGGACGGCGCCGTCGTGACATCGATCTCCCAGCTCGGCCCCGACGATGAGGTGTCGCTGCGTGTCGTCGACGGACACGCGCTCCTCCGTACCCTTTCCACGACCGCTGCCGCCCGCACCGACCTCGACGAGGAGTCCTGATGTCCGACACCCCTGCGGCCGAGACGCCCGCCGACGGCAGTCCCGAGATCCCTTACGAGCAGGCGCGCGAAGAGCTCGCCGAGGTGGTCGGCAAGCTCGAGGCGGGCGGCACGACGCTGGAGGAGTCGTTGACGCTCTGGGAGCGTGGCGAGAAGCTCGCGGCGATCTGCCAGCAGTGGCTCGACGGTGCCCGTGCTCGCCTGGAGCGCGCCCAGCAGCAGGCGCGCAGCTCGGAGTGACCTCGCTGGTCGGGGCGCTCACCCCGCTGGTCGAGGCGCTCACCCCGCTGGTCGAGGCGCTCACCCCGCTGGTCGAGGCGCTCCCCCCGCTGGTCGAGGCGCTCACCCCGCTGGTCGAGGCGCGAAGCGATCGAGACCCCTACCGCTTCCCCGCCGGCCTGCGCTGCAGCACGATCGGCAGCTCGACCCCCGGCCGCACGGTGATCTTTCGCACGCGGCCGTACCGCTTGACCTTCCCGTTCGCATAGGTCAGGCCGCGCACCTCGAGCCGGATCGGCCGCTTTCCCTTGCGGACTGTCGCCAACGGCGCGTTGGTGCGATCGAGCCAGCGCACCAGGCGTTTCCCCAACCGTTGGACCACCTTCGGACGGCGCGGCGCGAGGTTGCGCCGTTCGCCGATGTCGCGGCGCAGGTCGTACAGCTTCCAGCTCTGGTTCTCGTACGAGTAGACCAGCTTCCACCGGCCCTGCCGGATGAACGACTGCGGTCGCTGGTCGCGCGAGGGCCCACGCACGTACCCCGGGAAGTGCGCGAAGCGCGGCAGGGTGAGCCGCTTGCCGGTGCGCAGGGCGCTGACCAGACTGGTGCCGTCGGTCGTGACGCTGCGCGGGATGCGCACGCCGGCGAGTGCCGCGACGGTCGGGTGCAGGTCGGTGCCGTTGATCGGCGAGTGGTTGATGCGGCCGGGGCGGACCAGTCGCCGGTTGCCGCTCCAGACGATCCACGGCACGCGGACCCCGCCCTCGCTCATCTCGCTCTTCTGACCCTTGAGCGGTCCGTTCGAGGCGCCCAGGTCTGTTCGGCCGCCGTTGTCCGAGGTGAAGACGACGATCGTGTTGTCCGCCAGGTCGTGGCCCGGACGCCGCGGGTCGGGGCTCGTCTCGAGATAGTGCGTGAGTCGGGCCACGGACTGGTCCAGCCCCTCGGTCAGGGCCGCGTACGACGGTCGCGCTCGCTTGGCCTGAGCGGCGCGATCCTGCGTGGGCGCCTCGAAACGCTTGGAGCCCGCTCGCTTTCCGCGGTACTTCGCGAGCAGGTCTTGGCGGGCCTGCGCGTCGTCGACGGGTGAGTGCACCGCGTACTCGGCCATCACGGCGAAGAACGGCTGCGACTTCTTGCGCGCGATGAAGTCGATCGTCGCGTCGGCCACCGCATCGGTGACGTGCTTGGGGGTCCCCACCAGGGCATCGATCGCCGCCACCGTGGTCCCGTTCGCGTGGGGCTTGAGACGCTCGTCGACGTAGTCCTGGGTGTAGGCCCCGGCGAACCTGTCGAGCGACGGCGAGATCCGCCCGTTGAACCTGCCGTTCCTGGCGTGGTAGTCCGTGGCGTTGCCAGCCCGGCTCCCGCCCCAGTTCTCGTCGAAGCCGTGGGCGGTCGTGACCTGCCCGGGTGTCTTCGTGACGTGGAACTTGCCGGCATACCCAGTGGCGTATCCAGCCCGCTTGGCCGTCTCGGCCACCGTCACGGCCGATGCGGGGAGCACCTCGTCGTCGTTGATCCCCTGCTTCGGCCCGACGAGGAGAGCCCGCTTGCGGCCCCGGTTGAGGTCGCTGACGGCGTAGATGTTGTTCTGAGGCCGTGGCGCGTAGGCCCCGGTGAGCAGCGCCGCACGCGTCGGCGCGCAGTTCGGTGCGGCGTACGCGTTGTCGAAGGACGTGCCCTCTCGTGCCAGCCGGTCGATCGCGGGGGTGTCGTTGAACCGGCTTCGCGCTCCCAGGCTCGACCGTCCCGCACTGGTGTCGGCCCAGCCGAGGTCGTCGGCGAGCACGAGGACGATGTTCGGCGGTGTTGCAGGGCGCGCCTGGGCCGCCGCCGGTGACGCAGCCGTGGCCTCCTGCGCGGGGGCCGCCGTCAGCAGGCCGATCCCGAGAGCGACCGCAACGGGTGCGGCGACGACCGCGGCCGCTGATGGCGTCTTGATGTCCGATCGTCTTAAGTCAACCATTCCGAGAGACTAACGATACTTAGACGCAGCCCCGCGACGTCTCGCCGTACGGGCCCGACGAGACGGGATTTAACTCGTGGAGAGCAGTCCGATGTAGCGCTCGATGTCCTCGCGCGGCGCAGACCCCGTGACCAGGACGGTCATCTCGCCCTCCTCGCGGACGAACGTCGTCTCGCCGCCACCGGTCCACAGCTGCCAGGTCTGGCCGGCGACCTCGACGTCACCGCGCTGCTCGACCTCCGGCGCGTAGGTCTCGACCATCCGAGGCGCGGAGTCGATCGCCTGCTCGAGACCGATGTACTTGTCGTCGTCGGTGAGGACGCCCAGGTGCCACCGACCGCTGCGGCCAGTGTCGTACGTCACCGCGTTGGCGCCCCACCCGTCAGGCAGCGACGTCGGCGCATAGACCGGGTACGGCGCGGTCTGGCGTACGTCTTCGACGGTCTTCTCGTACTCCACCGGCGGCTTCTCGTCCGGGGTGTATCCCCAGAAGATCTGGCCCACGACGAACAGCCCGACCACGATCACCCCGATCACCGCCATCGAGCGTGCGATGTCGGAGAAGGCGGGATTGCCGTACGACGAACGCGGCTTCGCCTTCGTCGGCGCGGGGTCGGTGCTGCTCACGGGGCCATTCTCCCAGGCGGGTCCCAGAGGCGAGGCCGAGGCCGGACGTGTCGACCGCAGACGCGTCGAGTATCCGAGGAATCTCCCGCATCTGCGGCTACTACGCTAGGTTTGCTGACGTGCCCGAGTACCGCTACTCCGAAGCCGCCGACCTGCTCGGCGTCAGCGACGACACCGTGCGCAGGTGGGCCGACCACGGCCGCTTCACCCCGACCCGTACGCCCTCGGGCACCGCGGCGATCGACGGCGCCGACCTCGCCGCGCTGGCGGTCGAGCTCGCCGACGGCACCGACGACCCCGCACGGAGTCGCGCGCGCAGTGCACGCAACCAGTTCCGTGGCATCGTGACCCGCGTCGTCACCGACACCGTGATGGCGCAGGTCGAGCTGTGCTGCGGCCCGTACCGCGTGGTCTCCCTGATCAGCGCCGAGGCGGTGCGCGACCTCGGGCTCGAGGTCGGCGTCGTCGCCGTCGCCGGTGTGAAGTCCACCAACGTCACGCTCGAGGTGGAGGTATGACGCGCCTCCGCAGGACCCGCGTCCTCGCACTCGCGCTCGCCGTCGCCGTGCTCACCCTGGGCGCCTGCGGGACGGACCCCGACGAGCGTGGGTCTGCCGACGGGGAACGCACACTGACCGTCCTCGCCGCGGCGTCGCTGACCGAGTCGTTCGACGAGATCGCCGAGCTCTACGAGGCCGAGCACGACGGTGTCGACCTCCGCCTCTCGTACGACTCGTCGTCGGTCCTCGCCGAGCAGGTCAACCAGGGCAGCCCCGCTGATGTGCTCGCGACCGCGGACCAGAAGACCATGGCGTCCGTCGTCGACCAAGGCAACGCCCAGGGGGATCCGCAGGTGTTCGCGACCAACACCCTCGTCATCGCCGTGCCGCCGGGCAATCCCGGCGGGGTCGCCGGCATCGGCGACCTCGGCAAGGCGACGTTCGCCGTGTGCGTGCCCGAGGCCCCGTGCGGCGACGCGGCGGTTCGCCTGCTCGCCCTGGACGGCAACGACGCGAAGCCGACGACCGAGGAGACGAACGTCAAGGGCGTCCTCACCAAGGTGACGCTCGGTGAGGTCGATGCCGGGCTCGTCTACCGGTCGGACGCGCTCGCGGCGGGAGACGCGATCGAGACGGTCGACGCCGAGAACGCCTCCGAGGTCGTCAACGTCAACCCGATCACCGTCCTCGCAGGCTCCCGGGCCACCGATGACGCGCAGGCCTTCGTCGACCTCGTGCTGAGCGACGAGGGGCAGCAGATCCTCGCCGACCACGGCTTCGGCCCGGCGACCTGACCCCGCGATGTCCAGTCGGCCGGCGCTGGGCCGTACCCCGATCGCCCTGGTGGCCCCGTCGGTCGTCGGCCTGCTGCTGCTGCTCCTGCCGCTCGTCGCCCTGCTGGTCAGGGCGCCTTGGTCGACCTTCGTGGAGCGCGTCCGCGACCCCGAGATCCTCGACGCGCTCCGGTTGAGCCTCGTCACGTCGACGGTGTCCACGTTTCTCTGCCTCGTCCTGGGGGTCCCTCTCGCGTGGCTGCTCGCCCGCACCACGTTCCGCGGGATGGGCCTCGTACGCGCGCTGGTGAGCGTGCCGCTCGTCCTCCCGCCCGTCGTGGGGGGTGTGGCACTCCTGATGGCGTTCGGGCGGCGGGGCGTGGTCGGGCAGTGGCTCGACCAGTCGCTGGGCGTCACGGTGCCGTTCACGACGACGGCGGTCGTGCTCGCGCAGACGTTCGTCGCGATGCCCTTCCTCGTGATGAGCGTGGAGGGGGCGCTGCGTACGGCGGACCCCCGGTACGACGAGGTCGCCGCCACCCTCGGAGCGCGCCGGCTCGTCACGTTCTTCCGGGTCACGCTCCCCTTGGCCGGTCCCGGGATCGCAGCGGGCGCGGCACTGGCGTGGGCACGAGCGCTCGGCGAGTTCGGCGCGACCATCACCTTCGCCGGCAGCGTGCCCGGGGTGACCCGGACGATGCCGCTGCAGATCTACAACGCGATGCAGGCCGACACCGACACCGCCATCATGCTGAGCGTGATCCTGCTCGCGATCAGCGTCGCGGTCCTGGTCGCGCTGCGCAGCAGCTGGACGGGCAGGGCGTGGGCACGCAGGGACGGGTTGGACACCCCGTGAAGGGCCTCGACGCACACCTCGCACTCCGGCGCGGCGCGCTCGAGATCGACGTGACCCTCGCCGTACCCCCGGGTGAGGTCCTCGCCCTCGTCGGCCCGAACGGCGCCGGCAAGAGCAGTGCCCTCCGCGCACTCG
Organism: Mumia sp. Pv4-285; assembly: GCF_041320275.1. Lineage (NCBI taxonomy): Bacteria > Bacillati > Actinomycetota > Actinomycetes > Propionibacteriales > Nocardioidaceae > Mumia > Mumia qirimensis. The sequence goes on along the minus strand of NZ_CP162023.1, from coordinate 1,209,089 downwards.
CCGGCCTGACGGCGATCGACTCCGGCCACGTCGTCCTCGGAGACGCCGTGCTCGACGACCCCGCCACCGGCGTACGGGTCCCGACGCCCCAGCGCGATCTCACGATGGTGTTCCAAGATCCACTCCTGTTCCCGCACCTTTCCGTGCGCGACAACGTCGCGTTCGGTCTGCGCCACCACCCGGGCGCCGGCCGGGTCCGGCGGGGACTCGCCCGCTCCCGCGCCGACGAGGCGCTCGGACGTACGGGGCTCGCCGAGCTCGCCCGCCGCAAGGCCGCACACCTGTCGGGCGGCCAACGTCAGCGCGTCGCGATCGTCAGAGCACTCGCCTGCGACCCCGCACTCCTGCTCCTCGACGAGCCGACCTCGGCGCTCGACGTCGCCGTCACGACCCAGGTACGCGCGTTCCTGCGGCGCCACGTCCGCGAGTTCGGCGGCGTCACCGTGCTCGTGTCGCACGATCCGCTCGACGCGTTCGTGCTGGCGGACCGCGTCGCCGTGCTGGAGGACGGCCGCGTCACCCAGCTCGGGGCTCCCGACGAGATCGCCCGCCGTCCCCGGACGGAGTACGTCGCCCACCTGATGGGGATGAACCTCATGCGCGACGGCACGACGTACCGGACCTTCTCCCCGACCTCGGTCACGCTCTACCGCGAGCGGCCGGTGACCTCCGCGCGCAACCTGTGGAGTCTGCGGATCACGAGCCTCGTCCCCCACGGCGACGCCGTACGCGTGCAGCTGCGCGGCGCGGTGTCGCTGGTCGCCGACGTGACGCGCGGGGCGGTCGCCGATCTCGACCTGCACGAGGACGTCGAGGTGTGGGCCAGCGTCAAGGAGACCGAGGTGACGACGTTCGAGGACTGACACGCGCTTGGCACGTTGCGTTGGCCCCCACGCAGCGTCGCTTCCCCACCTGAAACTTCCGGTGGGGCACGCACTTTCCGTTGGCCCCCACGCAGAGTGCAATTGTGGTGCGGTACGCGAAAACGCCGCCCCCTGCGCCGTGGCCGTGCCCACGTAGGATGCGGCCATGACCGACGCCTCGCAAGGATCGAAGCTGCCCGGCCACCTCACCCCCGCCGCCGAGGCACCCGACCGCAACCTCGCCCTCGACCTCGTCCGCGTGACCGAGGCCGCTGCGATGGCCGCTGGACGCTGGGTCGGCCGTGGCGACAAGAACGGCGCGGACGGCGTCGCGGTCAACGCCATGCGTTCGCTCATCAACACCGTCGGCATGCGCGGCGTCGTCGTGATCGGCGAGGGCGAGAAGGACGACGCCCCGATGCTGTTCAACGGCGAAGAGGTCGGTGACGGCAGCGGACCCGAGGCGGACGTGGCCGTGGACCCGATCGACGGCACGACGCTCGCCGCGAAGGGCATGCCCGGCGCGGTCTCCGTCCTGGCCGTCGCGCCGCGCGGCGCGATGTTCGACCCCTCGGCCGTGTTCTACATGGACAAGCTCGCGGTCGGGCCCGAGGCCGCCGACGTCATCGACATCCGGCTGCCGATCTCGGAGAACATCCGGCTCGTCGCCAAGGCCAAGAACCTCTCCGTCTCCTCGGTGACGGTCTGCGTGCTGGACCGCCCCCGTCACCAGGGGCTGGTCGACGAGATCCGGCAGACGGGCGCGCGCATCAAGTTCATCACCGACGGCGACGTGGCCGGCTCCATCTACGCCGCGCGCCCGAGCACCGGTGTCGACATCCTCGCGGGCGTCGGCGGCACCCCCGAGGGCATCATCACCGCGTGTGCGATGAAGGCACTCGGCGGCGCAGTCCAAGGCAAGCTGTGGCCGACCGACGACGAGGAGCGCCAGAAGGCGGTCGACGCCGGGCTCGACGTCGACGCCGTGCTCGGCACCGACGACCTCGTCAAGGGCGACGACTGCTTCTTCGTCGCCAGCGGCATCACCGACGGCGAGCTCATGCGCGGCGTCCGGTACGGCTCGGGCATCGCGGTCACCGAGTCGCTGGTGATGCGCTCGCGCTCCGGCACGTTCCGCAAGATCACCTCGGAGCACCGCATGGAGAAGCTCCGCGCGTACGCCGCCATCGACTACGAGAGCTGAGCCCACGATGCCTGCGGCCGACGGCCGCGCGCTGGTCGTCGGTGAAGCCCTCATCGACCTGACCCGCGACAGCTCCGGGCACGAGTCCGCTCACCCGGGCGGGTCGCCGCTCAACGTCGCGGTCGGCATGGCTCGCCTCGACGTGTCGACGGTGCTGGCCGCGCAGGTCGGCGACGACGAGTACGGCGAGCTCCTGCGCGACCACGTCGACGCGTCCGACGTCGATCTCCGCTCGCTCCCGCCGCACCGCGGCGACACCGGGACGGCGCTCGCCGAGCTCGACGACGACGGCGCGGCGACGTACCGGTTCGAGCTCGACTGGGACCCGACCGAGATGCCCTCGGCAGACGCCTTCGACCTCGTGCACGTCGGCTCCATCGCCACGGTGCTGACCCCTGGCGCCGATGCCGTGGAGCGTCTCGTCCACGACGCCGTACGCGCTGGGGTCCCCGTGTCGTACGACCCCAACATCCGACTCGCCATCACCCCCGACGTCGAGGTCGTGCGCGAGCGGGTCGACCGGATCGTCAGCTGCTCGGCGATCGTGAAGCTCAGCGACGAGGACGCGCGGGTGCTGCGTCCCGACCTCGAGCCGACTGCGTACGCCGTCCACCTCGCCGCCGCCGGCCCGCGGCTCGTGGCGCTGACACGCGGCGGCGACGGTGCGGTGCTGATCAGCGGCGACCTCGTCGTGGACGTCGCGCCGCCGGTGACCGAGGTCGCCGACACGATCGGTGCGGGCGACTCCTTCATGGCGGCGCTGCTCGCGGGCATCCTGGTCCGCGGCTGGACGCGCCGCCTCTCGTACGACCGCGAGGCCCTGACGTGGCTCGGCGACCTCGCCGTCCGTGCGGCGGCGATCACCTGCTCGCGTCCGGGCGCAGATCCGCCGTGGCGCCGCGAGCTGCGACCTCTCACGGGCTGAGGCCTTGGCTCAGCGGGCCCTACCAAAGGACGTACAGGAGGAGGAGCCCCGAGATCAGCGCGACGCCGATCCACGCCTCGCGCAGTTGACGGCCCGACTCCGCCAGTGCTGTCGAGATGGACGCAGATCCGGCGGCCGCGAGCACGGCCACGGCCAGGAGCGCGTTGCCGAGGGCGGCGTCGCCTGGCCAGCCATAGCGGCAGACAAGCGCTACTGCCCAGAGCGCGAATGCCGTCCTGGCGAGCATCCGGTCGACGGATCTGAGGGCTGAACGTCTCGCGGTCGCACCATGCTCGACACCCTCGGTCACGAGGACATTGAGCCACACGCTTGGAGCGCCCCGCACGAGATCACATGGATTGGCGCCGCGAGCTGCGACCTACGATGGGGACGTGACCGAGCGCCTCGCCGACCTGGATACCGGCATCTCCCTCGCGTACGACACGTTCGGAGACGCGCAGGACCCGGCGGTCCTCCTGGTGATGGGCCTCGGCTGTCCGATGAACTGGTGGCGCACCGAGTTCTGCGAGACGCTCGCCGCGGAGGGGTTGTTCGTCATCCGCTACGACAACCGGGACACCGGCCGCTCGACGCGCTTCGACGACCGACCGGTCAGGCGGTCCCAGGTCGCCGCGACGTTCGCCCGCCGGCGGCGTGCGACGCCGTACGCGTTGTCCGACCTCGCTGACGACGCCGTCGGCCTCCTGGACGCCCTCGACCTCGAGCAGGCCCACGTGGTCGGCCAGTCGATGGGCGGGATGGTCGCGCAGACGGTCGCTGTCGCGCACCCCGGCCGGGTCGCCTCCCTCACCTCGATCATGTCGACCACCGGACGACGTACGGTCGGCTGGCAGCACCCGCGGCTCGCGTCCATGCTGCTCGCAGCGCCCGGGCCGGGCGAGGAGGGTTATGTACGCAGGTCCTTGCGGAGCGCCCGGGCGATCTCGAGCCGCCGCTACGGCCTTCCACCGGAGGCGGTGGAGGTCCGCGCCCGTGAGACGTACGCCCGTGGCTGGTCGATCCAGGGCACGATGCGTCACATGCTCGCCGTGATGACTCAACCCGACCGCACCCTCCCGCTGGGAGCCGTGGGCGTCCCGACCCTGGTGATCCACGGCACCGCCGACCCGATGGTGCACGTGTCCGGCGGACGGGCGACGGCTGCCGCGATCCCTCGATCGGAGCTTCTCCTCGTCCCGGACATGGCGCACGAGATCCCGGTGGCGCTCGAGGGCGTCTTCGCGGCCGCGATCGCGGGCACGGCGAGGAGGTCCCATGCACACGCGAGGTGACGCGGTCGTCCGCCGCCGGGAGGACGGCGCGCTCGAGCTGCGGGTCAACGGCGTGTTCGTGATGGACGACGTCGAGACGACGTCGGAGCGCCTGCTCGCCCGTGCGGCGCTCGCGGGTGCGGCCAACCCTCGCCACGTGGTCGTCGGCGGGCTCGGCATGGGGTTCACGCTGCGCGAGATCCTCACCGACCGCCGGGTCGCGCAGGTGACGGTCGCCGAGCTCGAGCCGGCCATCCCGGAGTTCATGCGTGAGGGGACCCTGCCCGGCGCCGACCTTCTCGCGGACCGGCGGGTCGACCTGCACGTCGACGACGTCCGGGAGGTGGTTCGCGCGCTGGGCGGACGCAGCGTCGACGTGATTCTGCTCGACGTCGACAACGGTCCCGACTTCCTGGTGCACGACCGCAACGCCGCGGTGTACGAGGCACCCTTCGTGGCCGACTGCGCTGCACGGCTGAGCGACCTCGGCGAGCTGTGCATCTGGTCGATGGACGACTCGGCGCCGGTCCGTGACGCGCTCGCCGCGTCGTTCGACCACGTGTACGCCGAGCAGGTGCCGGTGCGTCTGCAGGGGCGCGCCGAGGCGTACTGGCTGCTGCGCGGACGCGTCCCCCAGCGCTGACCTCCGTGCTCGGTGCGTCCACGGCTCGACCTCGGCGCGGGGAACCGCAAGACGGCCGTTAATCTCGGACCCATGAGCACTGAGACCGAGTACCGCATCGAGCACGACACCATGGGCGAGGTCAAGGTGCCCGCCAACGCGCTCTACAAGGCCCAGACGCAGCGAGCCGTCGAGAACTTCCCGATCTCCGGCACGACCCTGGAGCCCCAGCACATCCGCGCGATCGCCCTCGTCAAGTACGCCTGCGCGAAGGCGAACGCCGAGCTCGGTGTCATCGAGCAGGACGTCGCCGACGCCATCATGGGTGCCGCGAAGGACGTCGCGTCCGGTGCGTACGACGACCAGTTCCCGATCGACGTGTTCCAGACCGGCTCGGGCACGTCGAGCAACATGAACATGAACGAGGTCATCTCGACGCTCGCAACCCGCAGCCTGGGACGCGAGGTCCACCCGAACGACCTCGTCAACGCGTCGCAGTCCTCGAACGACACGTTCCCGACGTCGATCCACGTGGCCGCGACCGAGGCCGTCGTGACCGCGCTGATCCCGGCACTCGACCACCTCGCGACGGCGCTCGAGACGAAGGCGTCCGAGTGGGCCCAGATCGTGAAGTCCGGCCGTACGCACCTGATGGACGCGACGCCTGTGACCCTCGGTCAGGAGTTCGGTGGGTACGCCGCTCAGATCCGCCGCAGCATCGAGCGCGTGCAGTCGACGCTCCCGCGCGTGGCCGAGGTGCCGCTCGGCGGCACGGCGGTCGGCACCGGCATCAACACGCCGGCGGGCTTCCCGCAGCGGGTCATCGCGATCCTCGCCGAGGAGACGGGCCTGCCGATGACGGAGGCGGTCGACCACTTCGAGGCCCAGGGCGCCCGTGACGGGCTCGTCGAGCTCTCCGGCCAGCTCAAGACGGTCGCGGTCAGCCTGATCAAGATCAACAACGACCTGCGCTGGATGGGTTCCGGTCCGCGTACGGGTCTCGGTGAGCTCTTCCTCCCCGACCTGCAGCCGGGATCGAGCATCATGCCGGGCAAGGTCAACCCGGTCGTCCCCGAGGCCGTGCTCATGGTGTGCTCGCAGGTGATCGGCAACGACACCGCGATCACGGTGGCCGGCCAGTCGGGTTCGTTCGAGCTCAACGTGCAGATGCCGGTGATGGCGCGGGCGCTGCTCGAGTCGATCCGCCTGCTCGGCAACGCCTCGACGGTGCTCGCCGACAAGTGCATCGCCGACGCGGTCGCCAACGAGGAGCGTTGCGCCGAGCTCGCCGAGTCGTCGCCCTCGATCGTGACGCCGCTGAACAAGTACATCGGGTACGAGAACGCCGCCAAGGTCGCCAAGACGGCGCTCAAGGAGAAGAAGACGATCCGCCAGACGGTGCTGGACATGGGGTTCGTCGAGGACGGCACCGTGACGGTCGAGCAGCTCGACGCCGCGCTCGACGTGCTGTCGATGACGCACCCGTGAGCTGACCCACCGCGCCCGCAGGGGCCGTGCCGCCATGTGCGGTACGGCCCCTGCTGCGTGTACGGTCACCAGGCACTTATGGCGCGGTTCGCGCAAAAGTACGTCGCCTCCTGTTGTAAGTGGATGTGATCTGCATTACGTTCAACCCAAACGATCGCTGGGGAGGACGACATGTGCTACGGATTCGACGGTGACGGAGCCCTCGACGAGGCCACCGGACGCAACGGCATGGACAGGCGTCGCCTGATGAAGACGCTCGTCGGCACCGCCGCCGCCGGGGCGCTCGCCTTCGGCGCGCCTGGCACGGCGGCAGCAGCCGGACGCAGCGAGGAGCACCGCGGACGCCCTCGCCCAGGCAGGCGCCGCGTCGACCCGAACAAGATCAGCATCCAGCTCTACTCGATCCGCGACGACCTGGCGGTGGACTACCGCAGCTCGCTGCGCTACGTGGCCGACGCCGGCTACCGCAAGGTCGAGCAGGGCGGCTACTACGGGCAATCCGTCCGCGAGGTCCGCCGCTTCCACGACCGCATCGGCATCCGTACGTCGTCGAGCCACGACAACCTGTCGAGCACACGGACGGCCCTGTACGAGAAGCTCGACAACGCCAACATCCTCGGCCAGCGCTACATCGTCGTCCCGTACCTCGCCAACGACGACCCCGAGCAGTGGAAGCGCTGGGCGTACCAGATGAACAGCGAGGCGGCCGCGGCTCAGCGCGAGGGACTGCGGTACGGCTACCACAACCACGCGCACGAGTTCCTGCCCCTCGTGAACGGTGAGCGGCCGTGGGACATCCTCTGCGCCGAGCTCGACCCGGTGCTCGTGCACTTCGAGGTCGACCTCTACTGGATCGCGACCGGCGCCATCCAGAGCGGCGACGGCGTGGACGACCCCGAAGGGGTTCATCGCGCAGCACCTCGACGACTCACCGCTCGAGGTCCGGCAGTACCACGTGAAGGACCGCGATCCCGACACCGGCGTCATGTGCGACCTCGGCACGGGCAACCTGGACTTCGCGCGGATCTTCGCGCACCACCAGGTCGAGGAGTACATCGTCGAGAACGACCGGCCCAACGTCACACCACGGCAGACCGCGGAGGTCGGCTACGACTACCTCCGCGCCCTGCGGTTCTGACGGGGGCGGTCAGTCCGTCAGGAGCGAGTCGACCTCGGCGGCGTCCCAGAGCAGGGTGAAGGACGGTCCCGCCACCGATACGCCGCCGGCGATCTCGACCTCGAGGTCGCCGTCAGCGGTGTGCTCGCCGAACGGGTCCTCGGCGTACAAGGCACGAGTCGTCCCCGACCGCCGCACCTGGATCTCTCGTCTGCCGGGCACGACGAGCAGCTCCGGACGTGACAGCCGGACGACACACACCTCGGGGTCGCCGCCCTTGCCGTCGCAGGCGAGCGTCCGCTCGGACACGGCGAGGTTCGTCGACCCGATCCCGGCACGGACGAGAACGACAGTGCCGACGACACCGACGACACCGACGACGAGACCGAGGAGCAGGACGAGCACGCGGGGCATGGCGCACAGTCTGGCGTACGGCGTGACTCGCGGACCGTACGGCGTGACTCGCGGTCAGTCGGTGCGGCGCGCGACCTGGTAGCCGTCGCGGTCGAGCACGACCTCCCACGAGGTGCCGGGATGCTGCTGGCGTGCGTACGCCGCCGCGTCCGGAGCGGCGTCGCCCCAGCCCGAGTAGGCGTCGACGACCATCCAGTCCGGTACGGCGTCGCCGACGGTGCCGGTCCAGTACACCGTGCGCCCTGTCGCCAGGTGGGTGATGAGCCCGATGTCGGTCTCGACGCTCGCTCCCTCGGGGACGAGGTCCAGGATCTCCTGGGCTGCCGCTGCCCGCGGGCTCGCCTCGTACGTCACGGGGTCGACGAGTCGAGCGAGCGGGTACTGCGGCAGCATCGCGAGCGCGACGGCGGCGGCGATCGCGGGCACGTGTGTCGCGTAGCGGCGCAGCCACGGCGGCGAGGCCCAGGTCGCACCGCTGCCGCCACCGTCGTCGGCCGCGCGGAGGCGCACGATCGCGTCGAGCATCGCGGCGAAGACGACCGGCATGATCACGAGGGCGTAGTGCCAGTCCGTGCCCCAGTAGTACTCGTTGTCACCCACGAACCGCCACAGCATCGTCGGGCCCGCCACCAGCACCCACGGTGAGCGCAGCGCCAGGAAGCCGGTGATCCCGAACGTCGCGAGCAGCGTCGGCAGCTTGAGGTCCCACCCGGTCCAGAACGTCGCCCACGGTCCAGGACCCCCGTCGCCGTCCGCGCCGATGACGCCGACGTAGTCGTAGCCCCCGCCGGGGTTGAACGCCGGGATGATCACGAACAGCGTGAGCAGGAAGCCCCCGAGGCCGATCGCGGCCGTGGCCAGGCCGATACGTCGTGCGCCCGACAGCGCGAGCACGACACCGACGGCGAGGACGGTGAGGCCGAGATCCTCCTTCACCAGGAGCAGCGGAACGGACCACAGCGCCGCCGCGAGCCATCTCCGCTCGACGTACGCGATGCCTGCGACCGCGAGGAAGAGCACACCGAACGCCACCTCGTGGAAGTCGACCCAGACGGCCGAGGCGATCCCGAAGGAGAACCCGTACCCGACTCCGACCGCGAGGCCGCCGGCGAGGCCGAGCAGCCGCACGGCGCCGCGGGCGATCACGTAGACCGAGATCGCGATGAGGACGGCCTGGGCGACCAGCAGCGTACGACCGTCGGGGAAGACGCGGTAGAACGGCGCAACGAGCGCGGTCACCGGCGAGAAGTGGTCGCCAAGGATGTTGTAGCCCGGCGCCTTGATGTCGACGATCGGCGCCTCGAGCCGCGAGTACGCGGCGATCGCCTGCTCGAAGATCGCGTTGTCCCACGACGGGGTCTCGAAGCGACGGAAGCGGAGCAACGACAACAAGGCGTACGCCGTACCACAGATCAGCGCGAGGACCGCGGGGCCGACCACCCCGGCGACGCCTGAACGCCGCTGCACTCCGGGGTCGTCCTCGGTCGTCGGCTCGGTCATGCGGACACGGTATCCGGGCGGCCGAACGCCCCCGACGCGCGGCTCACGCGCTCGTTGCGGCTCGGCGTCCGGGGGACTCGCCGCCGGCGACGCTAGGGAGCCGGCTCAGTACCAGCCGTTGCCCTGCTTGAAGGACTGCGCCGCGCACGGGGTTCCGTACACGTCCTTGATGTAGCCCAGGCCCCACTTGATCTGCGTCGCCGGGTTGGTCTCCCAGTCGGCGCCGGCCGATGCCATCTTCGACCCGGGGAGCGCCTGCGGGATGCCGTACGCGCTCGAGGTCGGGTTGTCGGCGTTCCAGCGCCAGTTGCTCTCGCCGACCCACAGGTCGTTCAGGCAGCTGAACTCTCCGGCCCCGAAACCGAAGTCGGCGAGCATCGCCTTGGCGATGTCACGCGGGTCGCGGTCCTGCATGCGCGCCGTCTCGGTGATGACCTTGCGCGGCGCCTCGGCCTTGGCTGCCTGCTGCTTCTTGGCGGCAGCCACCGAACCGGACTTCGGCGCCGCGGTCCTTGCGGCGTCGGTCTTCGCGGTCTCGGTCTTCTCGGCGTCGCCTACCGCGGCGCGCTCACCCGAGCGCGAGACGTCGGTCGTCGTGCGCTCGGACGGCGCAGCAGTGGCCGCTGAGCGCTCGGTCACGTCGGCACCGACGACAGCAGCGGTCTGCGACTCGGGCGATGCCGCAGCGCCGACGACGGCGCCACCGACGATCGCGAGCGCCGCAGCGGTCGCGCCAGCGGCTGCGAGCCGACCACGCGGCGTACGGGCGCGCGTCAGGAGCCGCGTCGTGACGGGCGTGCGGGCGGCCTTGCGCTTGCCGTCCTGGGCAGCAGAACGACGCACAGGCATGAGGGGGGATGGCACTCGTGGTCCTCCGGGGGAAGGAATCGCGGGTAGAAGCCCCCAGCATGCGTCGAGACTGAATCGTTATCAAACGGACATACGGACTAAAGCGGACGCAACGCCGCTCTGACCTGCGCAGACGGACTTTCCTGAGAATCTGCCCTGAGAGTCCGACCAGTCCCTACTGCCGCTCGTGGTCGACCGGCCTCTCGCCGTCCGCGACCTTGTCGCCCATCGACTCCTTCTCCGTGGCGCCGAGCATGAGGTTGTCCCCGGTCTCGGGATCGAACAGGTGCAGCTTCGACACGTCCATCATCAGCTCGGCCTGCTCGCCGACTCCGAGCCTCGTGGTCGGTTCGAGGCTGACGACGATCTGCTGCTGCATCTTCTCGCCGTCGAGGTCCTTCGCCAGGTCGTCGAGCGTCTGACGCACCTGCTCCGGTGCCTCGAACGGGATGTAGGCGTACTGCTCGTTGCCGAGCCACTCCACGACGTCGACGTCCGCGTTGAAGCTCACCGCTCCTTCGGGCGGTTGCGGCGAGGCTGCGTCCACGAAGTGCTCCGGCCGGATCCCGGCGATCAAAAGCTCGTGGCCCTCGGCCGCCTTCGCCATCTCGGGCGGCATCGTGAACGTCACGAACGGGAGCTCCATCTGGTCACCGTTCGGCTTCGCCGGAAGCATGTTCATCGGAGGCGACCCGATGAAGCCCGCCACGAACAGGTTGACCGGCTTCTCGTAGAGCTCGCGCGGCGTCGCGACCTGCTGCAGCACGCCCTTCTTGAGCAGCGCGACGCGGTCGCCGAGGGTCATCGCCTCGGTCTGGTCGTGGGTCACGTAGACCGTGGTGACGCCGAGCTTGCGCTGCAGCCGTGCGATCTCCGTACGCATCTGGCCACGCAGCTTCGCGTCGAGGTTCGACAGCGGCTCGTCGAAGAGGAACGCCTGGGCGTCGCGCACGATCGCGCGGCCCATCGCGACCCGCTGCCGCTGGCCGCCGGAGAGGTTCGCCGGCTTGCGTTCGAGGAACTCCGTCAGCTCCAGCGTCTCGGCAGCGTCACGCACCTTCTTGTCGATCTCCTCCTCCTTGTTGCCCTTGTGGAGGCGCAGCGGGAAGGCGATGTTCTCGTAGACGCTGAGGTGCGGGTAGAGCGCGTAGTTCTGGAAGACCATTGCAAGATTGCGGTCGCGCGGCGGCTTGTCGTTGACGCGGTCGCCGCCGATGAGCATGTCGCCGGAGGTGATCTCCTCCAGACCGACGATCATCCGGAGCAGCGTGGACTTGCCGCACCCGGACGGCCCGACGAGGATCACGAACTCCCCGTCGTCGATCTCGAGGCTGACGTCGCGCACCGCCGGCGCGTTGTCGCCGTACTGCTTGACGATGTTCTTCATCTCGATGGTGGCCATGGTGATCAACCCTTCACTGCACCGGAGGTCAGCCCGGAGACGATCTTGCGCTGGAACAGGAGGACGATGATGAAGATCGGGATCGTCACGACGACCGAGGCCGCAGCGATCGCCGCGATCGGCTGGTCGAACTGCGACGCGCCGGTGAAGAACGCGAGCGACGCAGGGACCGGGATCGATCTCTCGGTGGAGCTCAGGGATATGCCGAAGACGAAGTCGTTCCAGGCGAAGAAGAACGTGATGATCGCCGCGGTGAAGACACCGGGAGCCGCGAGCGGCACGATCACCTTCCGGAACGCCTGCCAGGCCGTCGCCCCGTCGACCTCGGCGGCCTGCTCCATCTCCCACGGGATCTCGCGGAAGAACGCCGAGAGCACCCAGATCGACATCGGGAGCGTGAACGACAGGTACGGGATGATCAGGCCTATCCACGTGTCGTAGATGCCGATCGCACGCCACATGTCGAAGAGCGGACCGACGAGTGCGACCACCGGGAACATCGCGATCGCCAACGCGATCGACAGCACGAACTTCTTGCCTCGGAACCGCAGCCGCGCGACCGCGTACGCGGCGAAGGTGGCCAGGACGACCGAGATGACCGTCGAGATGATCGAGATGCCGAACGAGTTGAACAGCGCGTGCTGGAACAGGCTGAACTGGAAGACGGTGTCGTAGTTGGTGAAGCTCGGGTCGTGCGGGAGGAAGCCTCCCTGGTTCACGTCCGCGTTGCCGCCCTTGAGCGACAGCGACACCAGATAGACGACCGGGGTCAGCGTGTAGAGCACGATCAGCTCGGCGCCGACGATGGAGCCCCACGAGATGTGGGGAGCCTTCTCGCCCATGACCAGGCCGACGGCGCCGGTCAGCACGAACACGGTGCCGGTGATCAACCACAGCCAGAGGTCCGGCCGGTCGATGAGCCAGAGCCCCGCTCCGGCGAAGATCAGCCCGATGACGATCGCGACGAGCGACCACAGCACACGGGACTTGCGTCGCGGCGACATGTCAGTCTCCCCTCACCTGGCTCAGGTCCACCCGGAACAGCTTCATCAACCCGAACGCGATGATGAGGACCGAGAGGAACAACAGCACGGACATGGCCGATCCGAGCCCGAGCTCGACGCGCTGGATCATCGCGTTGTAGACGAGACCCGACGGCGGTGCGGTGCCGTTGGCGAAGCCGGTCATGATGAACGGGCTGTCGAAGATCCGGTACGCGTCGAGCGCGCGGAAGAGCACGGCGACCATGATCGCGGCACGCATCGACGGCAGGATCACCTTCGTCAGCCGCTGGCGCCACGTCGCGCCGTCGACGGTCGCCGCCTCGATGGCGTCGTTCGGGACCTGCGAGAGCCCGGCGAGCAGCAGCAGCGACACGAACGGCGTCGTCTTCCAGATCTCCGCCAGGCAGATGACGAAGATCGAGCCCCAGAAGTCGTCGAACAGGTTGGTGCCGGGGTCGAGGTGCAGCCACTGGTTGACGAACCCCGTGGTGGGCTGGAACGCGTACAGCCAGGCGTAGGCCGAGACGACGGTGATGATGCCGTACGGCACGAGGATCGAGGCTCGGACCAGGCCGCGGGCGACGAGGATGTTGTTCATCACCATCGCGAACCCGAAGCCGATCACCAGCTCGACCGCCACGGTGACCACCATGATGAACACGGCCACCCCCACCGCGCGCCACCACAGCGAGTCCGACAGGACCACCCCGTAGTTGGAGATGCCCACGAGCTCGCGGTTGTCCGGGTCCGTGAGGCGGTAGCTGAAGAGCGACAGGTACAGCGCTCGCAGCATCGGCCACGCGGTCACGAGCAGCATCACCGCGACCGCAGGGCCGGCGAGCTTCCAGCCCAGCCGGTTCTCCGCGCTCTCCGGCGTGCGTGTCTTCGTACGCCGCCCGCCTGGCGCGGCCTTCGTCGGCTCGAGCGTCGTCGTGCTCGCCATCGTCATCGCCTCCCGCTCACAGCAGCGCCTCTCACAGCAGAGCCTTGCCTTGAAGAACGTCCTCGATGTACTGCTGCGACTCCGCCGGAGTGGTGTCGGGGTCGACCGACGACGGCGGGTGCCAGCTCGAGTAGAGCGCCGTGCTGATGTCGCTCCAGTACGGTGTGAGCGGCCGCGGCGCAGCAGCGTCGATGCTCTCGCGCCACAGGGCTGCCATCGGGAACGCCTTCTTCATCTCGGGGTCGTCGTAGACCGCCGAGCGCGCCGGCTGGTTGCCCGACGCCTGCGCGTAGGTCTTCTGGCTCTCGGCCGACGTCAGGCACGCGGCGGCCTCGTACGCCGCATCGGTGTGCTTGCCGTAGCTCGAGACGCCGATGTTGATGCCGCCGTACGGAGGCCGGCTCTCGTCGCCCTCGGTGGTCGCCGGGTAACGGACCCAGCCGAGGTCGTCCTTGAACGGGGCGACGTTCGGGTCGGAGTAGACGTACGTCCAGTTGACGAGGAAGCCACCGTCCGCGGCCGAGAACGACGCCACCGTGCCGCCCTCGTCGGCGTTCGACAGTGCCGGAGGCGCGGCCGGGGAGTTGCCCAGCTTGGAGACGACCTCGGCAGCCGCCTTGCCCTCAGGGGTGTCCACGGTGATCTCCGCGTCCTTGCCCGCCTCGGGGTCTTCCAGGATCTGGCCGCCGGCACCGGAGATCAGCGCGTTGATCCACACCGAGTAGCCCTCGTACCGCTTCGCCTGCACGCTCACCGTGGTGTTCGTCTGCTCGGCGGCGTCGATGATCTGGTCCCACGTCACAGGCTTCGTCATGTCGAGTCCGGCCTTCTCGGCGACCGACTTCTTGAACCAGAGGATCTGGGTGTTCGACCACAGCGGCACGGCGATCAGGTTGTCGTCGTACGTGGCCGCCTCGATCGCGCCGTCGAGCATGCCCTCCGACAGCTGGGCCTGCTCCTCCTCCGGGATCGGCTCGAGGAAACCGGCGTTGGCGAACTCGGCCGTGAACGCTGGGTCGAGGCTCATCAGGTCGATCGAGTCGTCCTCGGCCGCGAGGCGGCGGACGAGCTGCTCGCGCTGCTGGGAGGCGTCGTTCGGCAGCAGCCGAACCTTGATGTCGTAGGCGCCGTTCGACTCCTCGGAGCACTTCAGTGCGAGGTACGCCTGACCGCCGGGCGCCTGGTTGCCGTCGGCGTCGGTGACGTACGCCTCGAGGTTCGAGACGTCCGGATTGATGTACCAGTTGAGCGTCGGCGTGCTGCCGCTCGACTCCCCACCGCACGCAGCCAGCCCGGCCGCCGCACCGGCGATCGCGGCGACAGCCGCCACTCGCCGTCGAGCCCTGATCCCCATCGACCGCTCCCGTCCGTTGCTGCACCTCACGGGCGCCTACGTACGTGACTCCCATCACTGAACCACAACGGTGGGATCCCTGCAGACCGAGGAAAGGCCCGGACGTCGTTGGACGTCCGGGCCTTCCGAGACCTCTCGCTGGTCGAGCCTGCCGACGCCTACAGCGCGGTGTCCTCGAGCATCTCGGTCACCAGCGCTGCGACCGGCGAGCGCTCGGAGCGGGTGAGCGTGACGTGGGCGAACAAGGGGTGTCCCTTGAGCTTCTCGACGACGGCCACCACACCGTCGTACCGGCCGACTCGCAGGTTGTCGCGCTGCGCGACGTCGTGCGTGAGGACGACCCGCGAGTTGGCGCCGATCCGGGAGAGCACCGTCAGCAGGACGTTGCGCTCGAGCGACTGCGCCTCGTCGACGATCACGAACGCATCGTGCAGCGAGCGTCCGCGGATGTGGGTCAGCGGGAGCACCTCGAGCATGCCGCGGTCGATCACCTCGTCGAGGACGTCGCCGGAGGTGACCGCACCGAGCGTGTCGAAGACCGCCTGCCCCCAGGGCCCCATCTTCTCGGCCTCGGAGCCGGGCAGGTAGCCGAGCTCCTGGCCGCCCACGGCGTACAACGGCCGGAACACGACGACCTTCTTGTGGAGCCTGCGCTCCATCACGGCCTCGAGCCCGGCGCACAGCGCGAGAGCCGACTTGCCGGTGCCGGCGCGGCCACCCATCGACACGATGCCGATCTCGGGATCGAGGAGCAGGTCGAGCGCGACCCGCTGCTCGGCGGAGCGCCCGTGGAGACCGAACGCCTCGCGGTCGCCGCGGACGAGCTTGACCCGCTTGTCCGCCGTGACGCGTCCGAGGGCGCTTCCCCGCTCCGACAACAGGACCAGGCCCGTGTGGCAGGGCAGGTCGCGCGCCTCCGGCAGGTCAGCGACGCCGCTCTCGTAGAGGGCGTCGACGTCCTCGCCGACGACCTCCAGCTCCACCATGCCGGTCCATCCCGCCTCGAGGGCGAGCTCGGCGCGGTACTCCTCCGACGGGAGCCCCATCGCCGACGCCTTGACCCGCATCGGCAGGTCCTTGGAGACGAGGGTGACGGCGTTGCCCTCGTCGGCGAGGTTTTTCGCGACCGACAGGATGCGGGTGTCGTTGTCCCCCAGCCGGAACCCCGACGGCAGCGCACTGGAGTCGGTGTGGTTGAGCTCGACACGGACGGTGCCGCCCTCGTCGTTGACCGGGAGCGGGCTGTCGAGCGTGCCGTGGCGGACGCGGAGCTCGTCGAGGAGACGGAGCGCCGAGCGGGCGAAGTAGCCGAGCTCGGGATGAGCCCGCTTGTCCTCGAGCTCGGTGATCACGACGACCGGGATGACGACCTCGTGCTCGGCGAACCGGGTCAACGCCCGCGGGTCGGCGAGAAGCACGCTGGTGTCGATCACGTACGTGGTGGTGATGTCAGCAGCCACGGCAATCTCCTCGTACGAGCCCGCGCGCATCCCCGCGCCGGCTCACTCTCTCGCGAATGGAGCCGGGTTCAGGGCAGCAGGCCCGGGGGCGGGCCGACCTCCCCACGTGCGCACCGGACCAGCGCTTGCGCCGAGCGATCGGTGGTGCACGGAGGGCCTCCCGGTGCCGACGAGAGGTGGCCCCGCCGACGAGCACGACGCTACGCCGCGCGCGGGCGCGATCCATTGCGACACGCCACCGTCCGGATGAACGTCTGGTTACGTGCTCGGAGTCCCGCGCAGAAGGCGTACGAACCCACGAACCACGCTCCAGAGCACCACCGACCCGCAGAGCACGGCCAGCGCGAGCCCGCCCCACTGATACCAAGGCGCGGTCGCACGGGCACTGTCGAGGCGCTCGCCGGTCTCGTCGGTGTTCACGAAGGCCGCATAGCCCTCGGGGTCGTAGATGACAGGAACCGTCGAACCCAGCTCCGGGAGATCGTCGGGGTCGCGAGCGCACCCGTGGGTCAGCGTGCCCTTGCCTCCGCCGTCGGGGTAGGTGTAGACGGCGCACTGGACGATGACCATCCTGCGGCGAGCCGCCTGCCGGCGCTCCGTCGTCCCGGTCATCGTGCCGGTCGTCGTGACGCCCTCACCGGCACGAAGGCGATCGAACGCGTCGGCCTCCGCGTTTGCCGACGCGATCGAATAGCTGCTCACGCTGAGCCAGAAGATGAGCCCGCCGAGTATGCCGAGCAGGACGACGACCCCGTACCTCACTGACCGAACCGGCGCTCACGCTCCGCGTACGAGCGGATGGCCCGCAGGAAGTCGACCCGCCGGAACGCGGGCCACAACGCCTCGCAGAAGTAGAACTCGCTGTGGACGCTCTGCCACAGCAGGAATCCCGACAGGCGTTGCTCGCCGGAGGTGCGGATCACGAGGTCGGGATCGGGCTGACCCTTGGTGTAGAGGTGCTCGGCGATGTGCTCGACGTCGAGGACCTCCGCGACCTCGTCGATCGTGCGCCCCTGCTCGGACTGCTCACGCAGCAGGGAGCGTACGGCGTCGGTGAGCTCCTGGCGGCCGCCGTAGCCGACGCAGAGGTTGACCTCCATGCCGTCGACGCCGCTGGTCGACGCGGCGGTGGCTTCGAGGGAGCCCGCGAGGTCCGCGGGGAGCAGGTCGAGGTTGCCGATGAGTCGGACGTGCCACCGCTGCGCCGCAGTGAGCTTGTCGACGAGACTGCCGATCACCCCGAGGAGCGCACGGATCTCCGGCTCGGGCCGCTGGAGGTTGTCGGTCGAGAGCAGCCAGAGCGTGACGACCTTGACGTCGAGGTCGTCGCACCAACCGAGGAACTCGATGATCTTGTCGGCGCCGGCCTGGTATCCGCTGGCGACGTCGCCTCCCGCGCCCTTCGCCCAACGCCGGTTGCCGTCGACGATCACGCCGACGTGTCCCGGGACCTGATCCGGCCGGAGCCTGCCGAGCAGCTGACGCTCGTACGCCGAGTAGAGCAGATCTCGTACCGACACCGATCGGCCTCTCGTGAGGAGTCTTACCTACGATTGCGTAGGTTCGTTGGCTAAGGTCTCTGTGTGAGCAACCAGCAGGCTGTCCCCTACCCCGTCGGCGATCGTATCCACGATGCCGTCGTCGAGATCAAGCCTAGACTGCGCGGTTGGCTGCACGCCGCCACCTGGCCTCTCGCTCTGGCTGCCTTCGTCGTCCTCCTCGTGCTCGCTCCCGGCGCCAAGCCGAAGGCCGGGGTCGCCGTCTACATGGTGAGCGCTCTGCTCCTGTTCGGGGTGAGCGCGTTCTACCACGTCGGCCGGTGGGGTCCGCGCACGCAGGTGCTGCTCAAGCGCTTCGACCACGCCAACATCTTCCTGCTGATCGCCGGCTCCTACACCCCCTTCGCTCTGATCCTGCTGTCGCCCCGCGACGCCGCGATCCTGCTGACGCTGGTGTGGGTCGGCGCGATCGGCGGGGTGGCCTTCCGGGTGCTCTGGGTCGAGGCGCCCCGCTGGCTCTACACCCCGATCTACGTGCTGCTCGGGTGGGCCGCGCTGCTGTGGCTCGACGAGTTCGCTGCTGCCTCGTCGACCGCGGTCCTCGTCCTCATCATCGTCGGGGGTGGGCTCTACTCACTCGGAGCCGTCGTCTACGGACTGCGGTTCCCGGATCCGTTCCCCCGGTGGTTCGGCTTCCACGAGGTGTTCCACACGTTGACGATCGCGGCGTTCGTCGTGCACTACGTGGGCATCTCGATCGCCGCGTACTCAGCCTGACGGGGTGGGCCTAGGGTGGGCAGATGACGCCGCACCCCATCGGACTTCCCCCGGGACGGCCGCTGACGCGTGCCGACCTTGATGCCATTCCCGACGACGGCCACCGTTACGAGATCATCGACGGCTCGTTGATCGTGACACCCGCGCCGTCGACCGAGCACCAGGAGGCCGTCCTGGAGCTGACCGTGCTGCTCCGCGCGGTCTGCCCTCCCGAGATGAAGGTCTTCGTGTCCCCGCTCGACGTCGTGCTCGCCGAGGACTGCGTGGTCCGACCGGACGTCGTCGTCGCACGCCGTGCGGAGGTCGACGGCCGGATTCTGTCCGCCCCGCCGGTCCTCGCGGTGGAGGTGATCTCGCCCAGCACCCGCACGATCGACCTCCTGCTGAAGAAGGCGCGCTACGAGTACGCCGGCGCCGCGTCGTACTGGGTGGTCGACCCGGACCCGTACGAGCGTTCGCTGAAGTGCTGGGACCTCGAGGGAGACGAGTACGTAGAGGTCGCTCGCGTCGTCGGAGCCGAGGCGGCGCAGCTCGAGCACCCCTTCCCGGTGACGCTGTCGCCGGACGACCTCCTCGGCTGATCTGCCGTCAGGCGGCCGCTAGCCGGTCAGCGCCGTCGGGTCGGTCACCGGGCGCTCGCAGGCGAACCCGCGGCACACGTACGCCGCCGCCCTTCCGTCGACGAGGTCCTTGTAGGCGAACAGTGGGAGGGGCGTCCCGACGGGGGCCGCGACGACGACGGCACCCGGTGACGCGAGGCCGAGCGCGGCTCGGTGCAGGGCTGCGGCGTCCTCGCCGTCACCGACCACGGCGATCTCGAGGGGGCCGGCGAGCATCGCCTCGGCGACCGACAGCGTCCACCCGGCGAAGCGCGGCGCGCCCGTCGCGAGCGCGGAGGCGGAACGGACGGCATCCTCGGCTGCAGTGCGGAACCGGTCCTCCCCCGTGACTGCCGCCGCAGCCAGGAGCGCAGTCGCGACCGACGACGTGCCCGACGGGGTCGCGTTGTCGCTGAGGTCGCGCGGGCGTACGACCAGCCGCTGCGCGTCGTCGGCGGTGTCGTAGAAGCCGCCCGCTCCCGTCTCCGCCCCGACGGCGCTGTCCACACCAACCGCGAAGTGCTCGAGCACCGCGTCGAGCAGAGTCGTCGCCCGCTCGAGCCACACTGCGTCACCCGTCACTCCGAGCACGGCCACGTACGCCTCGGCGACGCACCCGTAGTCCTCCAGCACACCGGCGTTCGTCGAGGCCACGCCGTCCCGAGACGTCCGCAAGAGGCGTCCGTCCGCGTCGGTGTGCACGGTCGCGAGCAGTGTCGCGGCGACGACGGCGGCATCCGTGTACTCCGGCTCGTCCAGCAGGACTCCGGCCTCGGCGAGGGCAGTGACCGCGAGCGCGTTCCATGCGGCGACGACCTTCTCGTCGCGCGCCGGGGCCGTACGCTCCGCGCGGCGCGCCGTCGCCAGCCGCTCGCGCACCGACGCCCAGCGGGCGGGATCGTCGGCGTCCTCGCGCAGCTGGAGCGTGGAGGCGCCGTGCTCGAAGGTGCCGGACTCGGTCACCGACAGCGTGCCCGCCGCCCACGCCCCGTCGTCGTCGCCGAGGGCATCGACGAGCTGCTGCGGGGTCCACACGTAGTACGTGCCCTCAGCGCCGTCGGTGTCGGCGTCGAGGGCGGAGGCGAACCCGCCCTCGGGGGTCGCAAGGTCGGTCACGAGGAAGTCGGCCGTCTCGCGCACGACCCGCAGAGCCAGCTCGGACCCGGTCTGTCGCCACAGGTGCACGTAGACCCGCAGCAGCAGCGCGTTGTCGTACAGCATCTTCTCGAAGTGCGGCACCACCCAGTCGGCGTCGACGCTGTAGCGCGCGAAGCCCCCGCCGAGCTGGTCGTACATGCCGCCCCGCGCCATCGCCTCGCAGGTGTGCTCGACCATCGCGAGCGCGTCGCCCGACCCGGTGCGCGCGGCGGCGCGCAGCAGGAACTCCAGGCACATCGACGGCGGGAACTTCGGCGCACCGCCGAACCCGCCTCGTACGGCGTCGTACTGCGCGGCCAGCCCGCGCACCGCCTGGTCGAGCGCCTCCGCGTCCAGCGCCGGCCCATCGCCGGCCTCGAGAGCACCCAGGTGCGAGACGACCTCGGCGCTGATCCGGTCGACGTCGCTGCGCCGGTTCTCCCACACGTCGACGACCGCCTCGAGCACCTGACGGAACGCGGGCATCCCGTGCCGCGGCTCCGGCGGGAAGTAGGTGCCGGCGAAGAACGGGTCCCCGCCCGGTGTCAGCATCACCGTCATCGGCCAGCCGCCCTGACCGGTCATCGCGGTCGTCGCCCGCATGTAGACCGCGTCGACGTCCGGCCGCTCCTCCCGGTCCACCTTGACCGGGACGAAGTGCGCGTTGACGTAGTCGGCGGTCGCCTCGTCCTCGAACGACTCGTGCGCCATCACGTGGCACCAGTGGCATGCGGCGTAGCCGACGCTGAGCAGCACCGGGACGTCGCGCTCGGCCGCGAGCGCAAGTGCTTCGTCGCCCCACTCGTGCCAGTCGACGGGGTTCTCGGCGTGCTGGAGGAGGTACGGGCTGGTGGCTCGGCTGAGTCGGTTGGCCATACCTCCACCGTAGGCGCCTGTCAGGGCTTGGCGGCAGCCCGTCGTGCGAGCCGGGCATGGCGGTAGCCGTACCCGAAGTAGACCGCGAAGCCGATCAGCAGCCACACCAGGAAGCGCAGCCACGTCTCGACCGCGAGACTCGCCATCAGCCCGACGCAGCAGGCGACCGCGAGGATCGGGACGAGCGGGACGAGCGGCGTACGGAACGGGCGCGGCATGTCGGGGCGGGTCCGGCGCAGGACCACCACGGCGACCGCCACCACGACGAACGCGAACAGCGTGCCGATGCTCACCATCTCGGCCAGGACCGTGATCGGCACCAGTCCGGCGAGGAGGGCGACGAAGCCGACGGTCGCCGCCGTCATCAGGACCGGAGTGCCCCAGCGGCCGTGGACCCGTCCGAACACCGGTGGGAGCAGCCCGTCGCGGGCGAGCGCAAAGCCGATGCGTCCCATCGCCACGATGTCGACGAGGATCACCGACGTGAGGCCCGCAACCGCCGCGATGCCGATGAGGAGGCCCGCCCACTCGAGTCCGACCTGGTCGAACACGTCCGCGACGGCATCGCTCTCGCTGAGGTCGCGGTAGTCCACCATCCCGGTGACGACCAGGCAGACACCGACGTACAGGACGGTGCAGATTCCGATGGTGCCGAGCAGCCCCAGCGGCATGTCACGGGCGGGCTCGCGGGTCTCCTCGCCGAGGTTCGCCACCGCCTCGAACCCCGAGTAGGCGAAGAAGACGACGGCTGCCGCGACGAGCACGCCGGCGATGCCGAACTGTGTCGGCTCGACGCCGGACAGGAACTGCCACAGCGGGGCACGGAGTCCGTCGGCCGAGGAGTCACCGGTGCTCGGCTCGGCCGGCGGGACGAACGGCACAAGGTTCGCGGGATCGATGTGGAACGCGCCGACCGCGATCACGAACACGCAGATCGACACCTTGATCACGACCAGGCCGTTCGTGAGCCACTTGGACTCCCGGATCCCGCGGATGGCGACCCACCCGAGCACGAGGACGATCGCGATGGCGCCCACGTTCACGACCGACCCCTCCTCGGCGAACCAGCGGTCCGGCAGGTTGAAGACGCCTGCGAGGTAGCCGGACCAGCCACGGGCCACGACGGCGGCGCCGAGGGCGAACTCGAGGACGAGGTCCCACGCGATCACCCAGGCGAACACCTCGCCGATCGTCGTGTAGGCGTAGGTGTACGAGCTCCCCGCCGTGGGGACCGCTGCCGCGAGCTCGGCGTAGCAGAGGGCCGCGAGCAGGCTCACCACGCCGGCGATCAGGAACGACACCATCACGGCAGGGCCGGCGTTCTCCTTCGCCTGAAGGCCGGTGAGCGTGAAGATGCCGGTGCCGATCACGATCCCGATGCCGAACCCGACGAGGTCGCGCGCGCGAAGATCCTGGTGCAGCCGACCTTCGGAATCGATGTCGGCCGGCGGGGCGTCGTTCTGGTGGACGACGTCCTCGACCGCCTTCCGCCGTGTGAGGTCCATCGCTCGACGGTAGGGTCTGCACCCCGTTCTGTCAGGGGAGGCGTCAGGACCTTGGATCCCGGGTCCTGACAGGATCCCGCAGAGGTGGCAGGCTGCGTCCGTGCCAGACATGACGAGCAGCAGCAAGCAGGCGGGCCGCGAGGTCCGCAACAGCAAGGCCCTGGAGAAGGGTGCGCAGGTGGGCCTGGTCGCCTACGGGATCGTGCACCTCCTGATCGCCTGGATCGCGATCCAGGTCGCGTGGTTCGGGAGCGGAGAGGACGCCAGCCAGGGCGGCGCGCTGAAGTCGATGTCCGACAACCCCGTGGGTGTCGCCATCTTGTGGATCACGGCGGTCGGGTTCGTCGCGCTCGTCCTCTGGCAGATCTCCGACGCGATCTGGGGCTTCGCCGAGGAGGACGGCGCCAAGAAGGCGTTCAAGAAGGCCAAGGCCGCCGGCCGAGCCGTGCTGTACGCGGTGCTCGGTGTGGTCGCCTTCCAGTCGGCCACCGGAGGAGGTGGAGGCGGCGGCAACAGCGAGGAGACGCTGACCGCGAAGGTCATGAGTGCTCCCGCCGGGCGCTGGCTGGTGGCGCTCATCGGCGTCGCGATCGTCGCCGGAGGCATCTACCAGATCTACCGGGGCATCTCCCGCAAGTTCGAGAACGACCTGAAGTCGTCGGCCACCAGCGGGACCAGCGGGACGGCGATCGTACGCCTCGGCCAGGTCGGCTATGTGGCGAAGGGCATCGCCCTCGCCATCATCGGTGTGCTGTTCGTCCTCGCAGCGATCGACTACGACCCAGACAAGGCCGGCGGGCTGGACGACGCGCTGAAGACGTTGCGCGACCAGCCCTTCGGTCCGTATCTCCTCACGCTCGTGGCGGTCGGCCTCGCGGCGTTCGGCGCGTACTGCTTCGGCTGGGCGCGCTACGTGAAGCGCCGCTGAGGGTTGGTCGCTCGGCCGCCTTCAGGGACTCGCGCCCCGCGGCCGAGCGACCGTCAGACCTCAGGGATTGATGCGCAGCACCCGGCCGGACTTCCGGCCCGGCTGCATGGGCCGCTTGGTCTCGTTGGGGTAGCGCGTCACGAAGAGGCTGCGCTTGGCCGCGACCATCGTGCCGGTGTTGTTGATCCGGAGCACCGGCGCGGACGGCTTCCCGCTGGCGTCGATCGGCATGACGCCCTCGGCGCAGTACGTCGTCGGCCGGCCGCAGGCGGTCCCGTCCTGGAGGAGCCACACCTGGCCGTTCGCCGTCGCCGTCGCCGCCGTCGCCCGGGGCAGGCCCTCCCACGTCCGCAGGACACGCCCGTTGGGGTGAAGCTTGACGACGCGGCTCGTCATGGACTGGATGCTTCGGACGACCACGTAGACGTACCCGTCCGCTCCGATCGACATCGCGGAAGCACGCGCGGCGTTGTAGGACGGCGTCCCCGGGGCCTGAGGCGGCTTGTGCCAGAGGGTCAGACGTCCTTTGCGGTAGCGCAGGACCACGCCGGCGTCCGCGTCGAGGACGAGGACCTGCCCTCGCAGTGCGATCACGTCGGTCGCCTCGGACCCCCAGCGGCCGAGCCAGTTGTGGCGGCGGGCGAGGGCCACGGGGTTCGCGACGACGCGGATCTTGCCGCTCCGGGACTTCTTGATCAGCTTTCCTCGCAGCTTCTTCGCAATGCTGGGTCGAGTGCCCACCATCGAGGAGACCGTCGCGTAGATCGAGCCGTTGGGTGCCTTGTCGATCCCGTTGAGCCCGCTCGAGTAGGAGTCGGACGCCTCGCGCACCGACGGCATGCGCTTCAGCACGCTCTTCTTGTCCCGTCCGGTCACCTTCATCGAGAACGCTCGCCCGGAGAGCCCGAAGCACAGCATGTCGAGCGCGGCGCCCGGTCGACATGCTCTCGAGCGCCACTTCCCGTGCCCGGCCTCGGCGACCAGGAGCCGGCCGCCCGGGGTGACGCTCAGCTGGCGCACGTTGTCGAGCCCGCTCGCGATGCGTTCGACCGAGGCGGCTCGGGCGGACGACCCCGGTTCTTCCGTGGCGCTCGCTCCGGGGGCGGCGCCGGTGGTGCCCACCATCATCGCCGAAGCGGCGACGACGCCCGTCACGATCATGGTCCGGTGGTACGACGACATAGGTCCTCCTCGTGGCCTGCGGCCGAGGGTTCGCCTCTCGGTCGATCCAGACCTACCACGAGCGCTGGTCCAAGCCGTAGGGTATTTGACTGGCATCGAAACGACTCAGCGCGGTGGCGTGCTCGAATCCGACGGCCTCTCGACCTGCTCGACGAGCCGGGCAGGCGCTTGGAGACAGTAGGCGTCGACGAGGAGCTCGGCGAGCTCGTCCCAGTCCGTGGCGTCGTCGAGCAGCATCCCGACGACGTTGTCTCCCCACTCGGCGCGGAAGTAGGGCGGGCCGAGCTGCTCGAACGCCATCAGCTCTCCCGGCTCGGCGCGGAAGGTGATGCGGAACAGCCCGTCTTCGCCGCCGAAGACGTGCGCGACGGTCGTTGTGCCGACGCGCCACCGCACACCCACCCAGGCGTCCTCCTCGTCGCAGGACGGAAGCCCTGAGAACGTCGCGCGGAGGCGGTCGAGGATCTCGACGGGGACCTCAGGTCTCTCAGCCACGGCACCAGCCTCGCGCACCGCACCGACAGTCCCGCAGGAGGCTTCCGGGTCAGGCTAGATTGAGCGCGTGCACGACGCAGAGACCCGTACCCGAGTGACGCGCACCCGGGTCTGGTTCGGCGTGATGGCTGCACTCGGCCTGTGGGCGACCGTCGGTCAGGCGATGCGGGTGGCCGACGAGGGCCGCAGCCTCGTCAACTTCTTCTCGTACTTCACGATCGAGTCCAACATCCTCGTGCTGCTCACCGCGACCGTCATCGCGCTGCGCGGTGGCATCGACGGTTGGTGGCAGCCGGTCTACCTCGCCGGCCTGGTCGGCATCGTCATCACCGGCGTCGTCTACCACCTGCTTCTCGCCGGGCAGCAGGTGCTGGTGGGCATCGACGTCTGGTACAACCTCGTCCACCACACGCTCGTCCCCGTCGGCTCCGTGATCGGGTTCTTCCTGCTCCGGCCCCGCCTCGAGCGACGCGCGTGGTGGTTCCTGGTGTGGCCGGTCGCCTGGGTCGCCTACACGCTCCTCCGGGCGGGCGTCTCGACGCCGCAGTTCGTGGGTCCGGAGGGCGAGCCGCCGATCCCCGTGCCGTACGACTTCCTGGACGCGGCAGACCGCGGCTGGGGTCAGGTGACGGTGATGCTCGCGGTCATCGCCGTTGGTGCGATCGGCATCGCCGCCGCGGCGATCGCCGCCAGCCGACGCATCGCACGCTGAGCGCACTCACTCCTCGTCGCGCGGCGGGACGACCCGGCGCGGGCGCTCGGTGGCCTTCTCGTCGAAGTCCACCTTCTTCATCTGGTGGGACATGCTGCGCATGAGGAAGAAGAGGCCGACGCACAGCCCCAGGATGATCAGGAGCGCCACCCAGCCGGCAGGCTTGAAGTTGGTCTGCGCGGCGGCGGCGAGCACGGCTGTGGACATGACTCCAGCGTACGCCCGCGCCTGCCGCCCTCAGCGACCGCAGCCCAGCACCCTGCCGATCAGCGGAGCCCCGCACTCTGCCGATCAGCGGAGCCCCGCAAAGAGGTCGTCCTCCGGCACGGTCGTCTCGACGAAGGACTGGACCAGCTCGTAGTCCTCGGTCGGCCAGGCCTCGGCGCGCACCTGCTGCGGGATCGCGAACCAGTGCCCGTCCGGGTCGATCTGCGTGGCGTGGGCCCGCAGCGCGTCGTCCGCCACGCTGAAGTAGTCCGCGCACGGCACCCGCGTCGTCAGACGCTTCTCGTCCTCGGGGTCGAACTTCCACTCCTTGAGCCGCTCGCGGTAGGGCGGCTCGAGCCCGTGCTGCTCCATGGCGGCATCGATGGCCTCGAAGCGCGCCCGCGACCAGCTGCGGTGGTAGTAGAGCTTCTGCGGCTGCCACGGCTCGCCGAGCTCCGGGTACGCGTCGGCGTCCCCGGCCCTCTCGAACGCGTAGACGCTGATCTTGTGGCACATGATGTGGTCCGGGTGCGGGTAGCCGCCGTTCTCGTCGTACGTCGTCACGACGTGCGGCCGGAACGACCGCATCAGCGCGATCAGCGGCTTGGCGGCGTCCTCGACGGGGACCAGTCCGAAGCAGCCCTCGGGGAGCGGGGGCTGCGGATCGCCCTCGGGCCAGCCCGAGTCGACGAAGCCGAGCCAGTCCTGCTTGATCCCGAGGATCTCGCGGGCCCGGTCCATCTCCTCGCGGCGGATCTCGCCGATCAGCTCGGGGTTCTCGAGGATCCCGGGGTGCTCGAAGCTGGGGTTCAGGATCGAACCCCGCTCGCCACCCGTACACGTCGCCACGTGCACGTCGACACCCTCGGCGACGTACTTCGCCGTGGATGCCGCCCCTTTGCTCGACTCGTCGTCGGGATGGGCGTGCACGTGCATCAGGCGCAGCTTCTCCGCCACAGCAGTCCTCCGGTCGATCGCGTGACTCACTCAGTCACAATGGTGTCATGCCCAGCACGGAGCCCGACCTGTCCACCACCCGGTACGGCGGCCGCAAGCCGCTGTCACGGCGCACGTGGGCGATCATCTCCGTCGTCGGAGTGACCCTGGGCGTCGTTGCTGCGTGGTTCGTCTCGGACGCGTACAACAGCAACCGGTTCCACGCCGACGTGATGGCCTACGAGGTCACGTCGGACCATGCGATCTCGGTGACGATCCGGGTCGACCACTCGTCCGGCGATCCCGCCCAGTGCGACGTGGCAGCACAGGCGGCCGACCACACGTACGTGGGCGAGACGACCTTCGACGTCCCCCGTACGGACGGGGACGAGTCGATCGTCACCGACGTGGTCGCGACCGAGCGCCGCGCGGTGACCGCGGTCGTCCAGGAGTGCCGACTCCTCGACTGAGTCCTTGGCGCTGGGCCCGAGGCTTGCTAGGCTCGATGTTTTCCAGCCCCAGGCGTGATGTCTGGGGTTTGTTACATCCGAGGAGCTATCCCCATGACGACGCCCAACGCTGAGAAGAACACGATCTGGCTGACCCAGGAGGCGTACGACCGTCTCCAGGCCGAGCTGGACCATCTTCGCGGGCCGGCACGCACGGAGATCGCCACCAAGATCGCGGAGGCCCGCGACGAGGGCGACCTGAAGGAGAACGGCGGCTACCACGCCGCCCGCGAGGAGCAGGGGAAGTCCGAGGCCCGGATCCGCCAGCTCGAGGACATGATGCGTCGCGCCGAGGTGGGCGAGCAGCGTGCCGACGACGGTCTGGTCGAGTCCGGCATGGTCGTGACGATCAAGTTCTCCGGCGACGACGACACCGAGACCTTCCTTCTCGGGTCCCGCGAGATGCTCAGCCTGGACGCCTCCGTCGACACCGACGTCTACTCGCCCCAGTCGCCGCTCGGCGCCGCGATCCTCGGCAAGCGGGCCGGCGACACCGCCACGTACGAGGCCCCGAACGGCCGCGAGGTGACGGTGGAGATCGTCGACGCCAAGCCGTACGTCGCCTGACCCGTCCACGCCTGACTCACCCGCCGTCCTCGAGGGGCGGCGGGTGATTCACGTGTAGGTGATGACGTACCCGTGCTCGCGCAGCGCCTGCTCGACCGCGAAGCGGTGCTCCGGCCCTCTGGTCTCCACGCTGAGCGTGACCTCGACCTCGTCGATCGCGAGGGTGGACGCGGTGCGTTCGTGGACGACGTCGAGGACGCTCACCGCCATCTCCGCCAGCACGCGCAGCAGGACGTCGAGCGAGCCCGGCCGGTCGGAGATCCGAACCCTGAACGACAGGAACCTGCCGGCCGCGGCCAGCCCGTGGCGTACGACGTTCATGAGCAGCAGCGGGTCGATGTTGCCCCCGCTGAGGACGCACACGACCGGGGCGTCTCCGCCGTCGGCGAAGACCTCCGGGTGCTGCATGATCGCGGCGACGCCCGCAGCTCCAGCGGGCTCGACGACCATCTTGGAGCGCTCGAGGAGGAGCAGCAGCGCCTGGCTGAGCGACTCCTCGGTCACGGTCACGACGCGGTCGACCCAGCGCGAGATCTCGGCGAAGGGGACGTCGCCCGGGCGTGAGATCGCGATGCCGTCGGCCATGGTGCGCTGGGCCTCCACGGCGGTCGGGCGCCCCGCCTCGAGCGAGACCGGGTACGGCGCGACGCGCTCGGCCTGGACGCCGATCACGCGGACGTCCGGTCGCAGCGCCCTCACGGCGAGCGCGACGCCGGCGACCAGGCCGCCTCCACCGACCGGGATCACGATCGTGGAGGCATCGGGCACCTGCTCGAGCAGCTCCAGCCCCAGCGTGCCCTGGCCGGCGACGATGTCGGGATGGTCGAACGGGTGGATCAGCACGGCGCCCGTGCGCTTCGAGAAGTCGTGCGCTGCCTCGAGGGCCGTCTCGACCGAGGTTCCTGCGAGCTCGATCGTCGCACCGTAGTCACGCGTGGCCGCCAGCTTCGGCAGCGGCGCGCCCTCCGGCATGAACACCGTGGCGCTGGTGCCGAGCAGCGAAGCGGCGAGCGCCACACCCTGGGCGTGGTTTCCCGCACTCGCGGCCACCACGCCTCGGGCCTTCTCCTCGGCCGTCAGTCGGGCGATCCGGACATACGCACCGCGGATCTTGAACGACCCGGCGCGCTGCAGGTTCTCGCACTTGAGCAGCACCGGACGGCCGAGCCTCTCGGCCAGCGGGCGGGAGGACTCCACGGGAGTCCGGACGGCCACGCCTGCGAGAAGGGACTCAGCGGCACGGACGTCGTCGAGCGTCACGGTCATGGGATCAGCCTAGGTCGCCGCAGGGGGTGGTTCTCCGGCCGCCGCAGCCTGGACTGCGTCCGCTCGCGCCGACAGGTGGCGTACGACGGCGTTGATGCAGGCTGCGAGCGGCACCGCGATGAGCGCGCCGACGATGCCGGCGACGGTCAGACCGGCTCCGATCGCGAGGATGATCGCGAGCGGGTGCAGCTGTACGAGGTGCCCCATCAGGAACGGCTGCAGGATGTGCGCCTCGATCTGCTGGACCGCGATCACGCCGGCCAGCATGAAGAGAGCGTCCCAAGGACCTTCTGCGACGAGGGCGACGAGCACCGCGACGAGACCGGACACGAACGCACCGACGATCGGGATGAAGGCACCCAGGAAGACGAGGGTGGCGATGGCCAGCACCAGCGGCACACCCAGGAGCCAGGCGACGAGGGCGATGCCGATGGCGTCGACGAGGGCGACGAGCACGGTGGCTCGGACGAACGACGTGAGCGATGCCCAGGCGATGCGCCCCGACGTGTCGGCGTGCTCGCGAGCGTTGCGCGGGAACAGCCGCACCACCCAGTCCCAGATGCGACCGCCCTGGTAGAGGAAGAAGTACGTCGCGAACAGGACGATGAAGAAGCCGGCGAAGAAGTGCGTGACCGTGGTGCCGACCTCGGTGACCCGGTCGACCACGCCCGGGCCGCTGCCTCCCCACTCCTCGACGGAGTCCGTCACACGGTCGATCCAGCTGTTGAGCTGGGCGTCGCTGAGCCCCAGCGGGCCGGTGCGCGCCCAGTCCTGGATCTCGTGCAGACCGTCGACCACCTTGGTCCAGAGGTCGTCGAACTGGGTCGAGACCTGCTGGCCGACCAGGGTGAGCATGCCGACGACCGCGCCGATGCCGAGCACCATCACGACGAGGGTCGCGAGGCCGCGGTGGATGGAGAGGCTCTCGACCCTGTTGACGGCCGGACGGACGAGCGCCGTGACGAGGATGGCCACGGCGATCGGGACGGTGATCTCGGAGAAGTAGCCGAGCAGCCACATGACGCCGTACGCCGCGCCGGCGATGACGATGACGCGCCATCCCCAGGCTGCCGCGAGGCGTACGCCGAACGGGACGCTCGGTCCGGCGCCGTCGTGCGGCACCGGCTGCACGGCTACGGCGGGGGCGGCGTACGGGCTGGAGGCCGGGACCGGGTCACCCAGGACGCCGCGACGCTCCTCGAGCATGGCGAGGTCCCGGCGCGCCGTCGACCGCATCCGCTCGACGAGCTCGTCGAGCCGCTCTCGGCGCGACCTGGCAGCCGCCACCTCCTCGATGGTCGGTTCGCCGGCCGCTTGCTCGCCCGGGGTCGGCACATCGCCGGCTCGGTCGCCGGGGGTCGGCACGTCAGTGGACGCATCGCCCGCGGGCGTCGCGCCCTCGTCGCCGCTGCCGGTCACCGCGCCAGCCGCTCGAACGCCTGGGCGAGGTCGGCGACGAGATCGGCGCCCGTCTCGATCCCCACGCTGACGCGCACGAGATCTGCCGGGACCTCCAGCGGCGACCCGGCAGCCGAGGCATGGGTCATGCGTCCGGGGTGCTCGATGAGCGACTCGACCCCACCCAGCGACTCGGCGAGGAGGAAGAGCTCCGTGTGCTCGACGACGTCGAGCGCCGCCCGCTCCCCCGCTGCCATCCGGAACGACACCATCCCGCCGAAGCGCTTCATCTGGCGGGCGGCGACGGCGTGACCCGGGTGCTCCGCGAGGCCGGGATAGATCACCTGCGACACCTCGGGTCGGTCCTGGAGGAACGCCACCACCTGCTCGGCGTTGTCGCTGTGGCGCTCCATCCGCAGGGCCAGCGTCTTGAGCCCCCGGAGCACGAGCCACGAGTCGAACGGGCCGGCGACGGCACCCATGGAGTTCTGGTGGAACGCGATCTGCTCGGCCACGCCCTCGTCGCGGACGACCAGCGCACCGCCGACGACGTCGGAGTGGCCACCGGCGTACTTGGTCGTCGAGTGGACGACGACGTCGGCGCCGTGCGCGATGGGCTGCTGGAGGTAGGGCGACGCGAAGGTGTTGTCGACGACGAGCAGGGCGTCGGCAGCGTGCGCCACCTCGGCGAGCGCGGCGATGTCGGCGATGCCGAGCAGCGGGTTCGTCGGCGTCTCCACCCACACGATGCGGGTGGTGCCGGGGACGATCGCGGACCTGACCGCGTCCACGTCGGTGATCGGCACCGGGTCGTACGCGAGACCCCAGCGCGACTCGACCTTGTCGAACAGCCGGTACGTGCCGCCGTACGCGTCATTCGGGATGATCACGTGGTCGCCCGGTCTGGTCAGGGCGCGCAGGAGGGTGTCCTCGGCGGCGAGCCCGCTCGCGAAGGCGAATCCGCGGGCGCCGAGCTCGAGCGATGCGATGCACTCCTCGAGCGCGGTGCGCGTCGGGTTCGCGCTGCGTGAGTACTCGTAGCCCTCACGCAGGCCGCCGACCCCGTCCTGCTTGTAGGTGCTGGTCGCATAGATGGCCGGCACGACCGCCCCCGTGCGGGGGTCGGGCTCCTGGCCCGCATGGATGGCACGCGTCTCAAAACCGAAGTCGCTCACCTGTGCGAGCGTAGTCTCTGCGGCGATCGCATGCGGGACAGGAGCCAGGGAGGGCGTCGTCAGCGGTTCGCTGACGCCAGGCGGCTCGACCGCGCACGGACGGCGAGGTCGGGGAAGTCCGAGAACACACCGTCGACGCCGAGCGCGTAGAAGGTGCGCAGCTCACCGTCGAGGTCGCCGTGGGCGTTCGGATCGGTGCCCTCTCGGAACTCGACGGGGAGGAACTGGTTCTCGGCCCGGAACGTCCACGCGTAGACGTCGAGACCTGCCCGATGTGCATCACGGACGACGTTCGTCGGCGTGCCGAGCGCCCCGGACGGGGTGCGCGGGATCAGGACGTTCTTCTCGGCGCTGAGGACGTCGGCGTACTTCGCCATCGCCTTCAGCCCCGCAGGGGTGACCATGTCGGCGTACGTCGTCGGATTGCCGGCGACCACGTGGTCGTACGGCGCGCCGCTCGGGCTCACGTTCTGGGCGATCGGCACCCGGACCCGCTTCGACAGCGCCTTCAGGTTGGCGGACTCGAACGACTGGATCGTCACCGGCGACCAGCGGTGGTTCAGCCCACGGCGGTTCAGAGTGCGGACCAGCGGATCTTCGAGGTTCTTGCCGATCGACTGGAAGTAGGTCGGGTGCTTCGTCTCCGGCGCGACCCCGATCAGGCGCCCGCGGCGGATGCTCTCCTTGCGGGCGAGGTCGAGCACCTCGTCGAGCGTGGGAACCGTGTAGCGCCCGTCGTACGCCGTGTTGCCGGGGCGGACCAGCGGCAGACGCTCCTCGGCGCGGAGGGTCTTGAGCTCGGCGAGGGTGAAGTCCTCGGTGAACCATCCCGTGACGGGGCGGCCATCGATGGTCTTGGTCGTCTTGCGGGCGGCGAACTCGGGGTGGTCAGCCACGTCGGTGGTGCCCCCGATCTCGTTCTCGTGGCGCGCGACGAGGACCTTGTCCTTGGTGATGACGACGTCGGGCTCGATGACGTCCGCGCCCTGACGGATCGCGAGCTCGTACGCGGCGAGGGTGTGCTCGGGTCGGTACCCCGACGCGCCGCGGTGGGCGATGACGATGGTGGCGCGCACGTGGTCGCGGCCTCGAGAGTCGAAGGCGTCGCGGTCGTGGGTGGTGGCGGCCGAGGCGGAGGACGCGGCGGTGACGATCATCGGCGCAGCCAGTGCGGCAACGACGCCGGCGAGGACGGTGGTGGGAATCGATCTCATGCCTCGATGCCACCGGCGCAGGGTTGCGTGAGCGCGGCTCCCCGAGGTGGGTCGCGTGAACGATGGGCGAACGCCGGTGGATCTGGGGTACGAGGCGGCGCTCGAGCGTGGCAGAGACTCGACTGAGAGTGATCGGTCAGCGGCGTGACACAGTCACCAGGTGCTGCAGTCGGGCTTCCATCGGTGACCACGTGCCGGTCGGCGGCGACGTGCCGCTCAGCCGGGCGACGGCTGCGTGCTGTCCGTGGCGTGACTCGTACCGGTGGCCGGTCGGTGTCGACCAGGTCAGGACTCCGTCGTGGTCGCGGTCGACGCGCCAGCCGCGGGTCTCCTTGACGAGGTTGTCGGCGCGGCAGTCGCCGTCGGCGTTGTCCAGGACGGACTCGCCGCCGCGCGCGTGCGGGAGGACGTGGTCGATCTCGCGCACCCGGCACTCGCACCACAGCCGCGCACACAGGTCGTCGGCGGCGCGAACCAGCCGTGCGACGCCGGCGGGAAACCTGCGGCGCCTCGGGTCGGCGGCTTCGAGGCGGTGTCCGTCCGGCCGGGTGAAGAAGCGCCGCAGCCAGCTGCGCTCGCCGGTGGCCAGCTGTCGGGCGAGCTCACCGGGGATCGGACCGTAGCCCTGGAGCACCGCTGAGGCGTCATCGGCGCCGTAGAGCGTCTCGGGCCGCATCAGCACTCCGACCTCGACGCCCACCTGCGCCGAGCCGTCCGTGGCGACCCTGATGCCGGTGAGTGCCTCGACGGCGGCGTCGCACGCGATCTTCGCGATCGTGCGCGGGTCACCGTCAACGCGACGGGCGGACGCCTCGTTGTCGAAGCGCTGCCAGGCGGCGACGAGCTGAGCCGCCGGGGCGTAGACCGACAGCGTCGCCATCGCGTCGAGCTCTGGTCGCAGCCGGACATGTCGCTCCTCGCGGGCGCGCACGGTGCGCTCGAACGCCGCGTGCGGCTCCTTGTCGATGACCAGCCGCCGCGCCGCCGCGGCGGCACGCTTGGGCCCGAGCTCTGCCAGGGCAGGGGCGAGCTCGGCATCGACCTCGGCGCGCCGCTGCGGGTCGAGGAAGACGGTCTCCCGGCAGACCGCCGCCACCACCGACTGGTTCACACGACCCTCGTGCAGCAGCGCGTGCGCCTCGGGGTGGTCGGCGAGGTCGCGGGTCAACCGGTACGTGGACTCGCCCGCGGTCGCCGAGACCTGCCGGGCCAGCCCGATCTCGGCGAACAGCGAGCGACACAGCTCGCGCTCGTCGACCGACTCGCCCACCACCTCACGCCGTCGGACGTCGAGGACTGCCACCGCGTCAGCCTGCAGACCCTGTGCGATCCGCACCACCGACTCGCACAGCCCCACCACCTCGACAGCACCTGAGCCGGCCGCGATCTCGAAGTCGTGAGCGGCATCGACACGCACACCGGCAGCCGCGGCCGCATCACCGACCCGGCCGAGCAGGTCGGCGATCAAGCGGTGTGCCACCGGATCGCTCATACGTTCGATTCTCGTGCGTCGCTCGGACAGCGCCGGACGTGGTGCACAACCCCGACGGGAACACGCGAGGGGGTGCCATGGTTGTGAGTGGTGGACCAGAGGAGGAACCAGATGTTCTCGTTCAAGACGCACCTCATCTCTCCGGACCAGGCGCTGCCGGGCCGGGATGACCGACCGTTCGCGGTCGGAGACCAGCACCTCGTGCTGGGCACACCGATCATGGCCGATCCGCCGGACGGCTACGAGGTCGTGGTGCTCGGTCTCGGCTGCTTCTGGGGTGAGGAGCAGACCTTCTGGAACGTCCCCGGCGTCTGGTCGACGTCGGTCGGATACGCCGGAGGCTTCACGCAGAACCCGACGTACGAGGAGGTGTGCTCGGGTCGCACCGGTCACGCCGAGGTCGTACGCGTGATCTACGACCCCGCCAAGGTCTCCTTCGACGACCTGCTCAAGGTCTTCTGGGAGAACCACGACCCGACCCAGGGGATGCGGCAGGGCAACGACCGTGGCACGCAGTACCGATCCGTCATCTACACCACGACGCCAGAGCAGCAGGAGCAGGCTGAGGCGTCCCGCACGGCGTACCAGAAGCGGATGACCGCGTCCGGCTACGGCGAGATCACCACGACGATCGCGCCGCTGCGTGACTACTGGTACGCGGAGGACTACCACCAGCAGTACCTCGTGAAGAACCCGTTCGGCTACTGCCCGAACCACTCCACGGGCGTCGCCTACACGACCAGCTGATCACGCTCCGTCCGACGAAGGGCCGGGGTCGCCTCGCGGCGGCCCCGGCCTTCGCCGTCGGGACGACTCAGCTCAGTCGGTGAACTCGTCCTTCACGTGGACCGGGTAGTAGATCACGTCCCTCCCCTGTCCGTTGTCGGGGCCACCGCCGGAGCCGGGCTCCGACATCGCGATCTTGATGCCGACGCTCAACGGGATGTTGTGGCGGTGCGGCGTGTGCTGGGAGTACGTCGGCTCGGTGAACCCGAGCTCGGTGTACGTCCCCGAGATCGCCATCGCGTGGTCGATCCTCCCGTCAGGCTTCTCGTCCGGGTCCCAGTCCGCGTAGAGCAGGTCGCCGGGCTCGAGGTCCCAGATCCTGTCCGTCTCGCTCGGCCGTCCGGACTTCCAGTGCTCCGCGCGGTCGGAGTGCTTGCCGTACCGCCATTGCTGGTACGCGATCGTCCATGTCTCGGAGGCGTTCGACGGCCCCCAGAGCGAGTCGGTCCAGTTGTCGAGGTCTCCGGGATCGATGCCACCGTTCGTGGTCCAGCCGCCGGCGTACAGCATCTGCGACGTGAAGTTCGTGCAGTCGTTCACGTCCGACGGGTGCTCCTCCCACACGTGGTCCCAGTCGCTGTTGTACCGCGGGACCACGAAGGTCGTCCCCAGGAACGTGATGCGGTCCGATCCCGACCAGTACCGGGCATACTGAGCAGCCGCCTCACGGTCGTACGTGTGGGTGTCGAGCGTCCCGACGTCCTTGGCGTCGGCCGGGGAAGCGCGCCTCGCGGCGGCCTTCCGGTCCACGTTCGACCGTGGCTTCGGCCTCCCCGCCGAGCCGCGAGCGGACTCCTCGGTCGTCGGCGGGTCGACGAGCGAGACCTTCACGATGCGCCAGTCGCCGCCCGGTGTCGACACCTTGCCCCGAGTCCGCGTGAGCTCGACCCGGTAGGTGTCGGCGAGGCTGGACTCCCCGAGCTTCTGGTCGGCCCATTCCAGGAAGGTCGTGGGCGTCGTCGTGACCGTCGCGCGGTGTCCGCGGATCTTCACCTGCGTCCTTCTCGGGAACGCCGTGCTGACGTCCTCGACGACGAGCCCGCGCTCCTCCGCCGCCGCCCGCGCGACGTCGTCGACCTCCTGCGAGACGGCTGCGGGCTGGGCCGCGACGCGCGAAGCGGCGACCGCGGGTGCAGGTTGCTCGGTCGGCGGCAACCACCCTCGGTCCCGGTCGGTGAAGTAGTCCTGGACCACCGCCGTCACCCGCTGCTTCTGCCCGTGTGAGGGGTGGCCGCCGTGGCCCGGATGTCCGTGGTGCGCGGGTGCCGATGCACTGAGAAGCGCAGCGGTCAGCCCGGCGCCGGCGATCGTTGCCAGAGCCTGGACGTGCATGGTCGTCCTCCTCGTCTCGTGAGTTCGTGACCCGGCCACGCTGCTCCCGCCCGCTTTCACCGCGGTTTCACCTGCCGCGACAGCAGGGTCGCAGGGCAGACTGGTCCTATGCGGATCACGCCGGTACGCACGGGGGTGGCCGCGATCGCCCTTCTGGCGACCGCGGCGTGCACCGGCGAGCGCACCGAGGACGACGCCGGGCCGACAGGACCGACGGCCACGGCGCCCAGCACGGCCACGGCGACCGACCCGCCACCCCCGGCCGCGCCGAGCCCGAGCCCCAGCGCGCCGCCCCCCACGCCACCCGCTCTCCCGACCGCCGAGAGCACGGTGTCGCTCCCGGCGCTGATGGCCAAGGAGTACGACGGCCGCGCCCTGCGGCTGCGGGAGACGCTCGCGCGCACCGACTCGTACGTCCGTCACGCGGTCACCTACCGCAGCGGCGACCTGCGGATCTCCGGCATCCTCAACATCCCCCGTGGCGACGGCCCGTTCCCGGTGGCGATCCTGGCCCACGGCTACATCGACCCGGCGATCTACACGACCGGGCGCGGCATGATGCGCGAGCAGGACTACCTGGCGCGTGAGGGCTTCGCGGTCCTGCACGTCGACTACCGCAACCACGCGTCCTCCGACGACGACCCGACCGCTGAGCGCGACCTCCGGCTCGGCTACACCGAGGACGTGATCAACGCCGTCCACGCCGTGCGACGGTCGGACGACCCGAGGCTGGACGGCGAGCGCGTCGGTCTGGTCGGGCGTTCCATGGGCGGCGGCGTCGTGCAGAACGTGCTGGTGACGCAGCCCGGCCTCGTCGACGCCGCGGTGGTGTTCGCCTCGGTCAGCAGCGACACCGTCGACAACTACGAGCGGTGGATCGCGAACGACCGGCCCGAGGTTGCCGCGAGGATCGTGCGTGCCCATGGCACCCCCGAGGAGAACCCGACGTTCTGGGCGCAGGCGTCGCCGAGGACGTACGTCGACCG
Source organism: Mumia sp. Pv4-285 (assembly GCF_041320275.1). Lineage (NCBI taxonomy): Bacteria > Bacillati > Actinomycetota > Actinomycetes > Propionibacteriales > Nocardioidaceae > Mumia > Mumia qirimensis. The sequence continues at coordinate 1,171,095 of NZ_CP162023.1, read as the reverse complement.
GGCGACGGAGCCGCTGCTCATCCTGCACGGCACCGCCGACGACACCTGTCCGCCACGGTGGGCCCGACAGACGGCTGCCGCGTTCGAGGGTGCAGGCAAGGCCGTACGGCTCGTCTGGTTCGAGGGGGAAGGGCACGCCTTCGGACCGCAGTGGCCGGCGTCGATGCGGCAGACCGTGCGGTTCTTGCGAGCCCAGACGTCCTAGCTCGCGAGCGTCCCGTAGCGCTTTGCCGCACGGGCCTTCGCCTTGGCGGCCTCGACCTCGCGGTCCTTCGGCGGCGCCTGCGTCACCAGGTCTGCGAGGAGGTGCTGCGTGATGTGCGCGATCTCGTGGACCGCCCTCTCGAACACCTCCTCGTTGGCCTGCGAGGGCTTGTTCATCCCGCTGACCTTGCGGACGTACTGGAGGGCCGCGGCCTCGATCTCGGTGTCGGTCGCGTGCGGCTCGAAGTTGTGAAGGGTTCGGATGTTGCGGCACATGCTTCCACGCTACGCCCCGGCACCGACGACGTCAGCCGTGCGACCGCCCGGTGCAGTAGAGTCCCGCGCCATGGCGGACAACGGAGCGACGCGATCGTGGTGGGGCTGGGGCACTGCTGAGGGTGCGCTCGACCCGCTCGAGACCGACGCCCTGGTTCAGCGCGTCTCCGGGATGCTGCCCGACGCCGACCTGACGGCACACGAACCCCCTGACGTCGGAGTCGACGCGCTGCCCGCCGTCCGCGTCGAGGCACCCGCCTCCTTGGCAGACCTCTGCAGCACCGACCCTGTCGACCGGGCGGCGCACACCCACGGCAAGGCGTACCGGGACGTCGTCCGCAACCTGCGCGGCGACCTGGCCCACGCTCCTGACGTGGTGGTCCGGCCACGGACCGAGCGCGACGTCGTCGACGTGCTCGACTGGTGCTCGCGCGCAGGCGTCGCCGTCATCCCGTACGGCGGTGGCAGCTCGGTCGTCGGCGGGGTCGAGGCACGGCTCGAGGGTGACTACGCGGGTGCTGTCTCCCTCGACGTGACGGCGATGGACCGCGTGCTGGAGGTCGACCGCACGAGCCGTGCCGCCCGCATCCAGGCCGGAGTGCTCGGCCCCCACCTCGAGGGCCAGCTGCGACCGTACGACCTCACACTCCGGCACTTCCCGCAGTCGTTCGAGTTCTCCACGCTCGGCGGCTGGCTCGCGACCCGCGCCGGCGGCCACTTCGCCACGCTCCACACCCACATCGACGACCTGACCGAGTCGCTGCGCGTCGTGTCGCCGTACGGCGTCGGCGAGTCGCGGCGCCTTCCGGGGTCCGGCGCGGGCCCGTCCCCCGACCGGATGTTCCTCGGGTCCGAGGGCACCCTCGGGGTGATCACCGAAGCCTGGATGCGGCTGCAGGACCGGCCGCGCTGGCGCGCCGGGACGTCGGTGCACTTCGACGGCTGGGAGTCTGCGGTGGCGGCGACCCGCGAGGTGGCGCAGTCCGCGCTCCACCCGGCGAACTGCCGTCTGCTCGACCCGGCCGAGGCCTACCTCAACGCCGGTGCGACGGTCGGCGGCGGCGTGCTCGTACTGGGTTTCGAGTCGGCAGACCATCCCGTCGACGTCGCACTGGCTCGCGCGGTCGAGATCTGTCGCGACCACGGCGGTGTCCCGACCGACGACGGCTCGACCGGCGGCGCGACCGACAGCGGCGCGACCGCACGCGATGCGTCGGCATCGGCATGGCGCTCGTCGTTCCTCCGGATGCCGTACCAACGCGACGCACTCGCGGCGCGCTCGGTGATCGCGGAGACGTTCGAGACCGCGACCACCTGGGACCGGTTCCCTGCCCTGCACGCGGCGATCACGGAGGCCGCGACCGCCGCCATCACCGAGGTGTGCGGCGTCGGGGTCGTGACGTGCCGCTTCACCCACGTCTATCCCGACGGTCCTGCGCCGTACTACGGCGTGTACGCGGCGGGCCGGTGGGACAGCCTCGTCGGCCAGTGGGACGAGGTGAAGGCGGCCGTCTCGGAGGCGATCATCACCCACGGCGGCACGATCACGCACCACCACGCGGTGGGTCGCGACCACCGGCCCTGGTACGCCCAGCAGCGCCCCGAACCGTTCGCCGCGGCGCTCGCAGCAGTGAAACGCACGCTCGACCCGGCCGGGATCCTCAACCCCGGCGTGCTGCTGTGACCCTCACGGCCGACCCCCACCCCCGGTCCACGCGAGAAGGTCGTCGAGCGGCCAGCTGTTGACCACCCTGTCCGCGGTGATGCCGACGGCCTCGGCCCGTGCACAGGCGAGCCCCTGCCACGACAGCTGCCCCGGCGCGTGCGCGTCGGTGTCGATCGAGAACAGGCACCCTCGCTCCACGGCGACCTCGAGGAGACGTGACGGCGGGTCGCGCCGCTCAGGTCGGCTGTTGATCTCCAGCGCCGTCCCGAACTGCTTGCAGGCCTCGAACACCAGCTCCGCGTGGAACGCGGACTCCGGACGCTTGCCACGCGAGCCCTCGACGAGGCGCCCGGTCACGTGACCGAGGATGTCGGTGTGGGGATTTGCGACGGCGGTGACCATGCGGCGCGTCATCGTGTCTGCGTCGTCCTTCAGCCGCGAGTGGATGCTCGCGACGACGACGTCGAGCCGGTCGAGGAGCTCAGGCTCCTGGTCGAGGCTGCCGTCGTCGAGGATGTCCACCTCGATCCCGGTGAGGATCCGGAACGGCGCCAACTCCTCGTTCAGCCGTGCGACGACGTCGAGCTGTTCTCGGAGCCGCTCGGGCGAGAGCCCCCGGGCGACGGTCAGCCTCGGCGAGTGGTCGGTGAGCGCGCAGTAGTCGTGGCCCAGCCGGATCGCGGTCCGCATCATCTCCTCGATCGACGCGCCACCGTCCGACCACGTCGAGTGCGTGTGAAGGTCGCCTCGCAGCGCCGCCCGGAGTGCGGTGTCGTCGCCGACGACGGGGTCGGCGCTCGCGCGGAGGCGCGCGAGCGTCTCCGGGACGTCGCCCGCCAGCGCCTGCGCGATGACCGCCGCCGTCTTCGGGCCGATGCCCGAGAGCTCGGCCCACGAGTCTCGGCGCGCGAGAGCCTCACGGCGCTCGTCGTCGAGCTCGTCGTAGACGTCGGCCGCCTTGCGGTACGCCATCGGCCGCCGCGGCTCGGCCCGTTGGCGTTCGAGCCAGTACGCGATCTCCCGCAGCGCAGACGACGGCCCGGAGTCGGCGGTCGTCACGCTCGACTCCGGACCGTCAGGCTCTGCGGTGCTCGGATCGGGACGCGAGGCTCAGACCCGCATCTGGTAGGTGAGGCAGTCCGCCTTGTCCTTGCCCGGACCCACCCGGATCGCGTCGGCGCTGCACTCGAGCTCGTCGTTGTGAACACAGTCCGTACGGTGGCATGCTCCGACGCGCGCCACCATCTTGGCCAGCCCGCCGCTCGCTCCCAGATCGATGAACGTGCCGCACGTAGCGTCGTGCGGGCTCCCGGAGATGGTGATCGCTCCTGCGTGGCAGGCGTGCTCGTGGTTGTAGGAACAGCCGTCGGCTGCGCACTCGTTGACCTCGGGAAGCTCCATGACACTCATGCCGTACCCCCTGATCGATGACCGTGACCTCAGGCTAGGCCCGGGGGTCAGACGTAAGGCAAGACTGTGAGCGCGCGGGCTAAGGCAAGGCTCGCCGTGTCCGAGCACGACACTGGGTCCGGTGCCGTCCCTCCCGGACACCGGACCCAGTGGTTCGTCGAGCTCCGCGCGTGACCGTGGGCAGATCACGCGCGGAGCTCAGTCGTGGTGCTCAGAACTGGATCGGGCCAGCCTGGAGCGACATGGTGTTGCCGGGGCCCGCGAGGAGCGAGGTCAGCAGCAGGTCGCGGCCGCTCGTCGGGCCGATCTTGAAACCACAGCCCTCGAACTTCGGGATGGTGAACTCGCCCTCGAGGCTGACCGGCTCGGTCAGCGAGAACGGCGAGGTCGACTGCAGCGTGGTCTTGATCTCGCCGGTGTGGCAGCCGCTGCGCACGATGTTGAGGAACGGCAGGAGGTCGGAGGAGACCCGGGGGACGTCGAGGCGGAAGGTCAGGTCGACGTTGACGATGCCACCCTCACCGACCGACGCCTTGGTCTGCGCGGTCTGGACGAGGTTCACCTTGGAGGTGGTGTCGCCGAGGCCGGGGATGCCGAGGAGTCGGATCTCGGCGTTGATCGTCGGGATGTTGACGTCGCCGACCACCGAGATCGGCGGTCCGAAGTTGAAGTCACCCGTGAGGGTCGCGCCCTCGGGGATCGTCAGCGTGGCGTTCTGTGCGGCGACCGTCGTCGTGCCGGTGATCGGCAGCGTGACGGGCTGGGCGTTGGCCGGGGCGGTGCTCGCTGCGAGGCCGCCGAAGATCAGGGCGCCGACAGCGGCAACGCCTGCAAGGCGCTTGTGGATGGACATGGGTCTCCCTCCCAGTCGGACGGCACTTCGCGGGGTTGCCCTCGGGGCAGGGCCGTCTGTGTCGTGGGTCACGAACATACTGAGAAGTAACCTGTACTGCAACCCTCTGTTACAAAGCGAGATTCACGTGAGGCGACGCTCCCTCGCGGTCAGTCGACCAGCCGCGCACGGACCCGATCGATCACGTCCGCCTCCGCGCCCGCGTCGTGCAGCCATCCAGCGGTGCCGCCGGGGTGCGCGTCCCACACGTCGAGCACGGCGTCGATCGCCTCCTGCGGAATCGCCAGGTACGACCGGGGAGCGGGCCTCGACACGTCCAACGGCGGCGCCAGCCGCAGCCGCTGGAGCACCGCATCCATGGCGGCTCCGGTCGCCAGGTAGTCCTTCACGACCGCGTCGCGCTCGACACCCGCCGTACGGAGCAGCATCGCCACCGCGACGCCGGTGCGGTCCTTGCCGGCAGCACAGTGCAGCAGCGTCGCTCCGTCGTGGTCGGCGACCAGCGTGGCGACCTGTGCCAGCTCCGCCCGGGCAACCTCGAGCATGCCGAGGTAGAGCGCCTCCAGCCCGCCGCTCGCCATGCGCGCGACGACCTCAGGGCTCGCGGACTGGGGACCGTCGGGACGGAGTGCCTCCAGGAGCGAGATCTGGCGGACCGTCGCACCGGCGCCGGCGAGCGGGTGGTCCGGACCGGACTCCGCCGACGACCGAAGGTCGAGCACGAGGCTCGGCGGCCACGGGACGCCGTCGAGCCCACGGTCCTCGGCGCTCGGCATCGCCGACCGGAACAGCACGCCGTACGACGTCGTCGCACCGTCCTCGGTCGGGAGACCACCAAGGTCGCGCAGGTTGGGGACCGAGGAGTGCGACTCAGACATCGGTGACCGCCGGCAGGACCTGCTCGCCGAGCAGCGCGACGTGGTCGAGGTCGGCTAGGTCGAGCACCTGGAGGTAGACGCGCTCCGACCCTGCCCCGGCGTAGGCGGAGATCCGTTCGGCCACCTCGTCGGGCGTGCCGCAGAGACCGTTGACGCGAAGCTCGTCGACGTCGCGGCCGATCGCGGCGGCGCGTCGTACGACCTCGGCGTCGTCACGTCCGCAGCACACCACCAGCGCGCTCGAGTAGGTCAGGTCGTCGGGATCGCGGTCGACATCGTCGCAGGCCGCGCGCACCCGGTCGTACATCGCACGATGCTCGGCGACCGGGACGAAGGGGAGGTTGAACTCGTCGGCGTATCGGGCAGCCAGCGCGGGGGTCCGCCGGGCGCCCTTGCCCCCGATGAGCACGGGAGGCCGCGGGGACTGCACCGGCTTCGGCAACGCCGGCGAGTCGACGAGGGTGTAGTGCTTGCCGTCGTGGTCGAAACGCTCACCGACCGGGGTCTCCCACAGCCCGGTGAGGATCGCCAGCTGCTCCTCGAACCGGTCGAAGCGCTCGCCGGTCGCAGGGAACGGGATGCCGTACGCCTCGTGCTCCGCCGCGAACCAGCCCGCGCCGATGCCGATCTCGGCACGCCCACCACTCATCTGGTCGACCTGCGCCACCTGGATCGCAAGGACCCCGGGGTGGCGGAACGTCGCCGACGTCATCAACGTGCCGAGCCGGATCGTGCTCGTGTCGCGCGCGAGCCCGGCCAGCGTCGTCCAGGCGTCCGTCGGCCCGGGCAGCCCCTGACCGTCCCCCATGGCGAGGTAGTGGTCGGACCGGAAGAAGGCACCGAAGCCCTGTTCCTCGGCCGTCCGAGCGACCGCCAGGAGGTCGTCGTACGTGGCGCCCTGCTGTGGCTCGGTGAAGATGCGCAGCTCCATGCGCTCACTCTGCCACCCGGCCTCGGGCGCCGAGTACGCGGTGGACGCAGAAAGGCTCCCAGAGGGTGGCGGCCGACAGTTCGGTTGCCCTAGGTTGGGTCAGCCGCACCCGGACGCTTCGGGTGCGGTCTGCACGACCAACCCCCCGGTCGACCCATCGCTGCCTACCCCCGCGGCGTGACGGGTCGAGGAAGAAGTCGAACCACCGTGCCTTCCGCAAAGAAGTCCGTCGCGGTGGCGGGACTGGCGCTGCTCCCTGCGCTCCTGGTCTCCGCCCCCGCCCATGCCACCGTCTCCGCCACCTCGGGTCAGAGCGTCTGCGAGGCTCTCGACTCGGGCAAGATCGACGTCCAGGGCGACCACGAGTCCGTCACCGTCACCGCCCCTGAGGGCAAGCTCATCGCCGGCTACTGCGTCAAGGCCGGGTCGGACAGGAGCGACGCCGGGATCGAGTACGTCGAGCTTGAGGCGCCCGCGAAGACCGTCACCATCACCCACCCGTCCGGCAAGGACGTGAGCCACTACTCCCTGGTGTACGTCGACATCGTGTCGCCGACGCCGACGGCTTCCCCGACGCCGACCGCAACGGCGACACCGCCGACGACTCCGCCGACGACGGAGCCGACCGCCCCGGAGACGAGCACGACACCTCCCACGACTCCGCCGACGACGGGGCCGACCACGGAGCCCACCACGCCGGCAACCAGCACGACCCCCTCCCAGGGCGTCGCGTCGGCCACCGAGACGGCACCGGGTGACGACGACTCCGGCGACGACTCCGGCGACGACGACCAGGACGTCGCGGGCGACGACGAGTCCGGCGCGCCGACCGCCGTCGACGCAGGCCTGACGAGCAGCACGACGCCGGGTTCCACGACGTCGATCGCGACGGTGGCCGGTCTCGCCGGTGCCGCGCTCCTGGCGGCGTCGGGTCTGCTGATGCGGATGCGCAAGCGCGGTGACCACCGAGCCTGACCTCGTCGCCGTCCGCCGCGAGGCGCGTGCCCGTCGCCGGGCACGCGCCCGCGTACGGACGGTGGTCGGTGTCGTCGCGGGTGCCGCGGGCCTCCTGTGCCTCTGGGTGGCCTACGGCGCCTCCGCATCCTTCGACGGTGTCGGGGCGGGCGAGATCCCCGCCGAGACGAGAGCGCCGGAGACCGCAAAGTCTCCGCTCGCTCCGGCTCCCACCCGGACGCTGCCCGCAGGACGCGCTGCCCTGCCGGTGTCGGTGAGCGTCCCCGAGCTCGGCGTCGACGCACCGGTCGCCCCGATGAGCGCGGTCGACGGAGTCCTCACCCCGCCACCCGATGCGTCCACCGTCGGCTGGTGGGACGCCGGGGCGCGCCCCGGCGCCGCGAAGGGCACCGTCGTCGTCGCCGGTCACACCGTCCACACCGGCGGAGGTGCGTTCGACGACCTCGGGACTCTCGACGAGGGCGCGCGGGTCGCCGTCCGGACGCGACGCGGTGTCGTGCGCTACGAGGTCCGCCGGGTGGAGACGTACGACCGGGCGGCCCTCGCGGCGAAGTCCGCGCGCCTGTTCCGGCGGACCGGCACCCCACGCCTGCTGCTGATCACGTGCGAGGACTGGGACGGCGAGGGTTATCGCTCGAACACGGTGGTCGTCGCCGCCCCCGTCCCGGCGCCCTGACGAGAACCGGCCGCCTAGTTCTGGTCCACCAGCCTCGCTCCGCGACGCCGCCGCCACGCCAGCAGCCATCCGCCTGTCAGCATCATCAGCAGCGCGGCCACTGAGATCCAGCCCGCGGGGCCTCCGGCATCGGGAAGCCCTGGCCCGTCCGGCGTCGTGGGTGTCGCCCTGGGCGGTGTCTCGTGCGTGGTCGTACGGCAGTCCTCCTGCGCCGCCGCACGGGAGGACGAGAGGTCAGGGCCCTCGGGCGGGCACGGCTGCGCACCGTCACCGGTGACCACGTTGCGCAGCACCACGTCCTCGGCGTCGCCCGCGACCGTCACCTTGTAGGTCAGGGTCTGCGTCCCGGTCAACGTCCCGATGTTCCAGGTCAGCGACGAGCCTGAGAGGGCCGTCGATCCCGCGCTCGCGGTGATGCTGCCGCCGACCAGGCTTGCGTGCACGAGGACGTTCGAGAGGTCGTCGACCACGGTGACGCCGTCCACGCTCGTGCCGGAGACGACCCCAGCCCGCACCGTGTACGTGACGACGTCGCCCGGATCGACCTTCGAACCCGACGGCGGGTCGCTCGACTTGACGACGGTCCAGGTGCTCGCCGGGGGTGTCGCGTCGTCGTCGTTCGTGATCGTGCAGGTCACGTCGTCCCGCGCGGCGAGCGTCACGGTCGCCCCGTCGAGGGTGATCGGGTCGCCGCGGTTCGTGCACACCCAGTCGGAGGCGGTGTAGCCGTCAGGACCGGTCTCGGACAGGGCGTAGTCGCCTGCGCCGACGAAGACGGTCGTGACGGCGTCGTCGCCGGTCGCGCCGGAGACCGGGGTCGGACCGTCCGCCGACAACGTCCAGTCCGTCGCGACCGCCGTGCCACCGTCGTCGTTCACGACCACCTTCACCAGCGTCAGCCGCGACGCGGTGTGCGTGTTGACGATCGTGCAGGTGACGTCTCCGCCGTTCGGGACCACCACCGACGCGCCCGTGACCGAGCCGCCCTCGCACGTCCAGTCGCCGGCGGCGTAGAGCAGCGGGCCATCAGACTCGGACAGGTCGTACGACCCCGCGTCCACCGTTGCGTCGGTCACGGCCGGGTCGCCGGTGACGCCTTCGACACCGTCTGTCGGACCGTCCGCCGTCAGCGTCCAGTCCGTCGGCTCCGCCGAACCCCCGTCGTCGTTGACGACCTCCTTGACGAGCGTCAACGTCCCCGGCTCGTCGTCGTTGTTGATCGTGCACGTCACCGCAGTGTCGAGGGGGACCGTGACGACACCATCCACCACGGTCGCGGCGCCACAGTCCCAGTCGCCTGCTGCGTAGCCGTCGGGGCCGCCCGACTCGGAGAGCGTGTAGTCGCCCGCCGAGACCGCGGCATTGGTTACTTCAGGATCGCCGAGAGAGCCCTCGACCCCCTCCGTCGGCCCGTCAGCAGCAAGCGTCCAGTCCGTCGCCTCCGCCGTGCCGCCGTTATCGTTCGTGACCGTCTTCACCAGGGTCAGCTCACCCGGTTGGTCGTTGTTGGTGATCGTGCAGGTGACGGCGCCGCCGTTCGGGACGGTGACCGTTGCGCCCTCCAGCTCGGCGTCCTCGCAGTCCCAGTCCGTCGCGGTGTACCCATCGGGGCCGTCGTCCTCCAGCAGCGAGTACTCGCCGGCAGTCACGTCGACAGCGGTGACCGCGTCGTCACCCGTCGGCCCCTCGATGCCGGTGGTCGGACCCTCCGCCGACAACGTCCATTCCGTGGCCTCCGCCGTACCGCCGTTGTCGTTCACGACCTCCTTCACCAGTGTCAACGTTCCGGGCTGGTCGTCGTTGTTGATCGTGCACGTCACGTCAGCGCCGTTCGGGACAGTGACGACTCCGTCCTCGATGGTCGCGTCGCCGCAGTCCCACTCGCCCGCGGTGTAGCCGTCCGGGCCGCCGGACTCCGAGAGCGTGTAGTCACCGGCGTCGACCGTCGCGCCGGTCACCGCGTCGGAGCCGGTCGTTCCCGTGATGGGAGTCGGACCGGCCGCGCCGAGCGTCCACGCAGTCGGGAGCGCCGTGCCGCCGTTGTCGTTCGTGACCGTCTTGACCAGGGTCAGCTCACCTGGTTGGTCGTCGTTGGTGATCGTGCAGGTGACGGCGCCGCCGTTCGGGACGGTGACCGTTGCGTCCTCTAGCTCGGCCTCGCCGCAGTCCCAGTCCGACGCGGTGTATCCGACAGGCCCATCAGCTTCCGACAGCACATAGTCGCCTGCCGACACGGTCACTGCGGTGACCGCGCCGTCACCTGTCGGACCCTCGATCCCGGTGGTCGGGCCGTCAGCCGACAGCGTCCACTCCGTCGCCTCGGCCGTGCCGCCGTTGTCGTTGACGACCTCCTTGACCAAGGTCAACGTGCCGGGGTCGTCGTCGTTCACGACCGTGCAGGTCACGTCGGCACCGTTGGCGACCGAGACAACGCCGGCCACGACGGGAAGTGCGCCGTCCGGACCGACGCACGACCACACGGATGCCGTGTAGCCGCCGGGCCCGGTCTCGGCGAGCGCATACGAACCGGCGCTCACGGTCACGTTCGTGACGGTGGGCGACCCGGTCGGTCCCGTGATCCCCGTCGTCGGTCCGACCGCGGACAGGGTCCACTCCGTCGCCTCGGCCGTACCCCCGTCGTCGTTCGTGACGGTCTTCACCAACGTCAACGAGCCGGGTTCGTCGTCGTTGACGATCGTGCACGTGACGTTCCCGCCGCTCGGAACGGTGACGACCGAGCCAGCGAGGTCACCGCCCTCGCACTCCCAGTCACCCGCCGTGTATCCGCCCGGCCCCCCGGACTCGGCGAGCAGGTACTGTCCGGGAGCGATCTGCGCGTCGGTCACCTCGGGCGAGCCCGAGACGCCGGAGATCGGGCTCATCCCGTCGGCGGACAACGTCCAGTCCCCTGGCTCTGCTGTCCCGCCGTTGTCGTTGGTGACCTCTTTGACGAGCGTCAGGAAAGCCGGCTGCTCCCGGTTGGTGAACGTGCAGGAGCCGATGAACAGCGGCGGGACGGTGACGGTGTCGACATCGCGAGGCTCGCCCTGCGCGATCTGGCAGGTGGGTGGCCCGATGGGCGCGTAGCCCGCAGGTCCGCCGGACTCGGTGATCCGGTAGATGACCCCTGGCCGGATGTTGAACGGCACGAGAACGGCCGAGCCCGTCACCGTGACGGGCTCGAGCCCTGCTGGCCCGTTGAGCGGAGTTGCCGTGAGCGACCAGTCGGACGGCACGGCGCTGCCGCCGTAGGCGTTGACGACGAGCTTGCTCAGTGCGAGTCGAGCGCCGTCGTTGAAGGTCGTACACCGGACGTCGTAGCCGACCGGCACGTTCACGCCGCCGTTCAGGCCGTCACCGTAGCCCGGGATGACCTCGCCGTCGGGTCCGACCTGCTGACAGGTCCAGCTCCCGGAGTTGCCAGGCGGGATCACCGCATTGGAGTCGACGAACTGGATGAAGTTCAGGTCGCCCCCGGACTCGGTCAGCCCGTAGCGGACGCCGGGCGTCACGTCGACCGACGTCACGCCAGCGCTCCCGCTCGCGCCTGCGGGTCCGGTGAGTGCGCCCGCGGGGGCGATCGACGTCAAGGTCCACAGCGTGGGATCGGCGACGGCGCCACGCACCTCCTTCGCGAGCGTCAGCGTGGAGACGCACGTGAGCACGTTCGTGATCGTGTACGTGTTCACAGCCGCTGTCAGGGTCTCCTCGGCCGGCAGGTCGATCGACACGGTCGCACCGTTGCGCGAGGTGAGCTGCTGCGAGACGAGCGTGCAACCGGTACGGGTCGTGAGGTCGACCGTCTCGCCGATCGCCACCTCGTCGTTCAGGAAGAAGCCGACCTGCGCCGCGCCCCACGGCACGGTCGTGCCGTTCAGCGTCCCGTTGGCAACGAGACCCTCAGGTTGGGTCCCATCCGCGAATGCGGTGCCGTTGATCACCCACGTCTTGTTCACAGTGACCGTCGCGGGTGGGTCGGGTGCGCGGTTGTAGACCGTGCAGGTGATCGGGAAGGCGCTGTTCGCCGTCACCAGGAACCCGAGGGCCCCCGAGTTCGTCGACGGAACCGCAGCCCCTGTGTCCGTCCTCGTACAGGTCGCGTTGTTCCCGTTGACCTGCTGGAGCGTGAAACCCGCCTGTTGGGTCTCGGCGAAACCCACGGTGCCGGACGTGACCCCTCCGGTGAACTCGAGCGGAAAGTTCACAGCGCCGGTCGCACCGGTCGTCCTGGAGGCGGGCGGGGTCACAATGACCGACGACGAGAAGGTCTCGGCGGCGAATTCCCAGCCGGGAGCCGCTACGGCGCCCGCCGTCGATCCCGGAGGCGCCGTCGGCGGCACGATCTGCTTGACGACGGAGACCGATCCCAGGCACGAACCGAGCGCGAGCGCGCGGAGCTGCTGACCGGCCTCGACGTAGTTGGCCGTCTGGTAGTAGTCGGAGCCAAGGTTGGGTCCCGAGATCGATCGAAGGTTCAGTCCGCTGCCGGTGTTGCTGACACCGTCGCCCACACCGAACGCGATCACCCTCGTGTTCTTCGCCTTGATGGCGTTGGCCGAGAAGATGCCGTTCTCCACCTCGCGGAACCGCGTCCTGGACCCCGGGCCCTCGACGTTCTGTCCGTAGTAGGTCGGGTTGCCGTCCGTGATGATGACCGCGACGTCGAACTCTGTCGTCGACTCGGCGACCTGGGCGAACCCACGGTCCCAGTTCGTGCCGCCGCCGGCTCCGCCGGGCTTGGTGATCCCGGCGATGCTGGCCTTGACGGCGGTCGCCCCTCCGGGGGTCGCGACGGACGTGAGCGGGAAGGTCGCGTTCGCTGCACCCGCAGCCGGCGCGCTGCTCGCGAACGTGAACGAGCTGACGGCGGACGGCGTCCCGGTGAGCGAGTCGACGAAGGCCGCGCTCGCCGCCTTCAGACCGACCAGCTGTGCGTCCGTGACGGAGTTGGAGAGGTCGTGGACGATCGCGACGTTGACCCCGCACTGGGCGGGGAACACCGGGTTGGCCAGCGAGTTCTGCCAGACGCCGCCCGAGGCCTCGTTGTTCGTGTTGCCGGTACCGATCATGAAGTTCACGGTCGAGCTGTAGGTCTGGCCGTTCTGCAGCGTCGTCCCGGTCTGGAAGCGGTACGGATCGCTGGCGACGGTCTCTCCCGTCCCGAGTGACGGGTTCGTGTACCACCCGGTCGGCGCTGCGACCTGGCGCACCCAGAAGCGCCGGTTCCGGTTCGATCCACCGATGGCCTGGGTGTCGGGCACGACGATCGAGCAGTCGCCGTCGGCGTCGGACGTGCACGTGAACGCTGGAGTCCCGCCGGTCGCGTTGTCGTAGAAGCCGAGCTGGACGCCGCTCAGGCTCGAGACGCCGCTCGAGCCCGTACGGCTCCCGCCGACCTTCACGGTGATCACCGCGTTGTTGCCGGTCGCCGGTGGAACTGCCTGCGGCACGACCAGGTCAGGCAGCACCGCCGGAGCCGGCGCCGCGACCGCGCTCAATCCAGCCGTCAGCGCGACCGCGCCCAGCACAGCGGCAAACCGCCGCCAGCGACCCGAAGGGCTGCCTCCGACCATGGATCCCCCAATCCAGATCGCCCGCCGAGCAACGCACGGCAGACCTCTGCATCATGCCGCACTTTCGGACATGCGCACGCGAGATGGGAGAACTCGCCCAGGGGGTCGGGTCAGAGCGTGGCGACGTACCCCAACAGGTCCTGCCGGGTCAGCACGCCCACCGGGTCGCCGTCGTCGTGCACGAGCACGGCGTCGGCGTTCTCGAGCTCCGCGACCGCCTCCTCGACGGGCTCACCGGCGCCGACGCTCGGCAGCGGCGGCGCCATGTGCTCCTCGACCATGTCCGAGAGCGACGCGACACCGTGGAAGAGCTTGTCCAAGAGGTCGCGCTCGCTCACCGCGCCCGCGACCTCGGCCGCCCGCACCGGAGGCTCCGCGAGCAGCACCGGCATCTGCGAGACGCCGTACTCGCGGAGGATCTTCACCGCCTCGGCCACCGACTCGTGCGGGTGCGTGTGCACCAGGTCGGGGAGGCGCCCGTCCTTGCCTCGGAGCAGGTCGCCGACATGCTTCTCGCCGCGCGGCGGGGCCAGGAACCCGTACCGGGAGAGCCACTCGTCGTCGAACACCTTCGTCAGGTAGCCGCGGCCACCGTCCGGCAGGAGCACCACGATCACCGCGTCGGGATCATCCAGCTCGTGGGCGAGGCGCACTGCCGCGGCGGCGGCCATGCCCGCCGAACCGCCGACGAGCATCGCCTCCTCGCGGGCGAGACGGCGCGTCATCGCGAACGAGTCGGCGTCGCTGACCTCGATGATGCGGTCGGCCACCTCACGGTCGTACGTGTCGGGCCAGAAGTCCTCGCCGACGCCCTCGACGAGGTACGGCCGACCCGTCCCGCCCGAGTAGACCGACCCGTGCGGGTCGGCTCCGACGACCTGCACCCGTCCGTCGCTCACCTCGTTGAGGTAGCGCCCGGTCCCGGAGATCGTGCCGCCCGTGCCGATGCCCGCGACGAAGTGCGTGATGCGCCCCTCGGTCTGCTCCCACAGCTCAGGGCCGGTGGTCTCGTAGTGAGCGCGCGGGTTGTTCGTGTTGGCGTACTGGTTGGGCTTCCAGGCGCCTTCGATCTCGCGCACGAGACGGTCGGAGACCGAGTAGTAGGAGCCCGGGTGCTCCGGCGGCACGGCCGTCGGGCACACCACGACCTCGGCGCCGTACGCCTTGAGGACGTTGCGCTTGTCCTCGCTCACCTTGTCCGGGCACACGAAGACGCAGTGGTAGCCCTTCTCCTGAGCCACCATCGCCAGCCCGACACCGGTGTTGCCGCTCGTCGGCTCCACGATCGTGCCGCCGGGCTTGAGCTCGCCGGCCTCCTCCGCGGCCTCGACCATCCGGGTGGCGATGCGGTCCTTCACGCTCCCGCCCGGGTTGAAGTACTCGACCTTGGCGAGCACGAGGCCCGGTGCGTCGTCGGTCACTCTCCTGAGCTTGACCAGCGGCGTGTTGCCGACGAGGTCAAGCAGCGCGTTAGCGTAGTCCACACTCGCAGTGTAGATCGGAGAGGAACGGTGGCCCGGGGCGATGACTCGAGCACGGGCGGCACGCAACCTCGCAGCAGCCGCCGTCGTCGGCGGCAAGGGCCTCGGCGTCCTCGGGCTGCTCGGTGGCAGTGCCTTCGGCATCCTCAGGCTCCAGGCGGGGCACGCACGCAAGGCGATCGGGGTCTCGGACGCGCGCCCACCGTCGCCCGACGGGGTGTACGGCGCCGACCTGCTCGGTGACCCGATCCGCTTCGTGATGCTCGGCGACTCGACCGGGGTCGGGTACGGCATGACGCGAGCCGAAGACACCCCTCCCGCCCTGTTCGCAGCCGGTCTGTCGCAGATCGCAGGCCGCCCAGTCGAGGTCATGAGCCAAGCCGTCGTCGGCGCGGTCTCGTCGGACCTCGCCGGCCAGATCGAGCTCGCGCTGCCGTCCAGACCGCAGGTCGCCGCGATCGTCATCGGCGCCAACGACGTGACCCACGTGAAGAGCGTCGCCCGCTCCGTCGCAGCACTCGGCGAGGCAGTCCGAACCCTCCGCGAGAACGGGTGCGAGGTCGTCGTGGGCACCTGCCCCGACCTGGGCACCGTACGCCCGCTCGGGATTCCGCTTCGGCTCGTCGCGCGCCGGATCAGCCGGCGGCTCGCCGCCGCGCAGATGATCACGGTGGTCGAGGCAGGCGGGCGCGCCGTCTCGCTCAGTGATCTGCTCCAACGCAACTTCTGGATCGCGCCGACCGAGATGTTCGGCGACGACCGGTTCCACCCGTCGGTCGCGGGGTACGCCAGCATGGTGGCGGCGATGCTGCCGTCGGTCGCCGTCGCCATCGACGTCTGGGACGACGACGAGGAGTCCGCCGGCTATCCCGGTGGCGTCGTGCTGCCGGTGTCGTTCGCCGCCGCCGAGGCCGCCGACAACCCGGGCACGGAGGTCTCGCGCACCGAGGTGGGCGGCTCCGACCGCGGTCCGCGCGGGCGCTGGGCGGCGTTGCGCGTCGTACGCCGCTGACAGTCGCGGACCGCTCCCTCCCGGTCGTACGGTGTGGCCATGATCTTCGACCGGGCGACACTCGACGGGATCGTCTCGGGGCGGGTCGACCGAGCGTACCGGCGATGGACGCACCCGCAGGTCAAGGCGGGGAGTCAGCAGCGCACCGCGGTCGGTGTCATCGAGTTCGGTGCCGTCGAGCAGGTCGACGCCGACGCGATCTCCGACGCCGACGCCCGCGCGGCAGGACAGCGCGACGCCGTGACGCTCCGCAAGAAGCTCGCGCGCCGAGTAGAAGGCGAGGTGTGGCGCGTGGCGGTCCGGTACGCCGGCGCCGACCCTCGCGTGGCGCTGCGTCAGGACGCGGACCTGAGTGCGGACGACCGTGCCGACCTCGACCGCCGGCTGGCCCGGATGGACGCCGCGGCGGACGAGCCGTGGACGCGTCCCGCGCTCGAGGTCATCCGCGACCAGCCCGCCGTCGTCTCGACCGAGCTCGCCGCTTCGCTCGACATGGAGCGCTTCGTGTTCAAACGACGAGTACGCCGGCTCAAGGAGCTCGGACTGACCGAGAGCCTCGAGGTCGGCTACCGCATCTCGCCGAGGGGTGCGGCGTACCTCGACGGCAGCCAGGGCTGAGACGCACAGCGCCCCGTCCCTCTGACGAGGAACGGGGCGCCGAGGTCTCGACAGGCTAGTTGTCGCCCCGCAGGATCGCGAGGATCCGCAGGATCTCGAGGTACAGCCAGATCAGCGTGACCGTCAGGCCGAACGCCGCACGCCACGACTCGCGGTCCGGGAGGCCGGCACGGATGCCGTTCTCGACGAAGTCGAAGTCGAGGATCAGGCACAGCACACCGAGGACGACCGCGATGACGCTGACGACCAGGCCGAGGCCCGTCATGTCGCGAAGCCCGAAGTCGGCCCCGAAGAAGCTGAGCACGAAGTTCACCAGCAGCACGGCGACGAAGCCGAACAGCACCGCCGTCACGCCGCGGCGGAACTTGTCGGTGACCTTGATGTTGAAGAACCGGTAGACGAACAAGGTGCCGGCGAACGCGGCGATCGTGCCGAGGACCGCCTGCGCGACGATCGTCGGATCGCCGACCCACGACGAGATGACCTTGGAGAAGGCGCCGACGAACACGCCCTCGACCAGGGCGTACGCGAGCACCAGCGCCGGGCTGATGACCTTCTTGAACGAGTTGACCATCGCCAGGACGAAGCCGATGATCGCGCCGCCGGTGGCGAGAGCGCCGGCCGTGGCGAGCTTGCTCTCGTCGACGGTGATGTCGCCGAGCATGAACCAGACGACCGCGGCGCTGACCGCGGTGAGTCCGATCGTGAGTGCGGTCTTCTGGACGACCGAGTCGATCGTCATCCGGTCGGCGACGGCGGTGCCGTAGGGGGGCTGGCCGGAGCCGCCGCCGTAGCCGTCGGCCTGACCGCCGACCTGCCAGGTGCTCGGGTCGGTGTATCCGGCCTGGGCGGTGCCGGACTGGGCCGCGCGACCGTTGAACTCGTCGCTGCGGGCAAAGACGGGGTTGCTGCTCTTCATCAATCCTCCGTACGCGGGCGGGCTCGGACTGGAGTCCGTCGTGGCAAGCGTACCGGAACGAAGGCAACCCAAACTTACGTACGGTTTCCTGGGTGGATTCTGTTGGGAAATCAAAGAATCAAGGTGTTCTGCACGCGGTATCCGGTGCGTAACTTTCCAAGAATCGCGGTTACGAATTCGTTACGGGTGTTCCTTCGCCGCCTCTCGGTGGGGCAGGATCGACACAGCCTCCCGGCCGGATGGGAGGCCCACTCTTGGAGGCAACTGTGAAGACTGCTCGACTGGCTGCGGGGCTCACGGCCCTGGCCCTGGTGGTGACCGGCTGCGGAGGCGGCGACGGAGACGACTCCGAGGGCGACGGAGATGCGACTGTCAAGCTGACCCTCAGCCAGGACGTCGACACGCTGCTGCCCATGGACTCCAACGTCGGGGACAACATCAGCGTCCTCGACGTCGTCTACGACGGCCTGGTCCGTTACGACCCGAAGACGACCAAGCCCTACAACTACGTCGCCGAGGACATCTCCTCGACCGACAACACGGTCTGGACCATCAAGATCAAGGACGGCCTCACGTTCCAGAACGACGAGCCCGTCGATGCCGACGCCTTCGTCCGCGCGTGGAACTACGCCGCGTACGGACCGAACGCGATGGCCAACAACTACTTCTTCGAGCGTTTCGCCGGCTACGACGAGATGCAGGGCGAGTACGAGGAGGACGACGAGGGCAACGTCACCGTCACCACCGAGCCGACCGCCAAGGAGCTCAGCGGCCTCAAGGTCGTCGACCCGCAGACGCTCGAGGTGACGCTCAACGGCCCGTTCGCCGGCTTCGCCACGATGCTCGGCTACACCGGCTTCTTCCCGGTTGCGCAGGAGTGCATCGACGACGTCGAGGCCTGCGCGGTCAAGCCGATCGGCAACGGCCCGTTCGAGATCGAGGAGTGGGACCAGGGGCAGAGCCTCTCGGCCGCGAAGTGGGACGACTACTCCCTCGAGGAGACTCCTGACTACGGCCGCATCGAGTGGGTCGAGTACTCCGGCGACTCCGACTGGGCCGACTTCGAGGCAGGCGACGTCGACGCGTCCTTCCCGCCGCCCGCCGAGTGGCAGGCCGCGGTCAGCGATCCCGACCTCTCCTCGCGCATGGTCGAAGGACCGGGCGCCGCGCTGACCTACATCGGCTTCCCGATGTACCTCGGCAAGCCGTTCGACGACATCGAGTTCCGCAAGGCGATCTCGATGGCGATCGACCGCGACACGATCATCGAGAAGGTCGTCCCGGGCCGCTTCGTCGCCGCCGACAGCTGGGTCGTCCCGGACGGCGTGCCCGGCGGCGTCGCCGGCACCTGCGAGTTCTGCACGTTCGATCCCGCCGCCGCGAAGGCCGCACTCGCCAAGGCCGGCGGCTGGCCGAAGGACAAGAAGCTGATCATCCACCTGGGTGAGGACGAGGAGAGCGAGGCGATCTTCAAGGCCGTCGGCGACTCGATCCAGCTCAACCTCGGCATCCCGTACGAGCTCGACCCGACGCCGGACTACTTCGACCGTCGCTCCGCACGGGACTTCACCGGCATCATGCGCGCGAACTGGTTCCCGGACTACCCGTTGAACGAGAACTACCTCGCGCCCGTGTACGCCAGCGGCGATCCCAAGCTGGGCAACACGAGCTTCGGCTACTACAACGCCGACTTCGAGGCCCTCATCAAGGAGGGTGACAGCGCTCCCGACCTCGAGAGCGCCGTCACGAAGTACCAGGAGGCCGAGAAGGTCATCGCGTCGGACATGGCGTCGGCACCGGTCGCGTTCAGTCGGAACGTGATGTTCTACAGCGACCGGCTCGACAACGTGGTCCTCGACCCGTTCAGCGGTGAGGTCAAGCTCCGCCAGCTGAAGGTCAACTGATCACGGCCGGTGGCCGGTGCCTTCGCGGCACCGGCCACCGGTCCCCCAGCCGTCCGTCGCGCTCCCCCGCGTCGTACGGCTCCGAGACGAGGAGATGAGCGAGACTTGGGTCGCTACATCACACGGCGAGTGCTCCAGGGCATCCTCACGCTGTTCCTGGTGATGTTCCTGCTGCACCTGCTGACGACGCTGGCGATCCAGCTCAACGGCAACCCGGCCCAGGCGTTCTTCGGGGACCGTACGCCGAGCCCGTCGCAGCTGGCCGCTGTCGAGGCGCGCTACGGCCTCGACGACCCGTGCTACGACCAGCTCGGCAACCCGTGCATCGGCCCGTTCGTGGAGCGGCTCGGCGACTACGCGCAGGGCGACTTCGGCGAGAGCCTCCGCGGACGTGAGGTCACCGACATCGTCTCCACCGCCGCCCCCAACACGCTGCGCCTCTTCGCGGTCGTGACCGTGACCTGGCTGCTGATCGGCATGACGCTCGGCGGCATCGCCGCTCGACGCCGCGGCAAGGCCAGCGACCACGGCATCCGCGGTCTGTCGATCCTCATCGACGCCCTGCCGGTGTTCGTGATGCTCCTCGTCTACAAGTACATCTTCTCCGTGCCCGCGAGCCGCTGGGCGAAGGAGACGTTCGGCGCGGACAGCTTCCCGGCGCTGCTCTTCAAACCGTCCTTCTCACCGCAGCACGCGTGGGTGACCGTCATCATCCCAGGCATCCTGCTCGGCCTCGCCGGCTCCGCGGCGTTCATCCGCCTGGTGCGCGCCGCACAGCTCGAGACCTACAACGCCGACCACGTCCGTACGGCTCGGTCCAAGGGCCTGAGCGAGCGTCACGTCTCGCGGCACCACGTCGTACGCAACTCCGCCATCCCGGTGGTCACCGCCGTCGGCATCGTCTTCACCGAAGCACTCGCCGGTGCCGTCATCACCGAAGGGATGATGAACATCTACGGCATGGGCGGCGTGCTGTGGAAGGCAGTCCAGGACAGCGACGTCAGCGTCGTCATCGGCATCGTGACGCTGCTGGCCGTCGTGACCGTGGTGGTGATGATCGTCGTCGACGTCGTCTACGCCGCCCTCGACCCGAGGATCCGCTATGAGTGACCCCAGCGTCTCCGCGCTGATCGCGGAGGAGACCCAGAGCGGCGGCCCGTCCCGGTCGCTGTGGTCGGAGGCGTTCCGCTCGCTGCGGCGACGGCCCGACGTCATCCTCGCGACGATCGTCGCCGTCTTCTTCCTGCTCGTGGCGCTGTTCCCCTTCCTCTTCACGTCGAAGGACCCGCAGCGGTGCGACATCGCCGACTCGCGCATCCCACCGCAGTGGTTCGGTGGTGAGCACCCGTTCGGCACGAACGCGTACGGCTGCGACGTGCTCGCACAGCTCGTGCACGGCACCCGACCGTCGCTGCTGCTGGCGTTCATCGTCGTCGCGGTGTCGGTGCTCATCGGTGTCACGCTCGGCACGATCTCCGGCTACTACCTCGGCATCGTCGACGCCGTCGTCTCGCGGATCGTCGAGGTCTTCCTGGTCATCCCGCTGCTGCTCGCCGCGTTGCTGCTGCTGTCGCTGTTCCGCAACGTGGACCTCGGCGACGGGCCGGTGACGACCATCGCGCAGCCCGCGATCGTGCTGACGATGTTCGCGTGGATGGGCTACACCCGCTACGTCCGGGCGAGCGTACTCGAGACGAAGAACCTCGACTACGTCACGGCGGCACGCGTGATGGGCGCCTCCGACCTCCGCATCATGGTGCGCCACATCCTCCCCAACGCGATCGGCACCGTGACGGCGCTGGTCCCGACGGCGATCGCGGCGGTGATCGGCACCGAGGCGGTGCTGGCGTTCCTCGGCATCGGCGTGCGGCCGCCGGCGGTGAGCTGGGGAATCATGATCGAGGAGGGGTCGCAGTGGTTCACCGGTGGCTCCGAGTACCTCCTGCTCTTCCCGCTCGGCTGCCTCATGGCCACGGTGCTGTCGTTCGTCGTCATCGGCGACAACCTCCGCGACGCTCTCGACCCGAAGTTGAAGTGAGGGCTGACGTGACCTTGGATCCCACCCCGAGCGGCACCCCCGCTCCCCTCCTCCAGGTGGAGGACCTCGCGATCGAGTTCGCCACCCCGGACGGGGTCGTGCGTGCCGTCGACGGACTCTCGTACTCCGTGACCGCCGGTCGCACGCTCGCGATCGTCGGTGAGTCCGGGAGCGGCAAGAGCGTGAGCTCGCTCGCCGTGATGGGGCTGCTGCAGCAGCCCCCGGCGCGCATCGTCCGCGGCTCGATCACCTTCGGCGGCACCGACCTGCTCGCCCTCGGCCAGAAGGCTCACCGCGCGGTCTGCGGCGAGCACATCGCGATGGTCTTCCAGGACGCCCTCGCTGCGCTGAACCCGGTCCACACCGTCGGCTGGCAGCTCACCGAAGCCCTCCGCGCGCGGCACGGGTTGTCCCGACGCGACGCCACCAAGCGCGCGATCGAGCTCCTCGACCTGGTCCGGGTCCCGAACGCCAAGCAGCGCGTGAAGGAGTACCCGCACCAGTTCTCGGGCGGCATGCGCCAACGCGTGATGATCGCGATGGCCCTGTCGATGGACCCGGAGGTCCTCATCGCCGACGAGCCGACGACGGCGCTGGACGTCACGGTCCAGGCGCAGATCATGCGACTGCTCAGCGAGATCCAGGCAGAGCGCGAGATGGGGCTGATCCTCATCACCCACGACATGGGGGTCGTCGCGAACGTCGCCGACGACGTCACGGTCATGTACGCCGGCCGTGCTGTGGAGCAGGCCTCGGTCTTCGACGTGTACGCGGCGCCCGCCCATCCGTACACGCGCGCGCTGCTCGGGTCCATCCCACGCCTCGACCAGAAGGGTGGTGGGCTCGCGGTCATCCCCGGTCGACCGCCGGACCCGACCAACGTCCCCGCCGGGTGCGCGTTCCATCCGCGCTGCGTGTTCGCCGAGGACGTCTGCCGGAGCGACCCGCCGCCGCCCCAGGTCTCCCTGCCGTACGACCGCACGTCCGCCTGCCACTTCGCCGAGGAGGTGATGAACCATGACCGACCATGACGTCGTGCTCGAGGTCCGTGACCTCGCGAAGTTCTACCCGGTCCGCCGTGGTGTCGTCCTGAAGCGGCAGGTCGGCGAGGTCAAGGCGGTCGACGGGGTGTCCCTGTCGCTGCGCCGAGGCAAGACGCTCGGTCTCGTCGGGGAGTCCGGCTCGGGCAAGTCGACGCTCGCGAAGGTCCTCGTCGGCATCGAGAAGCCCACCCGGGGTCAGATCCTCGTCGACGGCCAGGACGTCTCGGACCTGGGCAGAGCCGACCGCCGCGAGCTGCGCCGCCACATCCAGATGGTCTTCCAGGACCCGTACACGTCGCTCAACCCACGCATGTCCGTCGGCGAGATCGTCGGTGAGGCGTACGCGATCCACCCGGACGCCGTACCCCCCGGCGGCAAGGAGAAGGCCGTCCGCGACCTCCTCGACCGGGTTGGGCTGAACCCGGACCACATCCACCGCTTCCCCCACCAGTTCTCGGGCGGGCAGCGCCAACGGATCGGTATCGCGCGAGCCCTCGCCGTCAGCCCCAAGATCCTGCTGTGCGACGAGCCGGTGTCCGCGCTCGACGTGTCGATCCAGGGCCAGGTCATCAACCTGCTCGAGGAGCTCCAGGACGACCTCGGGCTCTCGTACCTGTTCATCGCCCACGACCTCTCGGTGGTCCGCCACATCGCCGACGAGGTCGCCGTGATGTACCTCGGCCGGCTGGTCGAGAGCGGCACCGACGCCGAGGTGTACGAGGCGCCAGGTCACCCGTACACACGGGCGCTGATGTCGGCCGTCCCCGTGCCTGACCCGACGCTTCGCGACCAGCGGCGAGAGATCGTGCTCGAGGGCGACATGCCGTCGCCTGTCGACCCCCCGCAGGGGTGCCACTTCCACACGCGGTGCTGGTTGGCGCCGCTGCTGGAGTCGCGGGTCGACCCCTCGTCGTCGGAGCGGCGCCCGATCCCCGTCGTCTGTCGCACCGAGAGCCCGAAGCTCGCACCACAGGCATCTCCCGACCATCTCGCCGCCTGCCACTTCTCCGCCGATGTCACCGCGCACTGACGACGGCGCGACGACCCGCCCTGCGGTCCTCGTCGTCCAGAACTCCCCCACGAGCGGCCCGGGTCGCCTCGTCGGATGGCTGGAGGCCGCCGGACTCGACGGCCACGTCGTCTCAGGCGACGAGCTGCCTCGGTCGCTGGACGCGTACGACGGGATCGTCACGCTCGGTGGCGGGTTCATGCCCGACGCCGACGACCGTGCCCCCTGGTTGCCTCATGAGCGCGAGCTCACGGTCGAGGCGCTCAAGCGCGAGATGCCGCTGCTCGGCATCTGTCTCGGAGCACAGATGCTCGCACTGTGCGCGGGCGGCGACGTCACCGCCGACTCCGGCGAGACCGAGCGCGGCTCGTGCCCCGTCGACCTGCTGCCCGCTGCGGCGGAGGACCCGGTCTTCGGTGACCTCGTCGCGGACGTCTCGCTGCGGATGATCCAGAACCACCGCGACAGCGTCACGGCCCTGCCCCCGGGCGCGGATCTGCTCGCCACCAGTGATGCCTGCACCGTGCAGGCATTCCGGGTCGGCGTGTGCGCCTGGGGCCTGCAGTTCCACCCCGAGACCGGGCCTGACCGGCTGCGCACCTGGAACGAGGCGGAGCTCGCCACCGACGGGTTCGACCGTGCGGCGCTGGTCGCAGCAGCAGAGGACGACGCAGAGGTCAACGAGCGCCAGTCACGGGCGCTCGTCGAGGCCTTCGCGCGCGTCGTCCACGAAGCCACGAGAAAGGCAGGATGACATGTCGGTCAAGGCCACCTACAGCGACGGGACACCGGTCATCGCGTACCGGATCGCCACCGCGAGCGGAGACGTGCTCGCAGAACGGGGGGCCCGCGAGGTGTTCTATGCGGCGAGCACGATCAAGCTCGCGCCGCTCGTCGCTGCGGTGCGCCTCATCGAGTCGGGCGACCTGACGCTCGACACGCCCCTGATCAGCCGTGACACGTTCACCAGCCAGGTCCCTGACGCGCCCGAGTATCGTCTCGTGCCCGACGACGTCGACCACGGCATGGCGCCCGCAGGCGAGCCGATGCCGCTCGGCGACGTGCTCGAGCGGATGATCATCGTCTCCTCGAACGAGGCGACCAACATGGTCATCGAGCGCGTCGGCCTCGACGCCATCGCGACGGTGCTGTCCGACGCCGGAGCACACGACAGCCGGATGCACCGTCAGTACGGCGACCAAGCGGCCGCCGACGCGTACGGCGCGAGCAACCTCGTCACCGCCGCGGACCTCACCGCGCTGATGGCTGCCATCGTCTCGGGGCAGCTCGCCGGGCCCGAGAGCACCCGGTTCATGACCGACCTGCTCGCCCGCCAGACCGACCCGCTGATCGCGGCCGAGATGCCGGACGGCGTCGTGTGGGGCAGCAAGTCAGGGTCGGTGGACGCCATCCGCCACGACGTCGCATTCCTCGGTGCGCCGGGCGCCGGCTCGGTGGTGATGGCGGTGTGCACCCGTGGCTATCCCGACGAGGACGCCAACGAGGCGGTCCGAGCGCTCGGCGCGATGGCGATCGCCCTCACCGGCGTCGCCCGCTGACCTTCAGCCGCGCCAGGGTCGCAGCTTGTCGGGGTTGCGCACGATCCAGACGTCGCTGACCCTGCCGCGGACCACGTGAAGCGCGAGGACCGACACGATCTCACCGTCGAGGCGCACCACCAGCCCGGGCTCTCCGTTCACGACCCGCCCCTCGATCTCCAGGCCCCGCGCGCGGTCGCGCACCCCGAGGAAGAACGCCGCAGCATCGGCGTCGCCGACGACCGGGTGCAGGGCGGCGGCCACCTTGCCGCCGCCGTCCGCGACGACGGTCGCGGCCGGGTCGAGCACGGCAAGAAGAGCCGCCAGGTTGCCGGTCTCCCACGCCGCCCGGAAGGCCGAGACCACGTCGGCGTCGTTCCGCTGGCGGACGCCCCCGACCTGCGCGGTGCGCACGCGTCGGCGCGCCGACGTCGCGAGCTGGCGGCACGCGGCCGGGCTGCGCTCGAGCACCTCGCCGACCTCGGCGAAGGTGAACGCGAACACGTCGTGCAGCACGAATGCGACCCGCTCGGCCGGTGTCATCGTGTCGAGCACGACGAGCATCGCCATGCCGACCGACTCGTCGAGGGTCACGCGGTCGGCCGGGTCGCTGGAGGACGCTGCCGCGGCCTGGCTGGACCAGCGTCCGTCCTCGGGAAGCGGCTCGGGCAGCCACTCTCCGACGTACTGCTCGCGGCGGACACGCGCCGAGCCGAGGACGTCGAGGCAGATGCGGCTCGCCACCCGGACGAGCCACGCGGTGGGGCGCTCGATCTCCTCGCGCTGGGCGTCGGACAGGGCGAACCAGCGCGCGTAGGTCTCCTGCACGACGTCCTCGGCCTCGACCGCCGAACCCAGCATGCGATAGCTCACGTCCATCAGGGAGCGTCGCTGACGTGACTCTCCGGCCGTCGTCTCGTCGCGGTCGAGCACCAGTTCCATGAGTCCGATACTGCCCTGAACCACCGACAGACCTCACATCCGTGCACGCTGCGTCGTCGTAAGGGTAAGAGACCAGAAATCGACCGAGGAGCACCGATGACCGACTACTCCGCACTGCGCCGCCTCCTGACCGGGACGCTGACGACGCGCGACGAGGGCGACCACACCGCAGGAGCGACGGCGTTCAACCTCTCCATCCAGCACGACCCCGACGTCGTGGTCCACGCGGCCACCGAGGAGGACGTGGTGGAGACCGTCCGCTTCGCTCGCGCGGAAGGACTCGCGCTCCACCTGCACTCGACCGGCCACGGCGCCCACGCTCCGTACGCGTCCGGCATCGTGCTGGCGCTCGGCGACCTCTCGTCCGTGGTGGTCGACCCCCAGGCGAGGACCGCGACGGTCGGCGGGGGCACCCGCTGGGCCGACGTCGTGACCGCCGCAGCCGAGCACGGCCTCGCTCCCGTCAGCGGGTCTTCGACCAACGTCGGCGTCGTCGGCTTCCTCGTCGGTGGAGGCATCGGGCCGCTCGCACGCAGTCACGGCTTCGGCTCCGACCACGTCATCGCCGCCCGCGTGGTGACCGGGCACGGCGCCGTGGTCGAGGCGTCGGAGGACGGCGACGCCGATCTGCTCTGGGCGCTGCGCGGCGGCAAGACCGGCCTGGGCGTGGTCACGCAGATCACCGTCGCGCTCGCCGAGGTGCCGTCGCTCTACGCCGGGACGCTCTTCTTCGACCTCGAGGAGAGCACCGACCCGTACACGCGCTGGCTCGACTGGACGACCACCGCGCCCGCTGACGTCACGACCAGCGGCATGATCATCCGCTTACCCGACCTGCCCTTCATCCCCGACCCGATGCGGGGCAAGCACCTCCTCGCGCTCCACGTCGCCTACCCCGGCGCGGTCGACGACGCCGAACGGATCACCAAGCCGCTGCGCGAGCTCGGCACGGTCTATCTCGACGACCTCGGTCCGCTCCCGCTCGCCGAGGTCGCCCGGATCACCAACGACCCGACGGAGCCAGGACCGTCGTTCCTGCGTGGCGCCTTCCTCACCCACGTCAACCGCGACCTCGCCGACGCCGTGCTCGGACTCGCCGGTCCGGGCACGACCCTGCCGATCATGGGTCTGGAGGTCCGGCACGTCGGCGGCGCGATGAAGGCCGGGTCGCCGCAGCAGTCCGCGGTCGGCTTCCGGGACCTCGACTACACCCTCACGATGCTCGGTGTCCCCGACCCGGCGCTCTTCGCCGACGTGCTGCCCGGCGCGTTCGCGCAGGTCGAGGAGGCGATCGCGCCGTGGCGCTCGCCGCACCTCTCGCCCAACTGGATGAGCGACCCGTACGACCCCGACCAGGTCGCGCGGACCTGGCCCGCGGACGTGCTCGACCGGCTCGACGCCGTACGCCGTGCTCACGACCCGGACGGCCTGTTCGCGCGCTGAGGCGGGCTAAGGCGATGCGACACTAGTCTGGCGTCCATGGCACCAGAGACCTACGAACCGCGCCTCGCGACACCGGAGGACGCCGAGGAGATCGCCGGGCTGCTGCACGACTTCAACATCGAGTACGAGTGGCCCTCACCGGGAGCCGACGTGCTCGCCCCTCGGCTACGTACCCTTCTCGGCGGGCCGGAGACGTTCGCGATCGTCGCCGGCTCGCCGATGCGGGCCGTGGCACTCGTGACGCTGCGTCCCAACGTCTGGGTCGAGGGCAGCGTGGCGCTGCTCGACGAGCTCTACGTGATCCCGCCCTTGCGCAGCCAGGGCATCGGGTCGGGAGTGATCGAGCTGCTGCTCGCCCACGCGCGCGACCACGCGATCGACCTGATCGAGATCAACGTCGACGAGGGCGACGTCGACACGCAGCGCTTCTACCAGCGGCACGGGTTCACGATGATCGAGGCCGAGACCGGCGAACGCGCCTTCTACCTCCACCAGGAGATCGCCCGCTGAGGCACGCGTTCGAGTGCTCCCGGCGGGATTCGAACCCGCACTGCGACGGGTTTAAGCCGTCTGCCTCTGCCGGTTGGGCTACAGGAGCGTGCGCCCATTCTGACGCACGCCCGCGAGTGGCTCGCGAACGCGCGCGAGTGGCTCGCGGTCAGGCGGTGGCGGTCGTGCCGGTGATCTCGTACGCACGGACCGATCGGCGCTCGAGGTTGTCGCGCACGAGGACGAGGGAGACCTTCCACATCCGTGCGTGCTGGGCGCCGACCGCGTCGACGACGGCGTCCCAGTGCTCGTCGAGCCGGCGGCCCACGTCGCGCAGGCGGTCGCGCTCGTCGGAGACCACCTCGCGTACGGCGTCGACGACGAGACCCTCGCTCTCCCACCGCGCGATCGAGGCGCTCAGCGGCGCGGGGTCGGTGTAGACGATCTCGGCGCGTCCCGCGCCCTCGTCGCCGCCGTGCGCGAGGACCGTGTCAGCGAGCGCGGGCGGCAGCTCCGCACGCATCTGGCCGGTGACGTCCAGATAGCCGGTGACCGCGTCGACCGGTTCCGACGGCCCTCGCGGCGCGGGACCGACGGCGCCGAGCTGGACGGTGAGGCGCAGCACCTCCCGACGGTCGGCCGGCTCCAGCGCACGCTTGGCGGAGGCGTGCTCGACGTAGTCGCGCATCAGGCGGACAGCCGTCTCGAGGTCGCCGTCGATGGTGAGCTCACCGGCGATGTACGCGCGGGCGATGCCCTCCTGCCCGGGGGACCACATCAGGCGGCGGACCGTACGCCGTGACTCGATGCGAGCCTCGATCGCGACCTCACCTGACTCGGGCTCCACGCGCGAGCCGTCCCACGCGGTCAACGTGACCGGCGGCGCCTCGCCGTACACCTGCACGAGAAGGTCGACCAATCGGCCGGCAACTCCGGTGGCGTGCGTCTGGGTGATCTCCTCAGTCATCGCTGACCTCCTTCGCGCGGGTCATGACGGCGTCGAGCATGGGCTCGGTCAACCGTCCTGTGAACGTGTTCTGCTGGCTGGGGTGGAAACAGCCCAGGAGCTGGACCGTACCGCCCTCAGGTTTCGGGAGTGTGGCCTCGACCGCGTGTCCGAACTTCGGCCGCGGCCGTGGGACCACGGCACCCGACGCCGCCATCGTCCGCAGCGTCGCGTCCCAACCGTAGGAGCCGAGAGCGACGATCACGCGAACGGAGGGCAGCACCTGACGGAACTCCTCCTCCAGCCAGGGTGCACAGGTGTCGCGTTCATCCGTGGTCGGTTTGTTCGCAGGCGGCGCGCAGCGGACTGCCGCGACCATGCGACCGCCGATCAGCCGCTGGCCGTCGCCGGCGTGCATGCTCGTCTCCTGCGCGGCGAGCCCGACACGGTGCATCGACGCGAACAACCAGTCGCCCGACCGGTCCCCGGTGAAGATGCGTCCGGTGCGGTTGCCGCCGTGCGCGGCCGGCGCGAGACCGACCACGAGGAGCTTCGGCGCCGGGTCGCCCCAGCCCGGGATCGGTCGCCCCCAGTACGGCTCGTCGGCGAACGCACGACGCTTGATGACCGCCACGTCCTCCCGCCACTCGACCAGCCGGGGACACGCGCGGCACACGCTCACGCGCGCCTCGAGCTCGAGCAGCGCGCCGGCTCCGGCGGCGAGCTCCCGCACCTCGGCCGCGTCCTGCGCCACCGGCGTGCGAGGAGTCGCGGGATCGTCCGGCCATCCCGTGCCCGGCGTGACGGGTGAGGTGAACTGCATGGACGTCAGTGGGCCACCGCCCCTTCGCGCGCGAGCGCGTCGTCGGCGGCGTCGAGGATCTCGTCCCAGTGCGCGTCTGCCCACGCGCACATCGCGTCCAGCGGGACGAGCAAGCTGCGACCGAGGTCGGTGAGGGCGTACTCGACGCGCCGCCCCGGGAGCTCTGTGCGGGCGACGAGCCGCTCGCGCTCGAGCGTCCGAAGCGACGACGTCAAGACCTTCGCCGTGATCCCCCGCAGCGGGACCCGCAGCTCGCCGAAGCGACGGGGACCGTCGGCGAGGCACCGCACGATCAGGGCGCCCCACTTGTCGCCCACCCGCACCGGCGACAGCGACGACGGGCAGACGGGATCGAACATGTCCGGATCGAGTGGCGCAAGCACATGTCCAGCCTAGTCGCGGCCCGTGACGGTTTCCGAACCGAAACCAGCCTCCGGGCTAGCGTCCACCCGCCGGCAGATCGTCGGTGAGAGCACAGGAGGTTCGGCATGGGGAAGATCATGATCGTCGGGGCCGGAGGGCGCGCCGGACGCGCCGCCACCACCGAGGCCGTACGCCGCGGACACGCGGTGACCGCCGTCGTACGCGACCCGGCACGGTACACCGATCTCAGCGGTGAGAGCGTCACGCTCGCGGCGGGAGACGTCACGGACGCGGACGCGCTCGCCGCACTCGCGGTGGGTCACGACGCGGTGATCGCCACCGTGTACGACCTGTCCGCGACGGATCCGCGCGCGTGGTTCGTCGCCGCCTCGCGGGCCCTGGTGTCGGGACTGGAACATGCCGGAGTCCGGCGGCTGGTGTGGGTCGGTCTCGCCTCGCTGCTGCCGACCACCGACGGGACGGCGTTGATGGACACCGACGCCTACCCGAACGAGCACCGCGCCTTCTACCTGGCCCACGCCGCGGCGACCGAGGGGTTCGCGGCGGCCGCGGAGCGCCTCGACTGGGTTGCCCTGTCGCCCTCCGGCGACTTCGACCACGGCGGCACCTCGACGGGCGGGTACGCCGTGGCGCCCGCCGACGCGGACAGCCGCATCACGTACGACGACTTCGCGCTCGCACTGCTCGACGAGGTCGATGCCCCCCGTACCTCTCGGATGCACGTCGGGGTCGAGCGCCGGGTGTCGTAGCGCGTGAAGCCAACCTTCACCGGCCCGAAACCCTCTCGACACGTGGCGCCCGTAGCGTCCACGCCACGCAGCCACGAGGGGAGGTCCGATGGTCGTCGACCCCTTCATCGGCACGTCCGCGACGGACCTGCCGACCTCGACCGGCCTGGCAGCCACCTGGTGGTCGCCGAAGCCGCAGGTCGGCAACACGCACCCCGGTGCCTGCCACCCCCTCGGGATGGTCTCGGCGTGCGCCTACTCGGGCGCCTACCCGACCGGCTACGGGCGCTACGACCTGAGCACGGAGGGCGTGCCGACGGCGATCTTCGACGACCAGGTGGCCTCCGGGTTCACCCACTTCCAGCAGTCGGGGACCGGCGCGATCCGCAAGTACTACAACTACTTCCGCGTCACCCCGATGCTCGAGCCGCTCGATGCGCTCGGTCGCACCTGGGGCCTGTACGAGGAGGAGGCCGGACCCGGTTGGTACGCCGCGACGCTCGACTCCGGGGTCCACTGCGAGGTCACCGTCGGGCCCAAGAGCGCGGTCCACCGCTACACCTTCCCGGCACACCACGACGCCCGGCTCGTCGTCGACCTCTCGCTCGGCGGCCTCGCCATCCCGTACGGCGCCACCGTGCCCCTGCGGTCGCACCTCGAGTCCGTCGCACCCGGCGTCGCCCGCGGCGAGATCGTCGTCGAGGGCGCGCCGCTCGCCGTGCACCTCGAGAGCGACGCAGAGCGCTGGCGGCAGATGCTCTGGTACGACCGGCGGCTGATGGCCGGCGGCAGCCGCCTCGACTTCAGCGACATCCGGACGACGACGTTGCGCCCCTTCGGTGTGATGTGGGCCGGCCCGACGACCGCGGGTCAGGTCGTCGAGCTGCGCCTCGGCTTCTCACTGCGGGGGACGGACCAGGCGCGTGACAACCTGCACGCCGACTGCGGCCCGTCCCGGACCAGCTTCGCCGTACGCCGGAAGGACACGGCGCGTGCGTGGGACGAGCACCTCGGTCTGATCGAGATCGACTGCCCCGACGCGGACCGCCGCACAGTCTTCGAGACCGCGCTCTACCACTCGCTCGTCAAGCCCTGCCTGGCCCCGAACGAGAGCCCGTTCTGGCCGACCGACGGCCCGTTCGCCTTCGACATCAGCACGATGTGGGACATCTACCGCACGCAGCTGCCGTTGCTGACCGCGCTGGTGCCCGAACGCGCCGCCGAGCTCGCCAACGCCCTCCTGCACGTGTGCGAGGAGGAGGGCAACCTCCCGATCGGCTACCGCATGGCGCGCGGAGCCGACGTGTTCTCCCGCCAGGCCAGCGCGCTCGCGCAGACGTTCCTCGCCGACCTGTGCGCCCTCGGGATCGGTGGGATCGACTGGGACTGGGCCCTCGTGCACATGCACAACGACCTGCGGCGGGCGTACGGCGAGGACTACCTCCTCCGCGGCGTCGCGCACCCGATCAGCCACACGCTCGACCTGGCGTTCGGCTACTGGTGCACCCAGCAGGTCGCGCAGCACGTCGGTGACAAGGCGCTGGTCACCGAGCTGGAGCCGTACGCGGCCGGCTGGACGAGCGCCTTCGACCCCGAGACGGGCCTGCTGCTCGACTCGACGTACTACGAGGGCGGGCGGTGGAACTACTCCTTCCGGCTCGTGCACGACATGGCGGCACGGATCGCGCTGGCCGGAGGGGCGGAGACGTTCGTCGCCATCCTCGACCGCTTCTTCGGGTACGGCGCCGCCGCGGTGCAGCAGCCCGGCTCGCGTCCCGGTGCGGAGGAGATGGCCGTCGGCTACGCCCTGGACCGCTTCGAAGGACTCAACAACGAGCCGGACATGGAGGCGCCCTGGGCGTACCACTACGCCGGGCGTCCGGACCGGACCGCCGAGATCGTGCACGCGGCGGTCCACCAGCGGTTCGGCACCGGTCCAGGCGGGCTGCCGGGCAACGACGACTCCGGCGGACTGAGCTCCTGGTACGTCTGGGCGTCCCTCGGGCTGTTCCCGGTCGCGGGCCAGAACGTCTTCCTCGTGAACGCGCCGTCGTTCTCCGCCGCCACCCTCAATCTCCCCTCGGGGCGGCTCGAGATCGAGACGACAGGCTTCGTCCAGCCGGGCCCGGACACTCCCCCGCAGTACGTCCAGGCCGCCTGGCTCGACGGCAGACCGCTCGCCCGCACGTGGCTCGACGGCGCCGAGCTGCACCGCGGAGGACGCCTGCTCCTCGAGCTCGGCCCCGTACCCAGCTCGTGGGGACGCGATCCCGCGTCCTTCCCCCCGTCCTTTCCCGCCGGCACCCGCCGCGCGGACGTCCTCGCCGTCTCTCCACCGAACGGGGTGTCATGATCATGCAGCCGCCGAACCGTCTCGTCATCGTCGTCCGCGCAGATCCGGTGATCTGCGGGCACTCCGGGGAAGCGCGCAACCTCGCGGAGGCTGCGCTGTCTCGCGGTTTCACCGACGTCCGCATCGTCACGTGGCCGGTCGACCGCCTCGAGGAGGCCGGGCTCCCGCTCAAGCCGCTGGACTCGGTCCTCCCGTACTCGCCCGGGATCACCGTCGAGCGGCCCGAGCCCGTCGGGGACTACAAGGTCCCTGACGGCCGCTTCCTGGCGGGGATCACCGGGCGGCTCGTGGAGCTGTTCACCGACGGCGTCCCGACCGTCGCGCTCTCGCTGTACCTCAGCCCGCACACGACGGCCGTGACCGACGCCGTACGCATCGCACGTACGACGGGCCTGCCCGTCGACGTCACCACGGTCGCGGAGGCGGTCGGCTCGGACGTCACGAACGTCGTACGGTCCTGCATCGAGGCGGACCGCTTCGGTGCCGCCGCTCACGTGCTCTCGACCTACCTGAGCAACGACGTGTGCCTCGCCGTCTCCGAGTACACCCGCGACCTCGTTGTCGCGTGCGCCGAGGACGTCGACGCCCGCCACGGCACGCGGTACGCGGAGCAGTGCCGCACCCGGATCGGCATCTCGTACCCCGCTGTCGACACCCGCGCCTACACCGACCTGGAGCCCGGCGCCGTCGACGCCGCGCTGGCAGCACGGGGCCTGGAGCGCGACGGCTACGTGTTCTTCCTGTCGCGGCTCGCGGCCGCCAAGGGCGTCGACGACCTCATCGACGGGTACGCCCGTAGTGCCGCCGCAGGCAGGGTGCGGCTGGTCGTCGCGGGACGCGGGCCCGAGGCGGCTGAGCTGCGGGCGTACGCCGCCGCCTCCCCGGTCGCCGACCGGATCACCTTTCTCGACGACGTGGACGACGTCGAGAAGCCCCTGCTGATGGCGGGGTGCGCGGCGTTCGTCCTGCCGAGCAAGCCGCGCCCCGAGTTCGTCGAGACCTTCGGCATCGCCCTCGTCGAGAAGATGCTCGCCGGCGGCGGACCGATCGTGACGACGCAGACCGGTGGCATCGGTGAGGCCGTCGGAGACCACGCGACGATCGTCGGCGTCGAGGACCCGGACGGCATCGCCGCTGCGATCGACCACGCCGTCCTGCACACCAGTCCCGACGACCGGGCCCGGCAGGCCGAAGCCGCACGGGGGTACGCGCTCCAGTTCGATCGGACCGACGTGCTGGACGGGATCCTGCGTCAGCTGTGGGCGGTGCGGGTCCCGGAGGCGATCGGCGCCTGAGGCCTACGGAGCGAGCGCGGGCTCGATGTCGGTATGGCGGAAGTCGTCGCCGACGAAGAGCAGGGGCTTGGCGGCATCGGTGGCCAGCGCGTAGGCGAAGCAGTCGCCGAGGTTCAGGCGAGCTGCGTGTCCGCTGCCCCGGCCGAAGTCACGGTAGGCGTCGCGGGCGATGACCGCCTGCGCCGGCGTGAACGGCACGACCGCGATGCCGTACGCGTCGAGCAGTCGGTCGAGCCTGCGACGCTGCTGGGGAGTCGACCGGCGATCGACGACGGCGTACAGCTCGACGAGAGTGGCCGCAGACATCGTCGGCTCGATGGCTGAGAGAAGCGCGCTGGACAGGGCCTCAGCGCCGGGTTCGTCGAGCAGGATCGCCACGATCGCCGACGTGTCCACGATCACTGCGGCAGGCCCTGCTCGTCGTACAGCGTCTCGTCTGCCCGGCGCATCGCCTCGCGGTCGTCGTCGGTCAGATCTCGGCGGAACTCGACGAGGAGCCTGTCCACCCGCATCGCATCAACCGATCGGCGCGCGGGCACGCTCGACTCAAGCTCGGCGAGCCGACGGCGTACGGCGTCGTCGACTGCTGCTGTCTGGCTCGTGCCGGACAGCTCCGCGAGTCGGCGGACGAGCGCATGGGTGCGCTCGTTCTTGATGTTGAGACTCATGGAAGGAGTCTACCTTCTACCAGAGACGGTCCGCCCATGGTAGAAGCCTCACGCCAGCGACCAGGCGATGCCGTCGAGGATGTCGTGCTCGGAGATGACGAGGACCTCGGGCGTCGTCCGTGCCAGCAGCCGCGCGACGATCAGGGCGCCGCCTCCGATGACGTCCGCGCGCCCCGGGTGCATGAACGGCCACGAGCGCCGTTCCTCCACCGACGCGGCGATGATCGCCTCGCACGCGGCGATCACGTCGGCGACAGCCAGGTGCGCGTGGTGGATGCGAAAGGAGTCGTACTGCTCGAGCCCGAGGACGTACGCGGCCACCGTCGTGATCGTGCCGGCGACGCCGACGACCGTGCGCGCCGCACCGACGTCGACCTGCGCCCGGTCGAGCGCCGCGTCGACGTCCGTGACGCACGCCGCGATCTCGGCCGCGGTCGGCGGGTCGCTGCGCAGGTGGCGTTCGGTCATCCGGACCGAGCCGATGTCGAGCGACTGCTCGGCTTCCGCGCGGCCGTCGCGACCGAGGATCAGCTCCGTCGAGCCACCACCGAGGTCGACGACGAGCACGGGCTGATCGACGTCCGGGAGATCACGCGCCGCACCGGCGTACGACAGCGCGGCCTCCTCGGACCCGCTCACGACGTCGGGGCGTACGCCGAGCCTCTCCTGGACGCCTGCCGCGAACTCCGCGGCGTTGTCCGCGTCACGGGTGGCCGACGTCGCGACGAACCGCATGTGCTCCGCCCCCGCCTCCGCGATGACGCCCGCGTAGTCCTCGCACGCCGCGAACGTGCGGGAGAGAGCACGTTCGTCGAGGTGCCCTGTGCGGTCGACGCCGTAGCCGAGCCGGACGATCTCCATCCGGCGTACGAGGTCGTCCGCCGTGCCGGCCTCCGCGTCGAGATCGGTGACGAGCAGCCGGATCGAGTTTGTGCCGCAGTCGATCGCGGCCACCCTCCGGGTCACTGCCCGCCTGCCCCGCGTGCGGCCTGCGCGGCGACGTACTGCTCCGGCGGCGCGCCCGGTCCGTCGCAGGTGCTGCCCGTCCACCAGTCACCGAGCAGCACGACGGCCTCGTCGCCGAGCGGGTTCACGCCGGGCCCGGTGGCGAGCGCGTGCCCGACGAGCACGTGGAGGCACTTCACGCGGGTCGGCATCCCGCCGGCGGAGACGCCGTCGATCTCGGGGACGTCGGCGATCGCCCGGCGCGTCGCCAGGTAGTCGTCGTGCGCACGCGCGTACGCCGCGGCGAGCTCGGTGTCCTCGCCGAGGCGTTCGCTCATCTCGCGCATCAGGCCGGAGCCCTCGAGCGTGCCGATCATGCCGTTGAGGCGGGTGCACGTGACGTAGTAGAGCGTCGGGAACGGCGTGCCGTCCGGCAGGCGCGGCTCCGTCTTGACGACGTTGGGGTGACCCGACGGGCAGCGGCTGGCGATCGAGACGACCCCGCGGGCAGGACGGCCGAGCTGCTCCTGGATCGCGTCGAGATCGGCCTGGGTCGGGGGTACGTCGGTCACTGGTCCTCGTCCTGCTGCTGGGGTTTCACGACCTCGTCGCTGGGCTTCGGGGTCGTCTTCTGCGGCACTCCGCCCGCGGTCTCGACGGACGTCCACAACGACGCGTACCACTCGGGTGCGGCAACCTCCGCCGGAGACGCGTCGGGAAGCTCCGGGCCCTTGCCGACGGCGTTGCCGTCCGCGTCGATGACGGTGAAGCCGATCTCCCCCGGCTTGACCCAGCCGAAGCGGGACCGCGCCAGTGCCTCGATGTACTCGGGATCGTCGAACCGCGTCTTCTGCGCCTCGAGGTCTTCGATGGCGGCACTCGACTCCGCGATCTGCGCCCTCGCCGTCGCCAGCGCGTCGCGCTGCTGGAGGAAGGCCTTCAGGCTCGAGGCGTACGAGATGGCGAGCACCAGGAGGACGAGCAGGAGCACCGCCATGCGGCGCGTGACGCGAGGAGCGCCGTACGTGGTGACGACCTCCTCGGAGGCCGCCGGCGTCGCGGCTCGCCCGCGTCTCGCGGTGCCCGGCCGCGCGGCCGGGCGCCTCGTGACGGGACGACGCGACGTCGGCGGCACCGCGTCAGGCCTTCAGCCGCGGGAAGGAGGCACGACCCGCGTACTTCCCGGCGTCGTCGAGCAGCTCCTCGATCCGCAGGAGCTGGTTGTACTTGGCGACCCGCTCGGAGCGTGCCGGAGCACCGGTCTTGATCTGGCCGCAGTTCGTCGCGACCGCGAGGTCGGCGATCGTCGTGTCCTCGGTCTCGCCCGAGCGGTGGCTCATCATGCAACGGAACCCGCTGCGGTGTGCCAGGTCGACGGCCTCGAGCGTCTCGGTGAGCGTGCCGATCTGGTTCACCTTGACGAGCAGCGCGTTGGCGGCGGACTCGTCGATGCCGCGCTGCAGCCGCTCGGTGTTGGTGACGAAGAGGTCGTCACCCACCAGCTGGACCTTGTCGCCGAGCTCGCTCGTGATCTGCGTCCAACCCTCCCAGTCGTCCTCGTCGAGCGGGTCCTCGATGGACACGATCGGGTACGACGCGACGAGGTCCGCGTAGTACGCCGTCATCTCGGCGGCCGACTTCGGGGCCCCCTCGAAACGGTAGGAGCCGTCGCTGTAGAACTCCGACGCGGCGACGTCGAGCGCCAGCGCGACGTCGGTGCCGAGCTTGAGCCCGGTCGTCTCGACCGCCTTCGCGATGAGGTCGAGCGCCGCACGGTTGGAGCTGAGGTTCGGGGCGAAGCCGCCCTCGTCGCCGAGGCCGGTCGCGAGGCCGTCGGACTTGAGCACCGACTTCAGCGCGTGGTAGACCTCGACGCCCTGGCGCAGCGCCTCGGCGAAGCTGTCGGCACCGATCGGCGCGATCATGAACTCCTGGACGTCGACGTCGGTGTCCGCGTGGGCGCCGCCGTTGAGGATGTTCATCATCGGGACGGGCAGGACGTGGGCGTTCGAGCCGCCGACGTACTGGAACAGCGGGAGGCCCGCGGAGTCCGCAGCCGCGCGAGCGACGGCCAGCGAGACGCCGAGGATCGCGTTGGCGCCGAACTGCGCCTTGTTGGGCGTGCCGTCGAGGCGGACGAGCGTCTGGTCGATGTAGCGCTGCTCGTCGGCGTCGAGGCCGACGATCTCGGGCCGGATCGCCTCGTTGACGGCGTCGACGGCCTTCTGGACGCCCTTGCCGCCGTAGCGGTCGCCGCCGTCTCGGAGCTCCACCGCCTCGAACTTGCCGGTCGATGCACCCGACGGGACGTCAGCCCGACCGATGGTGCCGTCGTCGAGAGCAACCTCGACCTCGACCGTGGGGTTGCCGCGCGAGTCGAGGATCTCTCGAGCTCCGACAGCTTCGATGCTTGCCACTACGGACTCCTCATGAGGGATGGTCTGTGTCGTCCTCATCCTATGATCACGACGCGCTCGCACCGTCCGCGTCCGTCCCTGGCGCGCCGCAGCCCCTCGCGCCGGTCGAGGCGCGAAGCGATCGCTGGTCGAGGCGCGAAGCGATCGCTGGTCGAGGCGCGAAGCGATCGAGACCTACTCAGCCGCGGGCACCAGTGCGTTGACCGTACGGCGCAAGGCTGCCTCGGCGTCCTCGCCTGCCGCACGCGCCTCGAGCACGAGAGCGAGGAGGCGCTCGCCGAGCGTGGACCCTTCGGGCGCGGCGAGCGCACCGTCACGCTGGAGGCGACCCACCACCTTGTCGGCGTACGCGAGGGCCGGGAGCGTCGGCGGCACACCGTCGAGGACGGAGCTGCGCTGCTTCTCGGTCGCCTTGAGCCGCTGCCACGCGGCGTCGACCTCTTCGGGGGTGGCGGCGTCACCGTCGGCGAAGACGTGCGGGTTGCGGCGTACGAGCTTCTCGACGATGCCTGCGGCCACGTCGTCGATGTCCCATCCGTCACCGGCCGCCGACGCATGAGCAGGTCGGGCGGCGACCGCGGCGTGGAAGACCACCTGCATCAGCAGGTCACCGAGCTCCTCGCGGAGCTCGTCGGTGTCACCGCGGTCGAGGGCGTCGAGCACCTCGTAGGACTCCTCGAGAAGGTACTGCTGGAGCGAGGCGTGCGTCTGCTCGCGGGTCCACGGACACTCGGCGCGCAGCTGGTCCATCACGGCGACGAGATCGAGGAGGCGTGCCCCCGGGAGGTCGTACGACCCGAAGACGACCTCGACGGCAGCGGACGGGTCGCTGTCGGCAGCGTCGGAGACGGCGTCGGCGGACGCGACCAACGTGTCGGCGAGGCGGCGTGCCCACACGAGGTCACCGGTAGGCGCGATCCAGAGGGTCTCACCGTCGTCGGACGGCTGGACGGGAGGCGACGGCACGACGTCGACGGCGAACCCGGCCTGTCGGACGGCTTCGACGGTGGGGTCGTCGGCGTCGGGGGCGAAGATCCGGTCGGCCTCGCGGACGGCGTCCCAGGCCGCCAGGGTCATCAGGCCCGGAGCGACCCGGGGGCTGGTGACGAGGATCCTCACTCGCTCGACTCTACGCCGTGGCACTGCTGGTTCGAGGGGAGCGTCGACGGGTCGACCTCGGCCAGCTGCTCGCTCGACGCCGACAGGCTGAGCGAGGGGTCGGGCTGCCCGGTGCCGTCGAGGCCGAAGCGGGGGTCGACGCTCGGATCCAGGCGGTTCAGCTCCTCGGCGACCGCAGCCGAACCGAGTTGCGTGAGCTGCTCGGTGTTCTCCGGGGTCACCGGCTCACCGGCCTGCCGGCCGCCGATGGCTGCTCGCAGCGCCAGGCTCTGGTAGTCGCGCTCCAGGAGCTCCTTGGCCGTCTCGAGCTCGTCGCCGTCGAACATCTCCTTGAGCTGTTCCTGCTGAGCGAGCGGGAGCTCCCACTGAGCCTCGGGAACCTCGATGCCCTCCTTCGCGGCGAGCGCCACGGCACCCTCGAGCTGGAGCTCCTGCGACACGATCACCTGGCGCACGGCGCCCTGACCGGGCACGGGGGAACCCTGTGCCGTCGCCGACGTCGCGAGGAACGTGCAACCGGCGTCGGCGAGCTCGTCCAGCTCCGTCATCGAGAGCCGCGAGTCACCGACGACGACGGCGTCACCCGGCTGGACGGTGCCGCAGCCTGCGAGGACGAGCGACGCGGCAGCGGCGGCGAGGAGCGGACGGAGCGGCAGGCGGCGGAGCATGGGGATCCTCTCGTACGACGGGCTTCGCGTGATGCGAAACACACGCAGGCACAGCCTAGCCAGGGTGGGCGACGCCTGGGCCACGGGGACGCGGCTCGCCCGGTTCGGCGCCGACGAGCCCCGTATCCGCCCGAGCCTCGTACGGCCCCTCGCCAAGCCCGTTTGAGGTGCCCGCGCCCGAAACGACCGGATCCCACCCCGTCTGAGAGGTGGGATCCGGTCAGTCGAGGTGTTCGCACCTCAAACGGGGAGGTCGGCCGAGCTGTACGTCCGCCTGGCCCTGGAGCGTACGGCCAGCCGGAGGTCCGCAGGCGATCAGGCCGCCCCCGGCGCGATGACCGTGTCGATCAGCGTGCGGCACCACTCCATGAGCTCGGTGTCGCGCAGCGGCTGCCCCCCGACCTTCGCCGTCTTGGGACGCGGCACGAGCAGCAGGTTGGCGGTGGACTTCACCACGGATCCCGGGTAGACCCGCTTGAGCCGCATCTGTCGCGACTCCGGCAGGTCCACGCCCGCGATGCGGATGTTGTTGCCGGCGACCGTGAGCTCGGAGATCCCCGCGTCACGCGCCCGGACCCGCAGCCGCGCCACGCCGAGCAGTGCCTCGACCGGCGCGGTCGGCTCGCCGTACCGGTCGACGAGCTCCTCGCGCACCTCGGCCACCTCGGCGTCGGAGCGTACGTCGGCGAGCCGCTTGTACATCTCCAGCCGCAGGCGCTCGCTCTCGACGTAGTCGTGCGGGAGGTGGGCGTCGACGGGGAGCTCGAGCTTGACCTCGAGCACCTCCTCGCCACGGTCGCCGCGGAACTCGGCGACGGCCTCGCCGACCAGGCGCACGTACAGGTCGAACCCGACGTCGGCGATGTGGCCCGACTGCTCACCGCCGAGCAGGTTGCCCGCACCGCGGATCTCGAGGTCCTTCATCGCGATCGCCATGCCGCCGCCGAGCTCGGAGTGCTGAGCGATCGTCGAGAGCCGCTCGTGCGCGGTCTCGGTGAGCGGCTTCTCGGGCGGGTAGAGGAAGTACGCGTACGCGCGCTCGCGCGACCGGCCGACGCGTCCGCGGAGCTGGTGCAGCTGCGAGAGTCCGAGCATGTCGGCACGCTCGACGATCATCGTGTTGGCGTTGGACACGTCGAGACCCGACTCGACGATCGTCGAGCAGACCAGCACGTCGTACTTCTTCTCCCAGAAGTCGAGCATGATCTGCTCGAGCTGGTGCTCGCCCATCTGTCCGTGCGCCATCGCGATACGCGCCTCGGGCACCAGGTCCTTCAGGCGCTTGACGGCCTTGTCCATCGAGTTGACGCGGTTGTGGATGTAGAACGCCTGCCCGTCGCGCAGCAGCTCGCGCCGGATCGCGGCGACGACCTGACGGTCCTCGTACGGGCCCACGAAGCTGAGCACCGGGTGACGCTCTTCCGGCGGGGTCTGGATCGTGGACATCTCGCGGATGCCCGTCACCGCCATCTCGAGGGTGCGCGGGATCGGCGTCGCCGACATCGACAGAACGTCCACGGCCGCGCGGAGCGTCTTGAGCGCCTCCTTGTGCTCGACGCCGAAGCGCTGCTCCTCATCGACGACGACGAGCCCGAGCTTGGGGATCTTCACGCCCTTCTGGAGCAGCCGGTGGGTGCCGATGACGATGTCGACCGAGCCCTCGGCGAGCCCGTCGAGGACCTCCTTGGACTCCTTCTCGGTCTGGAACCGCGACAACGCCCTGAGGGTCACCGGGAACTGGGCGTACCGCTCCGAGAACGTCGCGAAGTGCTGCTGGACGAGGAGCGTCGTCGGCACCAGCACGATCACCTGCATGCCGTCCTGGATGGCCTTGAACGCGGCACGCACCGCGATCTCGGTCTTGCCGTAGCCGACGTCGCCGCACACCAGGCGGTCCATCGGGACCGGCCGCTCCATGTCGCGCTTGACCTCGTCGATCGTGGCGAGCTGGTCGGGGGTCTCGTGGTACGGGAAGGCGTCCTCGAGCTCGCGCTGCCACGGGGTGTCCGGCCCGAAGGTGTGGCCCTGGGT
Source organism: Mumia sp. Pv4-285 (assembly GCF_041320275.1). Taxonomy (NCBI): domain Bacteria; kingdom Bacillati; phylum Actinomycetota; class Actinomycetes; order Propionibacteriales; family Nocardioidaceae; genus Mumia; species Mumia qirimensis. Next base: position 1,128,840 of record NZ_CP162023.1, on the reverse strand, counting down.
CGCCTGACGCGCGGCGTACAGCTTGATCAGCTCGCCGGCGATCTCCTTGACGGCCCTGCGGGCGCGCGACTTGCGCTTGTTCCAGTCGGCGCCGCCGAGCCGGTCGAGGGACGGCTGCTCGCCGCCGACGTAGCGGGTGACCTGGTCGAGCTGGTCGGTGGGGACGAAGAGCCGGTCCGCCGGCTGACCGCGCTTGGACGCGGCGTACTCGATCACGAGGTACTCGCGAACGGCGCCCTGGACGGTCCGCTGCATCATCTCGACGTACTTGCCGACGCCATGCTGGTCGTGGACGACGTGGTCTCCGGGCGCGAGCTCGAGCGGGTCGATCTGCTTGCGGCGCCGCGACGGCATCTTGCGGTCGTCGCGCGGTGCGGCGGCCGTCTGGCCGACGAGGTCGTCCTGGGTGAGCACCACCAGGTTGATGCCCTCCCCCACGAGACCGTGATCGATCTCGCCGCAGACGACGTGCACGACGTGGGGGGTGAGGTCGTCGGCGGTGATCGTGGGATGGAAGCGCGCCGGGATGTCGTGCTCGGCGAGCACCTCGACACCGCGCGCTGCCTGTCCCTCGCCCGGGGTGACGAGGGCGACGCGCGTGCCGGTGGACAGCCAGCCCTTGAGGTCGACGAGGGCGCGCTCGACCTCGCCTCGGTACGACGGGGTGGGCGCGAACGGCAGGTTGACGCTCTCGGCGTCGAAGCGGTCGAACGCCTCGCCGGTGGTCGAGGCCCCGGTGGTCGAGGCCGGAGCGCCAGCCCCACCCCCGGTGGTCGAGGCCGGAGCGCCAGCGGAGGATCGAGACCCCAGCTCCTCGTCCAGCAGGAACGGCGACGTCGACCACCAGGCACGCGCGGACGCGAGGACGTGCTGACGGACGTCGGCGAGCGACCAGTACGCGGCGGCGCCGAGGTCGATCGGCGCCTTGCCTCCGCCCGCGGCCGCCGCCCAGGACGCCGCGAGGAACTCCTCGCTGGTCGCCACCAGGTCGTGCGCGCGCGTCCGGACGCGTTCGGGGTCGCACACGAGGATCGTCGCGTCGGCCGGCAGCAGGTCGACGAGGAGCTCCATGCCGTCCACGAGCGCCGGCGCGAGCGACTCCATGCCCTCGACGGACTGGCCCTCCGCCAGCTTCTCCAGCATCTCGCCGAGCTCGGGGTGGGCCGCAGCGAGCTCGCGGGCACGCGCACGGACGTCGTCGGTCAGCAGCAGCTCACGGCACGGCGGCGCCCAGACGTGGTCGACCGGGTCGGTGGAGCGCTGGTCGGCGACGGAGAAGTGACGGATCTCGTCGACCTCGTCGCCGAAGAACTCGACACGGAGCGGATGGTCCTCGGTCGGCGGGAACACGTCGATGATGCCGCCGCGGACCGCGAACTCGCCGCGCTTCGTGACGAGGTCGACCCGGGCGTACGCAGCGTCGGCGAGGCCGCGGACGACGTCCTCCAGCACGGCGTCGTCGCCACGACCGAACGCCACCGGCTCGAGGTCGGCGAGTCCCTTGACCTGGGGCTGCAGCACCGAACGGATCGGCGCGACCACGACCTGCAGCGGCTTGGCGTCGGGCGTCGACCCGGGGTGGACGATGCGTCGCAGGACCGCGAGGCGGCGCCCGACCGTGTCGGAGCGGGGTGAGAGACGCTCGTGCGGGAGCGTCTCCCAGGCCGGGAAGTCGACCACGTTGTCCGGGCCGATCAAGGACCCGATCTCCTCGGTCAACGTCTCGGCCTCGCGCGCCGTCGCGGTCACGACGAGGACGCAGGAGCTCGCCGGCACGAGCGTGGCGGCGAGGAACGGACGGAGGGACGGTGGGGCGGAAACGTCGAGCGCGGTCACCCCGGACCGGCGGTCGGAGACCACGCGGACGAGAGTGGGGTCGGCTGCGACGGCCTCGGCCAAGGCGTGCAAAGACATAGGGTCCCCAGGATAGTCCGCTGCACCGACGCATCCCACGGCGCCGGCATCGCGGGTCCGAGGCCGCTAGGCCGTCTCAGGCTCCATGTCGTCGTACACCAGGGTGATGCGCTCCACGGGCCCCCGCGCCTCCCCCGCGACCAGCCCGACGACCTCGAGTGCACGCGGCCAGACGTTGCGGAGCCGGTAGCGCTTCACCGGCCTCAGCTCGGCGTCGTACAGGACGACGACGGCGTTGCGACGTGCGTCGTCGATGTCACCGGAGCGCACCTGGGCCAGCCAGGCGTCGGCGTCGCCGTCGGCCGTCACGCGCCGCGACACGATGCACTCGCCACCGCGCGGTCGGCCCGGGAGCTGTCGTACGACGACGTGTCCGTCAGCGGTCGACTCCTTGAACTGGATCACGTCCTGCTCGGTCTTCAGTCCCACGATGTCGGCGATCGCCCACGGGCCGAAGCCGTCGATCTCCAGACCGAACGACATCCCGGTGGGGTCGACCTCGGGAAGTGCCACGACGACTCCTTCCGGCCGTGGACGCGGGACGGGTTTCGACCCCGTCCCGCGTCCCCAGTCGTGTCAGCGGTGGTGGTGTCCCCACGACAGCGGGTACTTCACGACCATGCCACCAGGCGGGTCCGTCGGCGGCTCAGGACCCATCGGAACCCCGATGAGCGCGCCCGTCGTCGCGTACAACGCCTTGGGCGTCCACTCGACTGCCGCGGGAAGCACGGCCTCGGCGTACGTCGTCGGCGTCTTCGCCCCCTTCTTCAGCAGCGAGATGCGGTTGGCGAAGAGCTCGGTGACGTAGACGTCGCCCTTCCGCGACACCGCCAGGTTGGTCGCGCCGGAGAACCCGTCGGCGACCTTCTTGAACTTCCCGGTCACAGGGTGCACCCTGTACACCGCTCCGGTACCCGGGGCTTCCAGACCGCCGGGCAGGAGCGTGACGTACAGCCAGCCGTCCGGCCCCCACTCGAGGTCCGTCGGGACGGCGTCGCCGTAGTACTTCAGTCCGACGACGCACTCGGGGAACCCTGCCCCGGCGGCATCCTCGGCCGTCGCGACCGCCGGCACGGGCGGGAACAGCGCGATCGTCGAGATCTTCCCGCTCGGGCTGATCCGCTGGATGGTGTTCGCGCCCGCGTCGGCGACGAACGTGTAGCCGAACGGCCCGGGAACGGTCGCGTACGGGTGCGGGTTGAGATCGCCGGTGTACTTCGCCGGCGGGTACTCAGGCCCTTGCGGAACCTGGGCGAGGCACTCGTCGGAGATGTCGCGGAACCCGTACGACACCTTGCGGTCGGGGTTCTTCTTCAGCTCGTACGCCCCGGTGTCGGCCACGACCCGGACCTTGCCGCGCTTGTCGATGGACTTGATCCCGGTGAATCCGCCCGGGTTCTCCGGGTCACCGCTGAAGCCGGTCTCGGCGAAGAGGATCTTGTCGCCCGCGACCGACACGCCGCCGACCTCGGCACCGCCCGAGCTGTAGAGCGTCTTGGTCGCCCCGTTCTTCGACACCTTCGTCAGCTCCCCGGCGAAGTTCTGGGAGACGTACGTGGTGCCGTCGTGGCCGACGGCCAGGCTGAGCGGGCTGAGCAGCCCCTCCGCGATCGTGATCGGCGTCGGTGGCTTCGGCGGCTTGTAGCCGCCGTGCGCCTGGGCGGGCGAGATCGTCAGGGCGGCCGACAACGCTGCCGCAGCCCCGGCGACGAGGACAGGTACTCGTCTCATGGTGTGGTTCCCCCGAAGGTGTTTGGGTCGCCCGAGATCGACCAGTGCGTTGATCACAAACTGCACGACCACGAGGTCACTCCGCGGGACTTTTCACCCTTTGACGGACAACGCGATGAACGTATCGAGACAAAACAGTCCAACCGGCACCCGCAGCGCGGCAGCATGCTGGAGAGAGGTGAGACCCATGCCACGACTTCGTACGCTCATCAGCACGCTCGCTGCGGTCCTACTCGGCGCGACTCTCGTCGCTCCGCTGGGTGCGGCCGGTGCCGCCTCGGCTGCGACGCCCGCGGCCAGCCTGCAGGTCCCGTCATCGACCGGCACCATCGGCCGGTTCGACTCGAGCGCGATCGTCACGGTGAAGCAGAAGTGCGACACCGGACTGGTCGTCCAGGAGCTACAGGTCGACGTCACGCAAGGTGCCGTGACGGGCAGCCGGTCCGGCACCTTCGGCGCCGTGTGCGACGGCGCGTGGCACGCGCTGAAGGTCGAGGTCGGTTCGAGCACCGGCGACGAGTACGTCCCCGGCGCCGTGGCAGTGACGGCCCGGTTCACCGTGCTCGACCCGGTGACGATGGACCCGTTGCCGCAGGCGGTCGCCCAGGGCACCGTCACCCTCCTTCCCCAGGTCGAGCTCAAGCTCGGCGAGGAGGGCAGCGTCGGCCAGTTCGAGACGGTACGGATCCCGATCCTCTACCGGTGCGACAGCCCGTGGATCGTCTCCGAGCTCGCCCTCCACGTCCGCCAGGGCGACCTCCACGGTGACTTCTTCACCGACCAGGGGTTCCGCTGCGACGGCGCCTGGCACCACCGCACGATCGTGATGTCGTCCACCACCGGCGCACCGTTCGAGCCGGGCTATGCCGACATCGAGGCGAGCCTCAACATCCAGGACCCGCAGGAGTTCGACCCGGTCGGTCAGTCGCAGGTCTTCTCGAGGCTGTGGATCGCCCCGGCAGCCCGTGCCGTCGTGAACAGCGCCGTCCGCAATCCCGACTCGTCGGTGACCGTCACCATGTCGTTGCGCTGCCAGCGTCCGTGGATCGTCGGGGACTGGGGCGCCAGCGTCGCCCAGAACGAAGGACGCATCTACGGGTTCGCAGCGCGGACGACGGGTGTCGTCTGCGACCAGACGTGGAAGAAGGTCTCCATCCGGGTCATCGGCTCCAGCCCGTTCGTGAAGGGGCCGGCCGAGGTCAGCGCGAGCATCAGCCTCTACGATCCGGTGCACTTCGACCCGGTCGGAGCAGGTGGCGACACCGCCGTCATCCAGCTCAGATGAGGCCGAAGGCCAGCTGACGGCCGATCACCTGACGGACTGATCAGCTGACCGACTTCGGGAGAGCCGAGCCGTTCTCCTCGACCCACTCGCGGGTGCGGTCCTCCCGCACCGCGCCCCAGAGCTCGCGGCCCTTCGCCCGGTCGAGCCGCACGATGCTCTGCGCGCCCACGCGGCCCGTCCCCTTGACGGGCACGGTGGTGAAGGTGACGTCGCCTGCCCGGAGGTTGCGCAGCGAGAGCACCAGGCTCCGCATGTCGCCGGTGGACCACTCGGAGTCGACCGTCAGGTGCTTCGTGACGGCGCTGAGGACGCCGTACGCCTTGGTGGGGCTGCTCATGGTGTCTCCGGACAGCGTCTGCCGCATGAGGGCCCGGAGGAAGTTCTGCTGTCGCTTGATCCGGTCGAAGTCGCCTCCCGGAAGGCCGTAGCGCTGGCGCACGTAAAGCAGCGCCTCCTCGCCGTCCATCTGGTGCTCGCCGGCCTCCCACGTCTTGCCGCGGGCCGAGTCGCGCACGGTCTCCGGAACGTTGATCGTCACACCGCCGAGCTCGTCGGTGAGCTCCTGGAACCCGTCCCAGTCGACGATCGCGAGGTGGTCGATCCGTAGATCGGTCAGCTCTTCGACGGTCTGGACAGCCAGCGAGGGGCCGGCGAAGGAGAACGCCGCGTTGATCTTGTTGGGGCCGTAGCCCGGGATCGTCACCCACGAGTCACGGGGGATCGAGACGATCGAGGCGCTGTCGCGGTCGCTGTCGATGTGCAGGACCATCAACGAGTCGGAGCGCTGCTCGCCGGGGAGCCAGGTCGGTGCCTCCGCGTCCTCACCCGTCGTCGGCGCGTCGGAGCGACGGTCGGTGCCCATCAGCAGGATGTTGAGCCCGTCGCCGGAGGCCGGGGCGGGACGGTTCTCGAGGCCCGTGAAGGCGTCGTCGACCCGGTCGACCTGGCCGACGAGCCGATCCTGCAGGTACCAGGCGCCACCGGCCGCGACGAGCGCGAGAACGACGAAGCACGCAAGCAGCCCGACGAGCACCCTGCGCAGCGTCCGCCGCTTGCGAGGAGGGGTCGTCGACGCCGGCTCGTCGGTCTCGGTCTCGACCGGCTCGGTCGGCGTGGTGCTCTCGTTCATGGCCTCAACAGCGTACGCGGCCCGCCAAGCTCGACGGACGCGAACGTCAGGATTCGTCGGCGTGCTCGCGCACGAACGACGCCACCTCGTCGGCGTACTCGTGGCGGCACACCAGGAGGTCCGGGAGCCACGGGTTCGTGCGGTTGTAGACGAGCGGGCTGCCGTCGGCGCGACTCGTGAAGAGCCCCGCGCTGCGTGCGACGACGACCGGCGCGGCCGAGTCCCACTCGTACTGGCCGCCGGCGTGCACGTAGACGTCGGCCAGGTCGCGGACCACCGACATGACCTTCACGCCGGCCGATCCCATCGGGACCAGCTCCGCACCGACCTGGTCGGCGAGCGCGTTGACGAAGGCGGGCGGGCGGCTCCTGCTGACAGCGATGCGCATCGGCCCGTCGGTGCGCGGTGGCACTGACGCGGGCGCCGCCGTGCTGAACGTCTCACCGAGTGCGGGCTGAGCGACGGCTCCTGCGACCAGGTCGCCGTCCTCCCACAGCGCGACGTGGACTGCCCAGTCGTCGCGCGGCGGCTCGGAGAACTCCCGCGTCCCGTCGAGCGGGTCGATGATCCACACGCGTCCCGCGTCGACCCGGGCCGAGTCGTCGGCGGCCTCCTCGCTGAGCACGGCGTCGTCGGGGCGGTGCTCGGCGAGCAGGCGCGCCAGCACAGCCTGGCTCGCCTGGTCGCCGGCGTCCTTCAGCTCCTTGCCCTCGAGCCCGCCCTGGCGGACCTCCAGCAGCTCGGCACCGGCCTGCTCGGCCAGCCACACGGCGAGCTCGTGGTCATTCGTCGACGTCATGCCGTCCTTCGGGTCGAGTTCTGCGATCGCGCCGCCATTCTAGGCAGGGGCCTAGGACGCCGGGCGCAGCACGATCGACCAGCTGACGCTCCGGCCGCTGACGGTGTCCGTCGTCGCGGTCGCTCCGGGGACGGTGCCGGTGACCGGACCGCCGGTGTCGCCGACCAGTGTCGAGACGCGCGCGGTTCCCGTGGCGTACGCCGTCGCTCGCGTCGTGACTCCCGCTCCCGGGGCCCACGACGACGTGGCGGTCGACTTCTCCGACCAGAACCACACGACCCATGACCCGGACCCGACGGTCGCGTCCGGTGTCGTGTGCGTCGCCGTGGAGGCCGCCGTGTTCGCGGCGGTGGAGGCGATCGGGCTGGCAGTGTCCACACCGTCGTACGCGGTGATGGCCAGGCCGGTCTTCCCGGCGGCGCTCAGGCCGAGCGACACGGTTGCGCCGACGTCGGCTGCGGTCGCGGTGCGGGTCCAGGCGTACGTCGTGAGGTTGGTCGTCGACTCCGTCGTCACCGGCGTCCAGCCCGCCGGCGGCGTCACCGTCGGCGCGTTGTTCACCGTGGCCGTGAGCAGCATGACGTCGCCGGCCTCGATCCCGCCCGGCACCGGCACGCTCGGAGCGGCGTTGTTGGCCGACGCCGAGGACGCTCCGACGAAGCTGATCTCCTCGAGCGTGGCCGGCGGCCCCTCGACGGTGACGGAGACCGTCTTCGTGGTGGTCGCGCCGACGTTGTCGGTCACCGTGAGCGACACGTCGTACGTGCCGGGCTCGTCGAACGTGTGCGAGATCGACTGACCCGACTTCGCGGTCCCGGCGACGTCCCAGGCGTGCACGGCGATGCTGCCGTCCGGATCCGTGGAGCCGGCTCCGTCGAAGGTGCAGATCAGCTCGACGCAGCTGGACGCGATCGCTGCGGTAGGCAGCTCGTTCGGCGGCGGGTGGATGACGTTCGTGGCGAACAGCGCCCGGCTCCGCCAGTCGATGCCCGACATCGACGGGCCGTCGACGAGCGTCCGGGCACCCGTCGGCATCCCGTCCCCTCCGAGGTCGTAGCGACCGAGCTCACCGGTGCTGCGCGACGCCACGAAGAGCTTGGCGTCCGCGATGAACATGCCGCTCGTGTCGGACCACGTGCGCGTCGTGTCAGCGACGAACTCCTGGGCGCCGATGATGCCGCTGTCGGTGCTGAACCAGCGCCAGAAGAGCGTGTTGGAGCCCGACTTCGTGTAGTAGAGGCGGCCCTTCGCGTACGTCATGCCGGTCACGTTGCCGAGCTGCGCGTAGAGGTCGACCAGCTTGCCGTCGAAGTTGTTGCCGCTGCCGGTCGGGACACCCGCCCAGTTCGGGTCGTTGTACGGATCGACCGCGACCTCCGGACCGAGCTCGAGCCCGTCGACGAACGTCCGCGAGCTGAAGGTGCCGTTGTTCTTGCCGTAGTAGAGCTTGCCGCCCGCCACGAAGCTACCGCGGACCGTGTTCCAGTCGATGCCGGCACCGCTCACGGTGCCACCCGCCTCCGCGCCGTCTGCGTCGACCTCACCTGTCCGGAGGGAGCCGTCGTCGACCGGCGCCGGGATGTCGGTGCGGATGATCTCGATCGCATTGATGAGTGGGTTGTTGGTGCGGTTGACGAAGTCGATGTTGACGGTGCCGTCACTCGTGATGTCGTAGGCCCGCATCGTCCCGCGCTGGTGCCCGACGGACGCGACGATGTCGAAGCGGCTGAGCACCTCGGTGCCATCGATCTTCACGTCGAAGATGCGCTTGCCGGGCGTGTTGGTGGAGCTCGCGCGGTTGGCGAAGTAGAGACGCACCTGGAGCGGTCGACCCTGCTGCACCGGGAACGTCCACTTCATCGAAGTGAGCGAGGAGGACGGTCGGCGCTCGCTGTCGAACACCCCGACCGGGGTCCCGGCCGGCACGGTGGCGTCGACGGTCGCGGAGGGCGAGTACGTCGAGGCGCTCGTGAAGATGCCTCGGTACGGGCTCGACGTGCTGGTGTCGCCTTCCCACGAGGGCCCGCTGTCGATCGACGAGACCGCCGATCCGCCGGCGTTCACCCGGTAGAGCACGTTCTGGGAGGGCGTCTGGTTGCCGCCCAGGAAGGCGGTCGCGCCCAACGACGCCACCGAGTCGGATGCCTTGGCCTTGCCGGTCGCCAGCGGGAAGAACGCGAGGCGCGGACGGCGGTAGCGGTAGTTCGGCCCGACGTACTCGGTGTCGCTGCCCATCCAGAGTCCGTCGGTGGTCGGGTACAGCGCGTAGACCGCGGCGCCACGCGGGTTGCGGCCCGGGTTCCAGGCGAGCGGGACGCCCGTGGTCGGATCGAGCGCGGACAGCCCCGGCCGCGGCACCGAGCCGGCGCCGGAGGAGTCGCTGCCGAGCGAGTTGTTCATCCAGCGCTGGTGACCGCCGACGTACACGGCCTGCTCCGTGACTGCGACTCCCCAGAGGGTGTCGCCGCCGGAGTGGTCGACCCAGGTGGGCTGGATCTCGGCGCCGGTCGCGGCGACCTCGAAACGCGCGGCGGTGTCGCACAGCGTGCCGCCGTTGGGTCCGCCGGTCGTCGCGACGACGAAGTAGGAGCCGTCCGGTGAGACGCTGACCCCGCGCATGTAGGAGTCGAAGGCCCAGTTGTAGCAGTAGGGCTCGTAGCGGCGCGTACGCCAGTCAGCGGTCACCGTCGAGGCGCTCTCGCCGAGGCTGAGCATCACGATCTGGTCGCGCGGGAGCCCGTCGGCGTTCTTGAAGTTGCCGATGGCCACCAGGCGCGAGCCGTCGGGCGTGATGTCCATGTCGCGGACGCCGACCGGTCCGACCGCACCGCTGCCGGAGTCGTTGTGGCGGTCGGTGAGCTGGTGGTTCAGGTACGGCGAGAGAGCGCCTGTCGTCGCGTCGACCGCAGCGATGCCGCCGCGCGGCTCGGTCGCGGCCGTGGTGAAGAAGCCGCCGACGACGAGCTGGTTGCCTCGCAGGAGAAGGCTGTTGACGACACCGTTCGTCGGGGCGGCACGGAAGCCCGACGCGAGGGCGCCGGTGCTCACGTCGAGGAGTGCGACGTGGCTCGCGGGCGAGCCGTTGACGCGCGTGAAGCGACCGGCGATGTAGACCGACGTCGGAGTCGGGCCGGCGATCACCTCGGTGACGTCGCCGTTGAGCTCCGGCGCGAACCCGGGGACGAGCTGCCCGGTCGCCTTGTCGAACGCCATGACGTAGTTGCGGGTCGTTGCCGCCCCACCCACCGGCGTGACGCTCGTGAAGTCACCACCGACGATCACGGTGCTGCCGACCTGCGCGATCGCCTGGACGCTGCCGTCGTTGACGGCGGGAGTCATCGGCAACGCGTCGGAGACGACCTTGTCGTGCTGCGGAGCGGCCGCCGTTGCGGTGGTCTGCGCCGCCTCGACACCGACGGCGATCACGGCTGCGGAGACCAGCAGGCTCAGCACGAGGCGGAGACGACGTGGGGCAGGCATCGAAGCACTCCAAGGAGGTTGGGCGGTGGGGACCGAGCGGCCCGCGAGGACCATCGAATCGCACCCCGTCACGGGATGCAGGAGATTGCGGAACTCTATCGGCGCAGCGTCATCACGAAGCACCCCGAGTCCGGACCGGCGGACACCCGGAAGGTCCAGGCACCGGGATCACGCAGAACCATGTTGGTCGCGTAGTACTTCCACTGCTCGGCCTCGCCGAACGGCTCGCGGTTGACCTTCACGGTTGCCCCCGTCGCCGCGTTCTTGGCCGTCACCGTCACGCCCTTCATGTCGTCGGCGTGCAAGGGGACCCAGTAGAGCATCACGTTGCGCTTCGGCTGACCCGGCTGCGTCGTGCCCCAAGTCGCCGCCGCGGTGTCGAACGGGCCACCGACGATCGAGCCGGACCGCACGTCGCGCTGCTTGCCGACGCGGACGCACTCCCCCGACGCGTTGCCGGGGACGCGGCTGAACACAGCGGTCTGCTTGCCCTTCTTGGTCGGCTGCGACGACTCGGCGGTGCCGTCGGTGGGCTCGGCCGCAGGGTTCGTCGACGGCTCCGGCGTCGGCTCGCTGGCGTCTCCGTCAGCGGTGCCCGAGTCGCCGGACCCGTCCCCCGCGTCGGACGACGCACCGTCGTCCGACGCCGGGGACTCCGAGCTCGTCGCCGTGGTCGACCCGGCCGATGGTTCGTCGTCGCTGCTGCATCCCCCGAGTACGAGCGCTGCGGCAGCGAGCGCGACCAGAGTCGGCGCGAGTCGATTCCTCACGGCGAGCATCTTACGAGCTCGGTTCGAGGACGATCGACCAGCTCACGCCCCGGCTGCTCGCGACGTCGGTCACCGACGTCGTACCGGCGACGTTGCCGCTCCTGGGACCGGCCGTGTCGCCGACGAACGTCGACACCCGACCCGAGCCCGAGGACACGACCTCGGCGCGCTGCGTCACGCCGGCACCCGGCGTCCAGTCGGCGGTGTTCGGGGACTTGTCGGCCCAGAACCAGACGACCCACGACCCGGTGGGCACGGCGATCGACGGAGTCGTGTGCGACGCCGTCGCGGCGTCCGAGCTCGTCGCCGTCGCGCCGACGCCGCCGGCACCTCGGTACGCGGTGATCGCGAGGGTGGTCTTGGCGATGGCGCTGAGTCCGACGGTCACGTTGTTGCCGGCGTCCGAGGCGGTCGCCTCACGGGTCCACACCGACGTCGTGAGTCCGGTGGTCGCCGCGCTGTCGACCAGCGTCCAGCCCGCAGGAGTGCTGATGGCGGGCGCGTTGTTGACGCTCGCCGTGAGCAGCAACGTGTCGCCTGCCTGGACACCCGCCGGAATCGCGACAGACGGGCTGGCCGTGTTGACGGCAGCTGTCGACTCGTTCACGAAGGTGATCGGCCCGGACGGGTTCGGAGTGTCGGTCACCTGGACCTGCCTGGTCCGCTCACCCGTCCCTCCACGGTTGTCGGTGGCGACGACCTTGACGGAGTACGTGCCGGGATCGTCGAAGGTGTGGTTCGCGACCTCGCCGGTCGCGACGTCACCGTCACCGAAGTCCCACGCGTAGCCGGCGATCGTCCCGTCGGAGTCCGTAGCGGCCCCCGTGAAGGTGCAGGTCAGGTCGACGCAGGACGACGTGAAGTCGGCCGTCGGGTTGACGTTCGGCGGGAGCGCGGTCGCACCCGTCAGGTACACCGCACGGCCACGCCAGTTGTTGCCGCTCATCCCCGGACCGTCGACCACGGTGACCGCGCCGCTCGGAGTGCCCGCGGACACCCCGATGCGGTTGAGGTTGCCGTTGGTCGAGACGAAGTAGAGCGCGTCGTTCGCGAAGAACATCCCGCTCGTGCCGTTCCACGACCGGCCGCCGTTGGCCGTGAACGTGTCGGAGCCGATGATCCCGCTGTCGGTGCTGAACCAGCGCCAGTAGAGGTTCGCGTCGCCCGAGCGTGTGTAGTAGAGGCGACCCTGGCTGTAGGCCATGCTCGTCACGCCCGGCAGCTGTGAGTACAGCCCGACCCGGTTGCCGTCGTACGTTCCCGTGTTGTTGCCCGCGGAGACACCGGCCCACAGGGGGTCGTTGTACGGGTCGATCGTGACCTCCGGACCGAGCGTCCCGTTCGCGCTGATGGTGCGGGAGTAGAACAGCGAGTTGGTGCGGCCGTACCAGAGCTTGCCGCCGGCGACGAACGCGCCGCGGACCGCTGACCAGTCCATGCCTTGCGTCGACACCTCGACCGCTGGGCTGGCACCACTCGTCGTCAGCGGGATCGACCTCAGCGAGTTGCCCGCCGGGACCGGCGGTGCCTGGTCGGTGCGGACGATCTCGATCGCGTTGATCAGCGGGTTCTCGACCTCGTGGGAGAAGTCGATGTTGACCGTCCCGTCGCTGGTGATGTTGAAGGCCCGCATCGTGCCGCGCTGGTCACCGACCGCCGCGACGATGTCGAAGTTGTCGAGACGCTTGGTCCCGTCGATCGACACGTCGAAGGCACGCTGCCCTGCACCCGAGGTGCAGCTGCAACGGTTCGAGAAGAACAGCCGGACCTGCAGCGGAGCGCCGTTGGGAGCTGCGAACGCCCAGTTCATCGCCGGATCGTCGGAGGGTGACCACCGCTCCGAGTCGAAGACGGCGTTCGGGGTGGTCGTCGGCACGGTGTTGTCCGTGGTCGAGCCGCTGCCCCAGCCGGCGGCGTTGCTGCCCTCGTTGCGGTACGGGCTCGAGCCCTGGTCGTCGGCTTCCCAGTCGGGCCCGGCGTCGACCGTGCCGACCGTGCTGCCGCCCGCGTTCACGCGGTAGAGAATGTTGCCGTTGGACGTCGCCGTGGAGCCACCGACGTAGGCCGTGCCGGGCAGACCGGCGATCGAGTCCGACGCCTTGACGGCACCGGTCGCATGCGGGAAGAACGCGAGCCGGGGACGACGGTAGGCGTAGTTCGCCCCGACGTACTCGGTGTCGCTGCCCATCCAGAGACCCGCAGGGGTCGCTTCCAACGCGTAGACCGCGGCGCCGCGCGGATTGCGTGCGGCGTTCCACTTCAACGGTGCACCCGTCTCGGTGTCCAGGGCCGCCAGGCCGGGACGCGGCACGGCACCGGGTCCGGCGGAGTCGCCGGCGAGGCTGTTGTTCATCCAGCGCTGGTGGCCGCCGACGTAGACCGCTGACTCGGTGACCTCGACGCCCCAGAGCGTGTCTCCACCGGAGTAGTTGATCCAGGTGGGCTGGATGTCGTCGCCGGTCGAGGCGAACTCGAAGCGTGCTGCGGTGTCGCAGAGCGTGCCGCCACTCGGCCCGCCGGTCGAGGCGACGACGAAGTAGGAGCCGTCCGGCGAGATGCTCACGCCGCGCACGTACGTGTCGAAGGCCCAGTTGAAGCAGTACGGCTCGTAGCGGCGGGTGCGCCAGTCGGGGGCGACCTGCGATGCCGCGCCAGTGGTGTTGATGACGACCGCCTGGTCACGGTTGAGCCCGTCGACCTTCTTGAAGTTGCCGATCGCGACCAGCTTCGACCCGTCGGGCGTGACCTCCAGGTCACGGACTCCGATCGCTCCCTGCGCGCCGCTGCCTGTGTCGTTGTGGCGTTCGGCCACGTCATTGCCGAACGACTGGTCGATGGCGCCCGTCGTGGCGTTGATCATCGCGAGGCCGCCGTGCGTCGTGTTCGCGGCGGCCGTGAAGTTGCCGCCGACGTAGATGCGGTTGCCGTTCTTGGCGATGCTGTTGACGGCACCGTTGATGTTGGGGGGCACGAACGAGGCGACCAGAGATCCGTTGCTGAGGTTCAGGAGTGCGATGCGGCTGCGCGCGGTGCCGTTCACCTGGGTGAAGGACCCGGCGACGTAGACCGTGGTGTCGGTCGGTCCGGGGATCACATCGTTGACAGCGCCGTTGAAGCTGGGGTTGAAGCCGCCCACGAGTCCGCCGGCGGTCGCGTTGAAGGCGACGGCGCCGTTGCGGGCGACGCTGGACCCGCCCGACGGGGTGACACTGGTGAAGTCGCCGATCGCCACCGTCGTCGCCCCGACCTGCGCGATGCCACGGACGGACCCGTTGTTGATCGCCGGGGTCCAGGAAGGAGGCACCTCCGAGACGACTCGCGTGTGGTTCGGGGCGGCAGTCGTTGCCGATCCGAGAGCGAGCTGGACGGTGGCAGCAGCAAGAACTGCGCTGATCACCACGACGGAGGTCCGTCGGAAGGTCGCGAGCATGGCATCTCCAGGAGCTACGGGCGGTGCCCCCGTGGCACCCCGTCCGACCATTCAAACGGCCGCGGGGTCACGCTGTCCGCGAATTGCGGTAGTCCGATCAGATTCCGCGTCCGCGCCGGTTCAGCTGGTCCACGATCCACTGGCCCTTGGCCAGTCGAGCGACCACGAGAAGAGCCAGGACCGTACGCGGTTCGCGCCAGTTGGCACGCACCGCGCGGCGGCTCCAGCCGAGCGCGTCGCGGCGTCGACCCAGCATCGCCGAGCCGAACGCGAGCTTGCCGTACGTCAGTCCGGCACCGACGCGGTCCTCGAGCAGCTCGGGGTGGTGCTCGAGCATCCAGAGGCGTGCCTCGTTGCGGGTCTGCCACTGGTCGGCGAAGTACGAGGTGGGGCCCCACCGCACCCGCACGAGCGGCTCGTCGAGGTGCACGATCGGGTGCTGGCGAGCGGCACGGAGCAGGATGTCCCAGTCCTCGGCCATGCTGCGCGGGATGGTCTCGTCGATCAGCCCGATCGGACCGACGAGAGCATCGCGTCGTGCCACGAACGACGACGAGTGCAGCATCGCGAGCCGCGAGCGCACCAGGTCGGGATGGGTGACCCGCGTCTTGCCGGCGAGACGGACGATCGTCGAGTCCTCGTACTCGATCGCCATGGCGGTCGTCGCGAACTGCGCGGTGGGCTCGGCGGCGAGTGCGCGCACCTGCCGTGACAGCTTGTCGGCGACCCAGTGGTCGTCGTCGTCGAGGAAGGCCACCAGCTCGGACCGGGAGCCGAGGATCCCTGTGTTGCGGGCGCCCGCGAGGCCGGGTGTCCGCGAGTTGCGCACCACCGACACCGGGCGGTCGGCCGCGTCGCTGACGAGCGAGGTGTCCGGATCGGCCTTGTCGAAGACCACCACCACGTCGATGCGGCCCGGGTAGTCCTGCTCGACGACGGAGCGCACGGCCCGCCGCATCATCTCCGGCCGGTCGTGGGTGGGGACGACGACTGTCACCGACGGCCAGACGTCGAGCTCGGCGAGCGCAGACGGACCCGTCGGCGTCGGCTCCGGCACGGGCGCCGGGGGGCGGAGGCGGTAGCCGTACGCCAGGGCCAGCGGTGCGGTGAGCGCGCTGACGACCAGCTGCTGACGCCGCGGCATCGCCCGGCGCCACGACTCGTCGCGGCGTACGGCGACCTCGCCGGTCTGGAACCGGGACGGGTTGCCGCTCGCCGTGTGGACCGTGCCGAGGTCGAGCGTGTGGTCGTCGGCACCGAACACGGCATCGCGGTCCCAGGTCAGCCCGGCGAACTCGGCCACGGCCCGCACCGCCGGCAGCGGCTCGTCGGCGAAGTCCTCGTAGCGCAGGTTCATGGTGGGGACGCCGCGCAGGCGCAGCGCCTCGAGGAGGACGTGGTGGCCGCTGTAGAGGCAGCCCATGTACGCCGGCGAGTAGCGCGGCATGTACGCGGTGGAGCCGGTGATCTCCGGGCGCCTGACGACCTTCGTCCACGCGTACGCGACCGCCCTCGGGTCACGCAGGATGTGGACCATGCGCAGGTCGACGCGCTGGGAACGGTTGAGCAGGTACGCCAAGGAGGTGATCTTGGACGAGTCCACGATCACCTCGCAGCCCGTCACGTCGCGAACACCGGCGTACAGGCGTTCGTAGAAGGAGACGTACTCCTCGGCCGCCTCGGCGAACTGACGACCACCACGGCCGAGGAACATCCTCGGGACGTGCTTCACGTCGTCCACCGTCCGGGCGAGGGTCGCGAGGCGCTCGGCGTCGACGTTCTCCCAGCCACCGAACGCGGCGTCGCCCACCGCGGTCCAGAACCCGCACGCGGAGAACGGCTGGCCGCACCCGCAACGCTCGTCGTTGACGAGGCCGCGCTCCCACATGTAGACGGTCTCCCCGAGGCCGCAGACACCGGGAAGCTGGGCCACCGACCGCTCGAGAAGTGTGGATCCGCTCCTGCCGAGGCCGCCGACGTAGAGCACGGGGATCCGCCCGCCGCCGGTCCTGCGGTCGGCTCGTCGTGAGAACGTCATCGCGCCTCGAGGCGATCCGCTCGAGTCGTCGAGGCGGTCCGTCCGGAGGCGGGGTGCCAGAGGCGACCGAGGACGTAGGCGAAGTAGGCGTGCACGAGGATCCAGCCCCAGTACGCCTCGGACGCGCGCTGGCCGTAGTCGATGCCGTACCGGAACCAGCCCTCCAGGTCCTCTCGCGCCCACGGGGCGGAGGCCATGAAGGCCAGGCCGACGACGGCGAGCACTCCGATCCAGACCACCCTCAGCACCGGGCGGTCGGGCTGGTCCGGCTCGAGGATCGTCCGGTCGAACACGTCCAGGGCGAGCGGCGCGATGAGGAACGGCACGAGGCTCTCGGCCTGGTCGAGGACGAACGCCGTGTCGAAGAAGATCACGATGAACGCCAAGATGGCGAGCGAGACGAGCGGCGCGAACCGGAACGGCCGCGGGATCATGATGTAGAGGAGCACGAAGCCTGCGCCAACGATGGGCTCGTTGAGCGTCACCACCGACGACGTCCAGCCCGTCTGGAGCAGCCCGTACGCTGCCGCGAACAGGATCCCGGCTCCGAGCACCGTCCACAGCCACGCCAATCGACGGCCGAGCGCCCACGGCCGGAAGAACTGGATCTCGGCGCACACGAGCAGGGCGAAGGCGAGTGCTTCGCTGTTGTGCCCGATCTGCGAGGCGATGCCGCTGGGGAGGGCCATCGCGTGCACCTTGGTGACCAGGATGAGCAGCGCGAGACCGACGAGCGAGTACGAGAGAGCTGAGCGGGTGGCGCGACTGGACATGCGCGTCAGCGTAACGAGACGACCGACCACGCCGCTGAAGAATGCGGCAACTCCCCGTCTAGACCCGCCGTGGCCGCAGCCGCCCCGCGATCGACCCGACGAGGCCGTCCAGCTCGAGCACGCCGCGGAGGAACCAGAGCCCGACCGCGTAGAGGACGCCCCCCACCACCGTGAGTCCGACCAGGAGGACCGGATCACCGCCGAGCAGCCATCCGAGGCCGGGCACGGCCGCGAAGCAGAGTGTCGCGAGGCCGGCCACGGCGACCGAACCGCGACCGAACGGGTCGAGACCGAGCGCCCGTCTCACCTGGAACAGCGGGAGCGCGTTGCTCAACGCGATCGCGACCGACCACGCCACCGCCGAGCCGAAGATGCCCCAGACCGGGATCAGGGTGAGGTTGAGCACCAGGTTCGCCGTGAGCGCCACCAGCACGTTGAGAAGGTTCCAGGTCGTCTTCCCCGCCATCACCAGGAGCATCGTCACCATGCCGCAGGACGTCGCGAAGAGCATCGTCAGTGCGAGGACGACGACGACCGACCAGCCGCTGTCGTACCCGGGACCGAAGATCCTGAGGACCACCGGAGCGAGGACGGCGACGACGAGGTGCACCGGCCACGTCACGGCCATCACCCACGCCGTGGTCGTCCGGTAGACCTGTCGGGCGCTGACGCGGTCGTCGTGAGCGAGGAGCTCCGCGAACTTCGGCTGGACCGCGAGCGCGACGGCCTGGCTGCCGAGCTGGCCGAGCACGACGAACCGCGTCGCTGCCGTGTAGATCGCGGCCTCCGCCGGACCGAGGTAGAGCGCGACGAGGACGATGTCGAGCCTCTGCAGGCTCAGCTGGGCGGCGCTCGCGATGCCGCGCGGGGCCGTGTAGCGCCAGAACGCCCCCGTGGTGACGGCTCGGTCGCTCGTGGCGTTCTCGGCGGCAGCGTCGTGGCGGACGAGACGCGCCAGCCAGACAGCGACCAGCACCAGCGCGACGAGGTACGGCGCAGCCCAGGCGTACGGGAGGAGCCAGGCGAGACCGAAGGCTCCCGCGACGGCCAGTGCCCCGAGCTGGATGACAGGGCGGCCCACCTTCTCGAGCGCGACGGTCGGCGTCATCGTGTGGAAGCCCTGCGTGGCCGCGATGAAGACGTCGTAGCAGGTCGCGAACGGGAGGAACACGGCGACGACCCTGATGAACTGGGTGGCCTGCGCTGTCGAGCCACCCGAGCCCAGCTGTTCGGCGAGGGCGGGAGCAGCGAGGAAGAGGCCTGTCCCGGCCAGGACCGAGGCGATCGCGACCGGTCGCACCGCGACCCCGATGAGGGCCCTCACCGCGTCGCCGCGCCCGAGCGCGCGCAGCCGAGCGATGAAGTAGACCATGCCGGTCGCCGTCCCGAGCGCGCACAGGCTCTCGGCGATCACGAACAGCGACGTCGCCGAGAAGAGGTAGCCCGCCGTCTCCTTCCCGAAGCTGCGGGTGACGACGACGATGAGCACGAAGCTGGCGACTGCGCTGACACCGGCGCCGCCGAGGCTCAGCAGACCGCGACGAGCGAGACCGGAGATGTCGGAGCCACCGGACGATGCCTCTTTCGATCCCTGGTCGGTCAGCGGTCGTTCGGTCATCGGCGCCAGCTCGGCGTGCGCCCCCACCACTGCGCCAGCCGACGGTCGTACGGCTCGAAGTGCGCCTCGAGCCGCTCGCGCAGCTCACCCTCCAGCCCGCGGCGCGGCCGAGCGTTGCGCTGCTGGAACGACTCCGGCAGCCAGGCGTTCAACCCGAGGAACTCGGTCACCTCACGGAACTGCGGGGCGAAGTCCGCGAACAGGTCGTCGCTGTCCACCACCAGCATCCGGTCACGTCCGAGCGCCTTCTCGAGTGCTTCCAGCTGGTCGACGTACTGGCCCCGGGCGACGTACGCGTTGTGCTGGTGCGCGAGCGAGTGGTGGAGCGGGTCGCGCTCGAACGCGAGCTCGACCCCGGCCAGGCGCTGGCTCTCGAGGGCGAGGGCCTTCTCGAAGGTCTCGGGCTCGAACCCGCGGGCACGCTCGTGGGTGTACGCCGAGTACGCACGCTCCACCGGGTCGCGGAGCATCACGATCACCCGCGCTTCAGGGAGGTCCTGCGCGATCCGGGCCGGCGCGAGCGGGTGGAACATGTAGTACGGGCTGGCCTCCCCCGTGATGGGCGGAGTGCCGGTGCGACGCTCCTTGCGCCGGGCGGCGTACGTCGTCGGGAAATGGCCGCGGTACCACGACCAGCCTTTGCCGTACGCGGTGTCGAAGTAGTGGATCCCCTTGTGCAGTCCCGCGGGCATGACGTCGGGGTGCTGGACCAGCGTCTTGTACAGCGAGGTGGTGCCGCACCGCTGGGCGCCGACGACGAGGAACTGCGGCGTCATGCGGACGGAGGACGTCATCCTCCCCGCGACGGCGCTGGCGCTGCGCGCACGTCCGTGGATCCACTGGGCGATCGGTCCGCGTTCAGCCATGGGTGGCCTTCCTTCGGTCGAGCAGGTCGATGACGGGGCGGAGCCACTCGACGACGTCGCCGCCCGCGGTCCCCGTCCGGGCCTGGCCGTCGACGGCGAACCGGCCGCCGATCTCGAGCAGATAGAGGAGCGCGACGGTGCGGGCGTCCTCCGGGTCGTCGACGACCCCGCGCAGGAGGCCGGGCGAGTCGTCGAGGAGCGCGGCTCCGGCTCCGGCGCGCGCGGACGGCTCGCCCTTGAGCGACGGGAGGAAGTGGTGGTGCAGGAGATCGAACCCGACCGGGACCCCTGTCGAGAAGCGCTCCCAGTCCCAGACCAGCACCTGGTCGCCGGCGCAGGCGAGGTTCCAGGCGGTCAGGTCGCCGTGCCAGGCCCCGAGGTCGACCTGGCGAGCGCTCTCGAGCACGTGGTCGGCGCCCCGACGGATCAGACCCGCGACCACAGGCTCTGTGATGCGCTCGATGGTCAGGTCGACCGCACGCCGGTGCTCGGAGTCGGACCAGGGAAGCCGGGTCACGCCCTGCGAGGTCGCGATCTCGAGCATCGCCCGCCGTCGCAGTGCGGGGTCGTCCCGCATGCCCTGCTCCCAGATCGGGAGCGGCGACTGGACCATCACGACGAGGTCGTGCCAGGTGTGCAGGCCCAGCAGGGTCGGGACGACGGTGTGGCGCAGCGGTGCCGCTGCCAGGAGTCGGAGCGCCTCGGCCTCTGCCGTCGCCAGCCTCGCCGTGAGCGGGTTGGTGCCGACCTTGGCGATGGCGAGCAGCTCACCGTCGGGGCTGAGGACCTGCAGGACCGGCTTGCGGTTCGCTCGCGGAGGCCCGAGGAAGATCCCGATCCTCACGGGCGATCTGACGACGTCGGCGAGGAGGGTCTCGATCGAGTCCGTGCCGTCGGCCTGGATCCGACCGGGAAGCAGTCTGCCGGCGCCGAGCCTCAGGAGTGCGCTCACGGCCGTGGTCGTGACCCGGCTCCGACGGTTGACCGGGCGACGCGCGCGGTGGAGCGCCACCGCGGCGAGGCGCGGGTCCGCCGGCAGGATCAGGCGGGCGTTCGCCTCGCTCGGGATCGCGACGAAGGACCGGCTCTCCGGGCCACCGGAGGCGGACGCGGGGTCAGTCGCGAGACGGTGCGGGAAGAGTCGCTCGACCGTCGCCCTGCCGCCGGACGGGGACGCCTTCGACTCCACCACGGACACCCTCGACTCCCTCGGAAACGGCTACTGCTGCTGCCCGCTCCTCACGCCACAGGATTCCGAGCGTCGCGAACGGGACCAGCAGCCACGTCGCACCATCGTAGAAGAAGGCATAGAAGCCAGTCATGAGAATGACTGTGCTGCCCGCCACCACGACGGGCGACCATATCGATCGGGTGCGCCACACCTGGAGGGCGCCGAAACCGAAGAACAGAGCCGCACCGACGTACCCGGTCGTCACGATCAGCATGTAGAAGTAGCCGTTCATGCCGATGGAGGCGTTGCCGCATGCCGGACACTGTGCGGACTTGCCGACCGCGATCGACGAGGACGACCCGAACGTCGAACGCGTGGTGCCGAAGCCGGCCACCGGGGACTGCGCCGAGAGCTCGAACGCCTTCTCGGTCGTGAACGCACGGATGTTGTCGCTCTTGCCGTTCTCGAGCCGCGCACTCACCACCTCGCCGAGCGGCGTGGCCAGCACGGCACCACCGGCGATCGCGCCGATGAACACCAGCGAGGCGACCATCACCAGGCGTCCGCGGAGCGCGAGCCTGATGGCGACGTACGCGACGGCGACCGCGACCCCCATCCACGCCGCACGGTTCAGCGAGTAGACGAGGACGACCAAGCCCGCCACGAGCACGAACAGCGAGAACAGCTTGGCCCGGGAACCCTTCAGGAAGAACCTCGCCACCACGAACCAGACGCCGAGCAGCGTGAGGTGGAAACCCCACGCGTTCGTGTAGCTGAACGGCGCGGCAGGGCGCGGGGTCGCGTCGGTCAGGAGCTCCTGAACCTGCGCCGCGCGCGGATGGACGAGGCTCTGGACGAAGTCGTTGGAACGGATCGACCCTGGCAGGAACATCTCGAAGAGCGACGTGAACTGGAGCTGGGGCACCAGCATCCCCAGGAGACCACCGGCCACGACCGTCACGAAGAACACCCCGAGGAGGCGTACGAGCCTGCTCTGCGGAAGCTCCTTCTCGGACAGGTTCCCGATGAAGAGCAGCAGGATGGTGACCGAGAAGTAGGAGAGCTCGCGCATCCCGAACCCGAACAGCCGCCCGCCCGCGGCGCCAGGCACGAAACCCTGGGGATTGATCCCCAGGAGGAACACTCCGAACACGCTCCAGACGAGGAAGAGCGCCCACAGGGCGAAGCCGCGCGGGAGCTTGAGCGGGCGCCGACGATAGAGGATGACCGCCATGGGGACAGCCATCACCGGGAGCGCGAAGGCCGACAGCCCGGCCACCCAGAACAATGGGTAGCCGGCGAGAAGCACGATCAGCGGCCAGGCGGGGCCCAGCCGGCGCGGCCGTGGGGGCGGGAGCGCCGCGGTCTGCCCCGCGGGAACGGCCCCGGTCACGCTCATGTCGGTGAGGTCAGCCGTTGTCGCGCCCCGGCGGGGACGCTGCGCCCGACCGTGACAACGAGTAGCGGCTCTTCTTGGTCGGGCGCTCGGCGTCCGTGCGGTGGATGTACACGGGACGCTGCTCGTCCTCGTCGTCCTCGAGCTCGTCGTCGACCCCGTCCGCCCCCTCGACCGCAGGGGCACCGGTCGCCACAGGGTCGCCCAGGTCGGTCTCGCGGATCGCGGGTACGTCGACCAGCGTCGTCACGAGCAGCGACTCGTCGGCTCCCTCGTCCTCCCGCTCGACGCGCTCGTGCGCGCCGTGCGCGTGGTCGTCCTCGTCGACGGTGATCGTCGCGAGGCCACCGACGCTGGCCTCTCGCTCGGGCTGGACAGCCGCGACGACGGCACCCAGCATCGACGCCGAGACGTGCCGGAGCTGATCGATCGCGTCGACGACCTCGGCGCGGTTCGTGCGCTGAGCGCTCGCCACCACCAGCACACCTGCGCCCATCGCGGCGAGCGACTGTGCGTCGGCGTTGGCTCCGGTCGGTGCGACGTCGACCACCAGAACCGACGCCTGGTCTGCCAGGTCGCCGAGGACGGTCTTGACGTGGTGGCTCTGCAGGAGCTCGGAGTACAAGGAGCCGTCGGAACCCGCGGACATCGCCCGCAGACCCGGGACCTGCGGCACGTCGACGATCGCGCTCGGCGCGTCGACCCTGCCGTGCAGGATGTCGGCGAGGCCGGGACGATCGGTGTCTCCGAGGACGTCGGTGACCGCGCAGTGGACGGAGTTGGCGGAGACGAGCAGCGCGTCGACGCCGCTGCGCGCGAGCGTCGCAGCGAGGCTCACGGCCACGGCTGACCCGGTCGAGTCGTTGGACGCTCCCGCGACGAGGACGACGGCTCGTTGCTCCGGGATGCGTGCGAGCAGCGCGTTGCGGAGCTGGCGGAGCGACTCCGTGCCGCGGCCGGTCCCGACCACGCCCCCGACGTCGCGCGCGGCAGGCACCTCGACGAGGGCGACCAGCGAGTCGAGGCCGAGACGCTCGAGGTCACGACGGTCACGGACCCGCTTGTCGGCCCGGTCGACCACCACGGCGATCAGCAGGCCGGCGAGCAACCCGGCGAGCACTCCGCTCGCGCCCAGGATCTTGATGTTGGGACTCGTCGGCGTCGTCGGTGTCTGCGCCTCGGTGATCACGTCGCCAGGCATGATCTCGGTCGACGTGAGCCGGACCAGCTCGGAGTTGAGTGCCGCGATCTGGTCGACCAGCAGGTCGCGCTGGGAGATCTCGTACACGCGCTCGGGAGAGTTCTCGGGCAGTCGCGCGATCCGCTGGGACTGCGCCTTGAGCCTCGCCTGCAAGGTGTCGAGCTGGGCCTGGATCGACCGGGCCTCGGCATCGATGCGGCTCTCCGCCTCAGCCTTGCGGCTCGCGAGGTACGTCTCGGCGTACTGCTCGGCGCCCGCCTGGGCGTCCTCCGGCGTGGACGCCGAGAACGAGATGTTGAGGACGGACGTGTTCGGAGGCACGGTGACCATGACGTGCTTGGCGAGGGCACGCGGGTCGGTCTCGATCGGGTTCTCCTGCGCGTCGATCACCTGCTGCGAGACGACCGTCGACTTGACGATCTGTGCCTCGGTGTCGAGGTTGATCGGGGTGGACGTGCGCCCGTTGGCCACGGTGCCGTCCTGGCCGGTGGGCTGCACCATGACGGACGCGGTCGACGTGTAGGTCTTCGGGATGAGGGCGATCGCGAGAACCGCGACAGCCACACCGGCGACCAGGCCGAGAACCACGAGAACCCACCGACGACGGATGATGGATCCGTAGTCGGAGAACTCGACGTCGGCGTCGGTGCGGGGAACGCTCACGCTGGAACCTTCCTGGTGTGAGGCCAGCTCTCAGGATAGACCCCGGGTGGTCATCCCGAGGTTTCCCGGCTCGATTGCCGGTCAGGCCGCCGTGCCGCCGTCGAGGGCGGCGTCGACGGCAGCCGAGGTCGGTACGACGCCCACGCCGCGGAGCCCGACGCCGGTGTAGAGAAGACCCGCGGCTGCCGCGGCGGGCGCGTCGAGGACGTTGCGGCAGTCGACGACGACGTCCCCTGCCAGGGCGCTGGCGACCTCGCTGAGGTCGACTTCGGAGAACTCCGGCCACTCCGTGCCGATCGCCAGGACGTCCGCGTCCTCGCACGCCGCGAGCGCGGAACGAGCGACGTCGATCCCGTCGACGTCGGTCGTGACCGTCGGGTCGTACGCACGGACCTGGGCGCCGAGGGCGACGAGGTCGTGAGCCAGCTCGAGCGCGGGCGAGTCGCGGAGGTCGTCGGTGCCCGCCTTGAAGGTGAGTCCCCACAGGGCCACCCGCCTGCCGCGCACGTCGCCTCCGACGGCCCCCACGATCTTGCCGAGCAGCCAGCGCCGGTGCTGTGCGTTCGCGTCGACCGCCGCGCGGAGCAGGCTGAAGTCGAAGCCGTGCTCCTCCGAGGTTCGTACGAGGGCGGCCGTGTCCTTGGGGAAGCACGAGCCACCCCAGCCGGGACCCGGCTTGAGGAACGCGGTGCCGATCCGGCGGTCGGCACCCATCCCCTCGGTGACCGCGCGGATGTCCGCCCCGGACGCCTCGCACACGGCGGCCATCGAGTTGACGAAGGTCAGTCGGATGGCGAGGTAGGCGTTGGACGCGTACTTGATCGTCTCGGCACTGGCGACGTCGGTCACGACGGTGCGCGCGTCGAGCGGGGCGTACAGCGCGGCGACGCGCTCCGCCGCGGAGGCGTCGTCAGACCCCACGACCACGCGGTCGGGGTTGAGGAAGTCACGCACGGCCGATCCCTCGGCGAGGAACTCCGGGTTCGACACGACATGGACGTCAGGTCGCCCGAGCGCCTCCGCCACCCGGGCTGCCGTACCGACCGGGACCGTCGACTTGTTGACGACGACGGCGCCCTCCTTGAGGGAGGCGCCGATCTCTGCGGCAACAGCCAGGACTCGGCTGAGGTCGGCGCTGCCGTCGGCGTCCTGCGGGGTGGGGAGGCACAGGAAGACCACGTCGGCGTCGTGGACCGCGTCGAGGTTGCTGGTCACGAACGACAGCCGACCTGATGACGCGCCAGCCTCGACGAGCTCGTCGAGCCCCGCCTCGTAGATCGGGATCGTCCCGCGCCGCAGCGCCGCGACACGGTCCGCCGACGCGTCGGCGCACGTGACGCGGTGGCCGAGGTACGCGAGGCAGGCGCCGGCGGTGAGACCGACGTAGCCGGTGCCGATGACACAGACCTGGACACCCGAGTCGGGGTGGTCTGACGAGGTGCGACTCATGATGGACTCCTGTGGCCCGTCAGTCGACGAGCGCGAACGGTTCTGGACGGGTGCCGACGCGGACACGCCCGCGTGCGGCGGTACGGAGATCGTCGGCGGTGAGCTCGTCCGCCTCGCGCGAGATCGCGAGGTCGCGCGCTCCCAGCTCGCCGGCGATCAAGGCCTGGTGGTCGTCGACGTGCTCGCCGAAGGCAGGGCGGCGGGGCACGAGGACCGGTCGCTTGCCGAGCTCGAGCGCGGTGATCGCCGAGCCGATGCCCGAGTGCGCCACGACGAGGTCCGCGTCCTCGATCGCTGCGCGAAGATCGGCGTTGGGGACGTTGGCGTGGACCTCGCCGAACGGCGGCTTCGCGTCGGTGACGCCGACCTGCCAGAGGACCTGGGCGTCACCGTCGACGACCTCGGGCAGCACCGTCACGAGCCGGTCGACGAGGCGGCGGAACTCGTACGTCCTCATGGTGCCGAGCGTCACGACGACCTTGCTGATGGGCTCGTCTGCCTTCTCGACCACCTCGAAGGCGTCGAACAACGAGCCGCGGTAGTTCCAGCGGCCCCCGGACCAGCTTTCGTACTGGCTGTAGAGACGCACCCCCGGGAGGCGGGACACGAGGCGTCCGGTCAGGCTCGGCCCGTCCGCGCGCGCTGCGCTCTCGATGTAGTGGCACGGGACGCCCTGGGCGCGGGCGGCGAGGAAGAACGGCAGCGCGACGCCGGCCCCGGTCGAGACGACGCGGTCGAAGCGGCCGCGCCTGATGATCGACCACGCGTGCGGGGCGATCCGGGCGATCGTGGCGTAGCCGCGCGGCGGGACGTAGTCGACCAGCTCCACCTGCCGGCCAGCCAGCAGCGATCGCGACTGAGGATCGTCGTGCGTGACCCAGGTGACGTCCCCCGACTCCGGCACGATCCGCTCGTGGATCCGGTAGAGCTGTTCGAGGTGGCCGCCGGTCGCAGCGACGAGCAACGTGCGCGGCTTCGCCATCGACCTCGCCCTCCTCTGGTCAGCGGGCTCCGCTCGGCGACGCCCCGATTCGTCTCTGACCAGCATTGAAGCAGAGCAGAAGGCCCCGGGAGACCGATTCTCGATCTTTCCCGGGGCCCTCTCAGCCACGGTCCGTCAGGAGACGGGCAGCAGCGGTGTCCCGCGGAGCACGTCGACGAACTGGTCCTGCCGGTCCGACGTGTCGAGCAGCCAGTCGCCGGTCGCGTTCAGCGAGCTGCTGAAGTACGACATCGCGATGCCGTCGAGATCGACGAGCTGGTCGTACGTCTTCTGGAGCCAGTCCGAGTCGGCCTTCGCCGTGGCGTCCGTGTAGCCGGTCTCACCGATGGCCCACGGGATCCCGTTCGCCTTCGACCACTTCGCGAGGGGTTCGAAGAACTCCTTGCCGAGGTCGTACGGAGCGTCTCGGTTCGAGCGGTCGGTGCCGAACCGGTTGTAGACGTCGAAACCGACCACGTCGATCTTGGTCCCCGTGGGCCAGATGCGGTCGAGGCCGTACGACGCGGTGTCGCCCTGCCCCTCGACCTGGTGCCAGCCGGTGAGGATGATCGTGTAGGCGACGTTCGGTGCGGTGCTGCGCACGATCGGCGCGAGCCGGCGCTGGATCTGCGTCCACTGGGCCATGTCGCCGTCGGTCTCGGGCTCGTGGTGGAACGCCACCCACACGGGGCCGTCCAGTCCGCCGAGGCGATCGGCGATGTCGCGGGCCCAGGCGTCACCCGCGCCGGAGGCCATGGCCTCCCACGACGTCGGCAGCTTGAAGCTGATCCAGGGCAGCCGTCCGAGGGCGAGGTCCTGCTCGGCCGTCCTGACGGCGGCGTCGACCTGCGAGGCCTGCCAGAAGGTGCGGTGGATGCCGAACCGCTGGCCCGCCTTCTTCTCGAGCGGGGTCGGGTCGTCGTTGCTCCCGAGCGCCGCGCCGAAGTAGGCACCGCACTCGGGGATGCCGCGTGCGGAGTACTTGCAGCCGTTCGTCAGGACGCCGCCGCCCGGCTCCGGCTTCGGAGGCTCGGTCGTCGGCGGAGGCGTCGTGGGTGCCGTCGTCGGCGTGGGCGTCGGCGGCGTGCCCTCGGGATCCGTGGGCGTCGTCGGCTCAGCCGTGGGGGTGGGCTCGGGCGACGGAGTCGGGGCCGTGGTGGGGTCCGTCGTCGGAGTCGGCTCCGGGGTGGGTTCCGTGGTGGGCTCGGTCGGCGGCGGGTTCGTGCCCTCCTGGATCATCTGCACCATCGAGACGTCCTCGACGTACAGGTTCTCGCCGGGGCGCGCGTCCCACGTGATGACGTTCAGGTCGAGGCTCGAGCCGTTGCGTTCCACGGTCAGCTCCAGGCTGACGCGCTGCCAGTCGGCGCCCGCTTCGAGGCGGAAGCGCTCGCGGTTGAGCGTCACGACCTTCTGGGTCACCTCGCGGACGCGGAGCTCACCCGAGGTCACGTTGTCCGACCGCACGAGCGCCGAGACGCGGAAGCGCGTCTCAGCATCGGTGTCGCGAACCGTGTTCTTGGCGTCGTTCAGCACGAGGTTGCGACGAGCGGAGGCCGAGATGAGCGCGGAGTTCGCGCTGTCGACACCGGGACGGGCCTGGACGAGCGGGGTCTCACGACCACCGTTCGTCTTCCAACCCGTCGTGCCGTCCTCGAACGATCCGTTGACGACGAGCTCGGGACCGGGGATCCATTCTCCGGAAGCAGGCGTCGAGGTCGTGAGGACGACGAATCCTGCGACGAGCGAAGCCGCGCCGGCTGCGGCGATCGTCGAGCGCCGGCGGCGGGGCCCTCGATGGTCGCCTCCACGGCGCGGTGTTCGGTTCTTGGGGGAGGTGGACTGGTGGCTGCTGAAAGGATCAGTCATCAGTATCAGTGCGGCGGCAAGAGAGGGTGCGTACCGAGAATCCGCCGCGAACGGCACGCGTCTTTACCCGAGGTGGGGAACGGTATCCGAGGCCCTAGGTGAAGACCAGAGATCGTCAGAACTCGGACAACTGACGCAAACCTGCCAGGTATCGCGGTGGCCCTCGCGCATCCGAGCGCCATGCTCTCGTCAGCGTCTCATCGTCGGAGTTCCGGAGACCACGTCGGCGAACTGCCGGGCCTTCCGCGCGTCGTCGAGGAGCCAGTCGCCGGTGGCGCTCGCGGGAGCGCTGTCGAAGTACGCCAGCGCCACGCCGCCCCTGGCGACGAGCCCCGCGTACGTCCGGCGCAGCCACGTCGGATCCTTGGCGGCGGTGGCGTCGGTGTAGCCGGTCTCGGCGATCCCCCACGCCACCCCTCGTGAGCGGGCCCAGGCCGAGAGAGGGTCGAAGTACTCGGACACGAGATCGGCGGGCTTGGTCTGGCTGGAGTCCGGTGTGCCGTACCGGTTGTAGACGTCGAACCCGACGACGTCCACTGCGGTGCGCCTGGGCCAGATCGCGGGGAGCGAGTACGCAGCGCTCCCGTAGAGCTGGTTCCAGCCGGTCAGGATGATGGTGAAGGCGACGTTGGACGCCGTACGCCGCACGATCGGGGAGAGTCGCTCCTGGATGGCTCTCCAGCTCGCGATGGCGCCGTCCTTCTCCGGCTCGTGGTGGAAGGCGATCCAGACCGGCCCGTCGAGCTTGCTCAGCCGGGCCGCGATGTCACGGGCCCACGCATCGCCTGCGCCGGCCGCCATGGCCGTCCACGAGTAGGGGAGCTTGAAGCTCATCCACGGCACCCGTCGTCGGGCGAGGTCGGCGCGCGCCGTCGCGACCGCAGCCGCGACGTCGTCGGCCTTCCAGAACGTGCGGTGCACGCCGAGCGGTTGACCGGCGCGTGACTCGTGCCCCGCCGGGCTCGCGTTGTCGCCCACGGCAGCACCGGCGTACGCGCCGCACTCCGGGACCCCACGGGCGGAGTAGTGGCACCCGTTGGTCAGGGTCCCGCCTCCCTCGGGAACCCCACGGACGGGAACCCGGACCGACCTCAGTCGCCGCAGCGAGACCTGGTCCACGTACAGGACCTGCCCAGGGCGGGCGTTCCAGGCCACGACGTTCAGGTCGAGCGCCGACCGCTTCCGCTTCACCTTGAAGGTGAGGCTCACGTGGACCCAGTGTCGGTGGGTCAGCCGGTAGCGCGCGCGATGGATCGACACGCGCGTCCTCCTTGGCTTGCCACGCACGGTGCGAACGACCCGCACGCGCAGGTCACCTGCGAGCCGGTCGGGGGACCTGACGTAGGCGCTCAGCCGGTAGCGCGCGCCCTTCGGGGCCTTGCGAACCGTGTTCTTGCGGTCGTTGAGCACGATGTTGCGGCGGCCCTTCACAGCACGCAGCCGTACGGCGCGCTTGCCCTTGATCGCGCGACGGACCTGGCGGAGCTTCGTCATCCGGCGGTCGTTCGTACGCCATCCGCGGAGGCCGCGCTCGAACGACCCGTTCTTGACCAGCTCGGCACCCGCTGCGTCACGGACGCGGACCTCGCCCGACGCGGGCGCCGTGAAGGCACCGAGGAGCAGCGCCGCCGCGACGGTGGCGACACTCGACGCACGCCTTCCGCCGGCCCACGGCCGTGCTGACGATGCGGTCTCGTGCGAGGCCCCCATGTTCCCCCTGTGCTCGCCAGGCCCTCCACCGCGTGTCGCCGCCGAGCGGCGCTCGTGAAGGCCCGAGAGCTTCAACGTAAGCGAGCCCTACGGAGCGCGCACCACGAAGGCCGCGACACGGTCGTGGTCGTCAGTCCGGAAGGTGGGGCCGTCGGGCCGCGCTCAGTGCGCTCCGTCGCCCTTGATCACTGCGCGAGCCGTCTTGGCGGCGATCGCGAAGTCGCTGCGGATCGTCCAGTTGTCGACGTAGTCGATGTCGAGGCGGACCGAGTCCTGCCAGCTGAGGTTCGAGCGTCCACTGACCTGCCACAGGCCAGTGATGCCGGGCTTCACGTGGAGCCGCCGGCGGATCCAGTCGTCGTACGTCTCGACCTCCGACGGCAGGCCGGGTCGCGGCCCGATCATGGACATCTCACCGAGCAGCACGTTGATCAGCTGGGGAAGCTCGTCGAGCGACGTCTTGCGGAGGAACTTGCCGATCGGTGTCACACGGGGGTCGTCGCGGAGCTTGAACAACGGACCCGACCCCTCGTTGAGGTCCATCAGTGCCCCGAGGCGGTCCTCGGCATCCACCACCATGGTCCGGAACTTGAGCATGTCGAACGGTGAACCGCCGATCCCGGTCCTGGTCTGACGGAAGAAGACCGGCCCTGTCGTCGTGAGCTTCACCCCGAGGGCGATCGCCACGAACACCGGCGAGAGGAGCAGCAGCAGGACGAGGGCTCCGACGCGGTCGATCGCGCCCTTCAGCCACAGCGCCAGCGCGGGGCGGCGCGGCGAGCGCACAGACAGCATCAGCCTGCGACCCAGGACGCGCGGCTGGACACGGCGCGGCATCGCACCGTGGACCTCGGTCGCCACGGTCAGCTCGACGAGCGAGTGGTCGAGCGCCCAGGTGAGCCGACGGACGTCGTACGCGCTGAGGCTCGGGCCGGGAGACACGACGACCTCGTCGACGGCGAGCTGCTCGGCCGCGGCCGTCACGTCGGCCAGCGCGCCCACCACCGGGACACCTCCGAGCGCGCGCGGCACGACCTCGTCAGCTGCGAGGCCGACGAGACAGATGCCCTTCATCTCGATGTCGGTGCGCCCACCCCACTGGGCGATGAAGTGGCCGACGCCCGTGCGGTCGCCGACGAGCAGGGTGGACCGCGGGGCGGCGACGAAGTGGCGAAGGACCACGGCGGCGGCACACAGGAACGCCGCCGTGAGGATCAGGATCATGCTGGTGCGCGCGGTGCTCGGCCGGATCACCTCGACGATCGTCAGCGCGAGCACCACGATGCTGCCGGCGACGACGAGGTGCTTGGACGGACGAAGGGACCGGGTGCGCTCGTAGGCAGGGATCGTGAAGTATTCGACGACGAGCGTGACAGCGATGGCACCCACGACGAGCCACACGTAGTGTCCGACCTGGGGTGCGATCACCGCCGCAACCAGGGCTGAGCCCAGCGTCGACAGCAGGAACGCGAGGGCAGCCATCCTGGAGCGGTTGCGCATCTTGCGTGCGAGGTTCGAGGAGACTCGATCCGTCAGCACCGGGACGGTCCGCCCGAGCGCCGGCTCCCTCGCGATGTCCATCTCCGTCAAGCCTTTCACCCCGATTGATCGATACATCAGCCATGAGTGAAGCACGGTGGAAGGGTCGCTCGTGCCGCTTTTCCACAAAGCAGCCGAAAGGTTAACGAATGGGGTGTGGGCTCCCCCACACCGCCTCAGGAATTGAACTCGCGCTGGGCGATCTCGAGCCCACGAGCCACGAGTGTGTGGACGGCGTCGGCCGCGGTCTCCACGACCAGCGGGAGCTCTTTCCGCTCGGTGCTGCTGAACGGTTTGAGCACGTAGTCGGCGGGGTCCTGACGTCCCGGCGGCCGCCCGATGCCGACCCGGACCTTGAAGTAGTCGCCGGTGCCCAGAGACGACCGGATGGACTTCAGTCCGTTGTGGCCGTTGTCTCCGCCGCCGAACTTCACGCGCATGGTCTCGTACGGGAGGTCCAGCTCGTCGTAGACCACGACGAGCTGCGTGGGCGGGACCTTGTAGAACGTCGAGAGCGCTCGGACACCGCCGCCGCTCTCGTTCATGTAGCCGCGGGAGCGCCCGAGCACGACACGGACGCCGGAAGGACCGCCGAGGCGGCCCTCCACGACGTCCGTGCGCGTGGGCTTGTGCGACTTCCAGCGGCCACCGACCATCTCAGCGAGACGGTCGGCGACCAGGTAGCCGATGTTGTGACGCGTCGAGGCATAGGCGGGGCCGGGGTTGCCCAGGCCCACCACGAGCCACGGCGACTCCGTCATGGCGTCGTTCTCCTGATCGCGTCGTCAGCGGGAGCCGGCGGTCCAGGAGGACCGCCGGAGATCACTCGGAGTCGGTGTCCTCGGACTCGGCGTCAGCCTCGGTGGCCTCGACCTGCGGCTCGTCACGCTCGACGCCGGCCTCGGCCTCGGCCGTCTCGAGCTCGGCCTCCACCTGCTCGGCGGTCGGCGCCGCAACGATGTTCACGATCAGCGTCTCGGCATCGATGGCGAGCGACGAGCCCTTGGCGAGCTTGAGGTCGGACGCGTGGATCTGCGCGCCGGCGTCGAGACCCTCGACGTCGACCTCGATCGTCTCGGGCAGGTGCGTCGCCTCGGCCTCGATCGCGACGGAGGCGTTCTCGGTGACGATCATCGCGCCGCTGATGACCTCACCGGTCACGACGATCGGGATGTCGACGGTGACCTTCTCGCCGCGCCGCACGACCAGGAGGTCGGCGTGCTCGATGAAGCCCTTGATGGGGTCGCGCTGGACCTGCTTGGGAAGCACGAGCTGCGCGTCGCCCTCGACATCGACCGACAGCAGAGCGTTGGGCTGCTTGAGGGCGAGCATCAGGTCGTGGCCCGGCAGCATGACGTGGATGGGGTCGATGCCGTGACCGTAGAGAACCGCGGGAACCTTGTTCTCGCGACGGATACGGCGAGCGGCGCCCTTGCCGAACTCGGTACGCGCCTCAGCCTTGATCTTGATCTCGGACACGGGGTACTGCTCCTTCTGGATTCTGGACGATCATTCAGAGGTCGCACCCCGACGACGGTGGTCTTTCGGACGGCCGCATCGCGCATGCTGTCGAAGACACCGAGCGTCCCAGACACCAAGTCGATCACGGCTGACGGAAAGCCAACCCTCGCCGAGGCAACTTCCCCATCCTACAAGGCGGGGCGAAGGCTGTCGAAACCGGCTCTACGCCTTGCCGTCGAACAGGCTCGTGACCGAGCCGTCCTCGAAGACCTCACGGATCGCGCGGGCCAGGAGCGGAGCGATCGAGAGCTCGGTGAGCTTGTCGAAGCGCTTCTCGTCGGGCAGCGGCAGGGTGTTCGTGATGATGACCTCGGTCGCCGAGCACGAGTCGAGACGCTCGATGGCCGGCCCGGAGAAGACGGCGTGGGTCGCGGCGATGATGACGTCGGCGGCGCCGGCCTCCATGAGCGCCTCGCACGCCTGCACGATCGTGCCGCCGGTGTCGATGAGGTCGTCGACCAGGACGCAGGTACGACCGGCGATCTCGCCGACGACGCGGTTCGCGACCGACTCGTTGGGCCGGTCGATGTCGCGGGTCTTGTGGATGAACGCCAGCGGCACGCCGCCGAGCTTCTCGGCCCAGTTCTCGGCGACCTTGATCCGGCCGGCGTCCGGCGAGACGACGGCGAGCCGCTTGTCGCCGTACCGCTCGAGCACGTGGTCGGTGAGGATCGGCATCGCCATCAGGTGGTCGACGGGTCCGTCGAAGAACCCCTGGATCTGCGCGGTGTGGAGGTCGACGACCATGAGCCGGTCGGCGCCCGCCGTGAGGAAGAGGTCAGCCATGAGCCGCGCCGAGATGGGCTCCCGACCACGGTGCTTCTTGTCCTGGCGGGCGTATCCGTAGAACGGCTGGATCACGGTGATCCGCTTCGCCGAGGCCCGCTTCAGCGCGTCGACCATGAGCAGCTGCTCCATGATCGCCTCGTTGATGGGTGCGGCGTGGCTCTGGATCACGAAGGCGTCGGAGCCGCGTACCGACTCCTGGTAGCGCACGTAGATCTCGCCGTTCGCGAAGTCGTAGACCGAGGTCGGCACGAGCGCCGTCCCGACCTCCTTCGCGACTTCCTCGGCGAGCGCAGGATGGGCTCGACCCGAGAAGAGCATGAGGTTCTTCTCGGTGGTCCGCTTGATTCCGGTCACGGCGTGGTCTCCTGGACGTCGTCGTCGCTGTCGTGCTCTGCGAGGGCGCGTGCGGCGGCCTCCGCCGACGGGGTGCCCGGACGTTTCCGGGCGACCCACCCTTCCATGGTGCGCTGTGATCCGGCCGACACCGCGAGCGCCCCTGGCGGGACGTCCTCGCGGATCGTGGCGCCGGCACCGGTGAAGGCTCCGTCGCCGACCGACACAGGGGCCACGAAGGTGTTGTTGGACGAGGTGCGCGCGTGCGCGCCGATCCTCGTACGGTTCTTGTTCACGCCGTCGTAGTTGGCGAAGATCGTGCCTGCGCCCACGTTGGCGCCGTCGCCGATGTCGCCGTCGCCCACGTAGGAGAGGTGGGGCACCTTCGCGCCGGCGCCGAGGCGGGTGTTCTTCGCCTCCACGAACGCGCCGAGCTTGCCGCCGGACCCCACGGTGGTGCCGGGTCGCAGGTAGGTGAAGGGGCCGGTCGTGGCCCCGGCCTCGATCACCGACAGCGACGCGTGCGTGCGTACGACGCTGGCACCGTCGCCGACCTCCATGTCGAGCAGCGTCGAGTCGGGGCCGATCACGGCGTCCTCGCCGATGGTGGTCGCTCCCAGGATCTGGGTGCCCGGAAGCAGGGTGGTGTCCGCACCGATCGAGACGTCTGCGTCGATCCACGTCGTGGCCGGGTCGACGACCGTCACACCGGCGAGCATGTGCCGCTCGACGATGCGACGGTTGGCCTCGGTCGCCAGTCGCGCGAGCTGGACGCGGGTGTTGACGCCCTCGGTCTGCAGGGCGTCGTCGACCTGGAAGGCGCCGACGGCCCGCCCCTCGGCGACCGCCACGCCGACGAGGTCGGTGAGGTAGTACTCGCCCTGGGCGTTGTCGTTGCCGATGCCGCGCAACGCCTCCTGGGCCCAGGCGAGGTCGAACGCCAGGATCCCCGAGTTGATCTCGTCGACCGCGCGCTGCTCGTCGGTCGCGTCGCGCTCCTCGACGATCGCGGTCACCGAGCCGTCCGTGCCGCGCAGGACGCGGCCGTAGCCGGTGGGCTGCTCCACCCGTGCCGTGAGGACGCTGAGCGTACGACCGTGCTCGCGGTGGTCGGCCACGAACGCCGCCAGGGTCTCGGGCTCGAGCAACGGGACGTCGCCGTACAGGACGACCGCGGTCCCGCCGGCGCTGTCGCCGAGCGCTGCGAGGCCGACCGCGACCGCGTGCCCGGTGCCGAGCTGCTCGTCCTGCACCGCCTGGACGACGTCGGGGTCGACCTGAGCGAGGTGCTCGGCGACCTGCTCCCGCTGGTTGCCGATCACCGCGACGACGTGCTCGGGCGAGATGCCTCGCGCGGCGTGCAGCGCGTGCCCGAGCAACGTGCGCCCCGCCAGCGGGTGCAGCACCTTCATGGTCTTGGACCGCATCCGTGTGCCGCCTCCGGCGGCCAGCACGATCACGGTGGTCGCAGCCTGCTCGCTCACGCGTCCCTCTCTGCAGCCGTCAAGGTCGGACGAGCTCCCCGGGTAGGAGTCGAACCTACGTCGCTTTATCCGCATTCAAAGTGCGGCGGGCCCTGCCGACAGACCAACCGGGGATCATCCGCCCCCAGCGTACGGAATCCGCGACCGCGCGCCTACATCGCGTCCATGCCACCTGGACCGTGACGCGGGACGCGCCAGCAAGGCTTGCCGCGTCGCGACCGACCGGAGACACTGAACCTACGCAACCGTAGGTCTTGGATACTTCTGAGGTCGCCCGAGGAAGAGGAGATCCCGATGTCCACCCGAGTCGAGGCCCCGATGCGCAACGAAGCCGGCTACGGCGCCGAGGGGGCGCCACCCGGCAAGGCGGAGCAGCTGATGCTCGCTGTCTTCGTCGGCGTCCCCTTCATCGCGCTGCTGGCTGCGATCCCCGTGGCGTGGGGCGGCTGGCTCGGCCCCGTCGACCTCGCCCTCCTGGTCGTCTTCTACCTGATCGGCTCGCTCGGTGTGACGGTCGGCCTGCACCGCTACTTCACCCACAAGTCGTTCAAGCCCAACCGGCCGGTCAAGATCGCGCTCGGCGTCGCCGGCAGTCTCGCGATCCAGGGCCCCGTCACCCGCTGGGTCGCCGACCACCGCAAGCACCACAAGTTCTCCGACCGCGAGGGCGACCCGCACTCGCCGTGGCGGTACGGCGAGACGATCCCGGCGCTGACCAAGGGCTTCGCGTACGCGCACCTCGGCTGGATGTTCAACGCCGAGCAGACCCCGCAGCGCCAGTACGCGCCCGATCTCCTGAAGGACCGCGACATCGTCCGGCTGTCGAAGCAGTTCCCCCTCTGGGTCTTCGTCTCGCTCGCCGCACCGGCGGTCATCGGCGGGCTCGCCACCTGGTCGTGGCAGGGCGCGGTGACCGGCTTCTTCTGGGGCTCGCTGGTGCGCGTCTTCCTCGTGCACCACGTGACGTGGTCGATCAACTCGATCTGCCACACGATGGGCGAGGCGCCGTTCAAGTCGCGCGACCGCTCCGGCAACGTGTGGTGGCTGGCGATCCCTTCGATGGGCGAGTCGTGGCACAACCTCCACCACGCCGACCCGACCTGCGCTCGCCACGGCGTGCTGCCCGGTCAGGTCGACATCTCGGCACGCCTGATCTGGCTCATGGAGAAGGCCGGCTGGGTTCGCGACGTCCGCTGGCCCGTCGCGTCGCGGCTCGAGTCCAAGCGGGTCGAAGCCCCCTCCGCCGCGTGAGGCGGTACGCCCTCTCTGCCGTCATCGCGGCCGCTCTGCTGCTCTGCCTCCTCGAGATCTGGCTGCACTGGGACTGGATCATCCACTCCGAGGACCAGTGCGACTTCCCCGAGGCGTGCCTCGGAGACTTCTACCCGAAGGCCTTCACGGCGGCGCGTTGGCTGTGGTTCTTCGGGGTGCTGACTGCGGGCGCCGGCCTTGTGATCGCCGCGCTGGTGTCCGCGAGACGATCGACCGTGCTGCAGCTGGGGGTCGCCGGTGCGGCAACCTTCGTCTTCCACTTCCTGACGCCGGTGCACCGCGGCCGCAACGCCTTCGGCCGGCTGAACGGCGGGCAGCCGATCGGCGTCGACGGGCAGTACGCCGTGGCGCTCCTGCTGCTCGCGCTGGCCGCGGCGCTCTACGCCCTGGCGCTGCGCGCCGTGGTCCGCGACGCACGAGCGGCACTCGCGTCGGCGTCAGCGCCGATCGCGGGCATGCCGGGTTCCTGACTCAGCGCGGGGCAGCGTCCCGCTTGGTCTTGTGGGTGCCGATGTCGGCCTCGGCGATCCCGACGATCAGCGCGGTGACCGCACCGAAGATGGCGAGCGCGGTACCCACCGGCTCCCACGGCTCACCGTCGAGCACACCGCTGCGCGCGAGCGACAGGATGGTCAGGCCTGAGATCACGAAGCTCGCGACGACCACGACGACCGCGGTCCATTTGGCGAGTGGGCTGATGTGCATGGCGACCTCCTCGGAGTTGGTCTCCTCCCAGAGTCGACCCGGTCGGCCAGTCGCGCAATCACGACCTGTGCTTGTACGTGATTGCGTAATTCCGTAATCTCGTTCACATGGAATCTTCCACGGACGCTCGGCTCGAGGCGCTCGAACAGCGTGTGGCCGCCCTCGAAGCAGCACGCCCGGGTGGGGAGGCACAGCCCGCGGCGCCATCGGCGCACGACCCCGAGGTCTTCTGGGTGCTCGAAGGGCTCGCGGCGCGCAGGCCGGGCGCGGGAACGGTCGTGTACGCCGGCTCGCTCACCGTGCCTGATGGCGGAGAGGTCGTCTGGCAGTACGGCGCCGACACCGACGAGCTGCTCGACCGGCCGTGGGACGATGTCGCCCCCACCCTCGCGGCGCTGGGCAGCCCGGTCCGGATGCAGATCCTTCGTGCCGTCCTCAACGGGGCGCGCACCGCCTCCGACCTGCTGACCGAGCTCGGTGGAGGAACGACCGGCCAGATCTACCACCACCTCAACCAGCTCACGGCCGGCGGGTGGCTCACCACGGCGGCACGCGGCCAGTACGTGGTCCCTGCCGATCGCGTCGTCCCGCTGCTGGCGGTGGTGACCGCCGCAGGAGGGACGCGATGACCCGCGCGACAACAATCGCCGGGGCGGTCACGGCGGCGGTCGTCGTCGCCCTTGGCGCACTGCTCGCTCCACATCCCGCAACGCTCGGGGACGCGTCCGGCGACGACGCCCTCGCCGCCAGGACACGTGACGCGTTGGGGCGCGGCCACCACGCGGTGAGCGTGGCGCTCGTCGAGCCCGACGGCGTCCGCTACGCCGGCTTCGGCGCGAACGAGCACACCCCGTACGAGATCGGTTCCGTCGCCAAGGTGATGACGTCGATGCTGCTCTCCGACGCGGTCGCCCGCGGGGAGGTGACGCTCGAGGAACCGCTCGGCGACCACCTGGATCTCGGAGACAGCCCGGCGGCCGACGTGACCCTCGCCGAGCTCGCAAGCCACCGCAGCGGACTCCCCCGCATGGGTGGCGGGCTCTGGGGCACGGCCGGCGCCGCCGTCGCGACGTTGCGGCACCGCAATCCGTACTACGAGAGCGTCGACGACCTTGTCGCCGAAGCCCGCGAGGCGTCGGTGGGCGATGAGCGAGGTTCCGTGTCGTACTCCAACCTCGGCGGCGCCCTGCTCGGCCAGGCGCTCGCGGCACGCAGCGGGCTCGACTACGCAGCGCTCCTGCGCACCCGTCTGCTCGAACCACTCGGACTGACCGACACGACCGTCCCCGAGGACGACGCGGACGCTACGACCCACGGCCGGGCGGCGAGCGGCCTGGCAGAGGAGCCCTGGGTGCAGGACGGCTACGCGCCGGCCGGCGGCATCCGGTCCACCACCGCCGACCTCGCCGTCCTGATCGGCGCCGTGCTCGACAGGAGCGCACCGGGCGCCGACGCCGTCGAACCGCGCTGGGACGCCGCGGACGGCGACCGGATCGGACTCGCCTGGTTCACGTCCGCCGATGGGACGACCTGGCACAACGGAGGCACCGGCGGATACCGCGCGATGGTCGCGCTCGACCGCACCCGAGGACGAGGCGTGGTCGTCCTCGCGGACACCGCGATCGACGTGGACGACGCCGCGCTCGACATCTTGGAGGGCACCCGATGACCGACCTCGCCCGCTATCTCGTGCTTCCCGTCGCCCTGGTGCTCCTCGCGGCGGGGGCGTACACGGCCTGGCGGCGTCCACCGAACAAGCCAGGCGCAGACCGGCTCGCGCTGCTCTCGGCGACCGCTCAGGGCATCGCGCTGCTGGCCGTCGCTCGATCCTTGGTCCCCTGGAGCGAGCTGCCCGCCGTTGTCGCCTACGGGGCGTGGGGCACGTGCGTCGCGCTGCTGGCGGCAGGCGTGGCCGGCGTCGTCGTGCGCTGGCCGGAGCTGCGCATCCTCCCCGACCAGCACCCGCGCCGCTCGGCAGTCGGTTCGGGCCTGGGGATCGGGGTGTCCGTGGTCGCCGTCGCCCTGCTGGTCTGAGGTCGTACGGCACAATGCCCAGAGTGGCCAAGAACCCGGATCCGGAGACGAAGCGCAGCAGCAAGCGGATGACGGCGGCCGAGCGGCGTGAGCAGCTCATCGCGACCGCCCGGACCCTCTTCGCGGACCGCGGGGTCGACGGCACCACCGTCGAGGAGATCGCGGCCCGTGCCTCCGTCTCGAAACCGGTCGTCTACGAGCACTTCGGCGGCAAGGAAGGCCTGTACGCCGTGGTGGTCGACCGCGAGGTCCGCACGCTGCTCGACATGATGCGCGGCGCCCTCACCAGCGGCGGCCCGCGCGAGCTCCTGCAGCAGGCCGCGTTCGCGCTGCTCACCTACGTCGAGACCAGCTCGGACGGGTTCCGGATCCTGGTCCGCGACGCCCCCGTCGGCGGCTCCCCCAACGGTTCGTACGTCAGCATCATCGGCGACGTCGCCAGCCGCGTCGAGGACATCCTCGTCGGGGAGTTCAAACGACGCGGCTACGAGTCGAAGCTTGCACCGATGTACGCCCAGATGCTCGTCGGCATGGTCTCGACCACCGGCCAGTGGTGGCTGCA
The DNA here is from genome assembly GCF_041320275.1 of Mumia sp. Pv4-285. NCBI lineage: Bacteria > Bacillati > Actinomycetota > Actinomycetes > Propionibacteriales > Nocardioidaceae > Mumia > Mumia qirimensis. The sequence continues at coordinate 1,088,327 of NZ_CP162023.1, read as the reverse complement.
CGCCCGCAAGCCCAGCAAGGACGTCGTCACCGCCCACCTCGTCAACCTCGCGTGGAACGGCCTCTCCAACCTCGAGGTCAAGCCCGTCCTGACACCGCCGCACGACGAAGACTGACGCGCCGCTTCGCGACTCCGTCAGACGCGCCGCTTCGCGACTCCGTCAGACGCGCCGCTTCGCGACGACGAACGTCCTCGGAAACGGCAGCACCGTCCCGTACTCCCGCCGGGGGTACGCCTCGCGGAGCGCCGCCTTGTAGTTCTCGACGAACTCGGCCCGCAGCTCGTGCGGCAGCGCCTGGAGGACCGGACGGGCACCCGTGCCCGAGATCCACCGGAAGACGGGGTCGTCTCCCGGGAGCACATGGAAGTACGTCGTTCCCCAAACGTCGAGGTCCCACCCGTCGTCGACCAGGACGTCGAGGTACGCCGCCGGCGAGACCCCGCGCGCCGTCGCGAGGCCAGCAGCGTGCTCGGCGTACGGCGCACGTCCCGCGAGCTCTCGGAGCAGCACGTGGTTCGGCTCGTCGTGGTTGTCCGGCACCTGGAAGGCGAGCACGCCCCCCGGCGCGACGTGGCGACGCAGTCGGGGCACGACCTCCAGCTGCTCCGGGACCCACTGGAACGCCGCGTTGGACACGACCAGGTCGACCGGCGCCGGCGGACTCCACGACGCGATGTCACCGAGCTCGTACGAGATCCCCTCGCCGTCGCCCTCACGGCGAGCCTGCTCGATCATCTCCGGTGACGAGTCGACACCGGTGATGCGTGCCTGCGGCCAGCGCTGGCGGAGCACTGCACTGAGGTGACCCGGCCCGCACCCGAGATCGACGATCGTGCGCGGCTCCGTCGGCACGCGGACCACCAGGTCGAGGAACGGGCGCGCTCGCTCGGACTCGTAGGTGAGATAGAGCCCCGGGTCCCAGGACGGCACTCAGGCCGCCTCTCCCGAGACCGCCCGCGCGACCTCGGCCCGCAGCGTGTCGGGGTCGTCGCACACGGCACCGAGCACGGCCGCCGTTCGCGCGTCGTCGACGGCGAGGACACCGGCGAGGAGCTGTGGCGCGCCGATCTCCCGGCCCGGGCCCGCGACCGTGACGCGGAGCGCCTGCTCGAGCGCAGCCTTGCTCGCGCGCACGAACCGGAGGTGCCCCCGGCGGCGCCCCGCCCGGTCGAGGGCGCCAGGCCCGAACGTCGCGTCGGCCTGCTCACGGACGCTCTCGAGGTCGACACCCAGCGAGGCGAGAGCCGCGGCGTCGAGAGCACCGTCCCCGCTGCGTACGATCTCCGCACGCAGCGCCTCGTACGTGATGCCGTGCCGCGCGAGCACTCCGCCGGACGGCTCCTGCTTCGAGAGCGCACCCAGAACATGGACCGGCTCGATCCGCCGGTCTCCCGCGTCACGGGCCTCTGCCTGCGCCTCGACGACCGCGGCGCGCGCGGTCGCGGTGAACTTCTCGAACATGTCAGTCCTCTCCTCGTCGCTCGGACCCGCCGTGCTTCTTGTGGGCGGCCTGGCGCGACACCCCGAGCGCGTCGGCGATCTGCTGCCACGACCATCCGAGCTCTCGAGCGCGTTCGACCTGGAGCCGCTCGAGGCGCTCGGCGAGATCGCCGAGTGCGCGAACGGCACGGAGGCCGATGGCGGGGTCCCGGTCCGTGGTGTCTGTCAGATCGGCCATGCCGTCAACGATAGTTGACACATGCGAAGTCGTCAACATCTATTGACAGCGGATCGCCGACTGCGGAGTCTCGACGTCGAGAATCTTGACGGTACGCTGGCGAGGTGCGAGAGGCTGAGTGGGAACGAGACGAGGTGGACCGCTTGGTCGCCGCGTGGCGTCGTGAGCGCCCCGACCTCGACGTCGACCCGATGGAGATCCTGAGCCGGGTCTCACGGCTGTCGAGGCATCTCGACCTCGCTCGGCGCGAAGCCTTCGCCGACCAGCATCTCGACGGCTGGGAGTTCGACGTGCTGTCCGCCCTGCGGCGTGCGGGAGAGCCGTACCAGCTCTCGCCCGGCCAGCTCCTGCGCGAGACCCTCGTCACCAGCGGGACGATGACGAACCGCATCGACCGGCTCACGACGCGCGGGTTCGTGGAGCGTCTGCCCGACCCCGCTGACCGGCGCGGAGTCCAGGTCCGGCTCACCGACGAGGGCCGCTCCGTCGTCGACGCAGCGCTTGAAGCGCTCCTGTCACGAGAGCGGGAGCTGCTCGCCGCACTCGGTGAGGACGACGCCGCCCGGCTCTCCGAGCTGCTGCGCGGCCTGCTCCTCCCCTTCGACGCCTCTGACGGCTCGTGAGCGAAGCCGCCGACCGCTGACCGCTGACCGCTGACCGCTGACCGGAGCCTCGGTCAGCGCCGGCGCTGGAGGCTGCTCGGCCACCAGATGCGCGAGCCGATGTCGTACGACAGCGCGGGCACGAGCAGCGAGCGCACCAGGAGTGCGTCGAGGAGGACGCCGAACGCGACCAGGAACGCGATCTGCGCCAGGAACAGGATCGGGATCACCGCGAGGGCCGAGAACGTGGCAGCGAGGACCACGCCGGCGGACGTGATCACGCCACCGGTCACCACCAGCCCGTGGAGGATGCCCTCGTGGGTCCCCCGCTTCGCCGACTCCTCACGCACCCGCGTCATCAGGAAGATGTTGTAGTCGATGCCGAGCGCGACGAGGAAGACGAACGCGTACAGCGGCACCGACGGGTCTGCTCCCGGCCAGCCGAAACCGTGCTCGAACACCAGCGCCGCGACCCCGAGGGTCGAGAAGAAGCTCAGCACGGTGGTCGCGACGAGGAGGACGGGCGCGAGCACCGACCGGAGCAGCACGATGAGCACGAGCAGGATGACGATGAGCACCACGGGGATGATGAGCGTACGGTCGTGCTCCGCGACGTCGTTGCCGTCGACCTGCTGCGCCGTCTCGCCACCGACGAGAACCTCGTCGCCGAGCCCGTGGAGCTCGTCTCGCAGCGCGCGCACGGTCTCCTCCGCGGCGTGGCTGTCGGCCGGATCCTCCAGCGTCACCTCGATCATCACGAGGCCGTCGATCACCTTCGGGGACTCGTCCGCGCCTTCGCCTGCGGGCATCGCCGCCACGGTGGCGACGCCGTCGGCCTGATCGACGATGCGCACGACCTCGTCGAGGTCGTCCTCCGGCGCGATGACGACCGCAGGAGAGCCGGACCCTCCGGGGAAGTGGCGGGTGAGCGCCTCCTGCCCGCTCACCGCCTCGGACTCACCGAGCAGGATGTCGCTCTGCGAGACACCAGACGCGCTGAACGTCGGCGCGAACGCCGCAGCCAGGGCGAGGGCCAGCGTGGCGCCGACCCACAGCCGACGCGGGCGGTGCTTCACGAGCGAGGCGACCCGGCCCCAGATGCCCGACTCCTCCGGCTTGGCGCTGCCGACGTTCGGGCGGAACGGCCAGAAGGCCGTGCGCCCGAGGAGCACCAGGACCGCCGGAAGGAACGTGAGTGCGGAGAGCATCGCGGCCGCGATGCCGAGGGCAGCGACCGGGCCGAGGCTTCGGTTCGAGGTGAGGTCGGACAGGAGCAGGCACAGCAGACCGAGGATCACGGTGCTGCCGGAGGCGATCACCGGTCGCAGCGCACGACGCCACGCGACCTTCATCGCCGTGAACCGGTCGTCGTGGACCCGCAGCTCCTCGCGGTAGCGCGCGACGAGGAGCAGGGCGTAGTCGGTGGCCGCGCCGACCACCAGGATCGACATGATCCCCTGGCTCTGCCCGTTGAGGTCGAGGACGCCGGCGACAGCGAGCTGGTAGACCACGAACGCGGCGAGACCGAGCCCGAGGACGGAGGTGAGCAGGACCGCGAAGGGCAGCAGGGGGCTCCGATAGACCACCAGCAGGATCACCAGGACGACGACCAGTGCGACACCGAGCAGCAGCCCGTCGATGCCCCCGAACGCGGAGCCGATGTCGGCGGCGAACCCGCCCGGCCCGGTGACATAGGGGGTCGCGCCGTCCACCTCGCTGACCGCGGCGCGGACGTCGTCGACGACCGTCTCGACCTCACCGGCCGCCGGATCGATCTGGGCGTACCCCGCGAGCGCCGCGCCGTCCTCCGACGGGACGGGCCCTCTCGCAGGACCGTCGATCCCCTCGATCCGGGAGACGGCCTCGAGCTGCTCTGCCACGTCGGCTCGGGCAGCGTCCGAGAGCGGCTGGTCCGACTCCCACACGATGACGAGCGGGACCGTGTCCGGCGCGAACTGCGCCTGGATCGCTGCAACCTCGGTCGACTCCGCGCTCTCGGGCAGGAAGGCCGCCGTGTCGTTCTCCGACACCTCCGACAGCTTCCCGGCGAACGGGCCGGCCAGACCACCGAGAACCAGCCAGACGAGGACGAGTGCGATCGGGATGACCCACCGGGCCCGCGTGTGCGAGGACTCGGCAGATTCGGGTCGGGCCACGCTCACTCCGATACAGGTCGCTGACAGCCGGGCCCGGTCAACCTAACACCTCTGCGAGCTCCAACCAGATTGACTCCAGATCGCCCTTCTCGCCTGTGATCTCGGTCAGCCTGGCCTGCAGATCGGACAGCTTCCCGACGTCCGTCGGGTGGTCTGCCATCTGCTTCTCGATGCCTGCCGAGAGCTCCGAGAGCTTGGCCAGACGACGGTCGATGCGCGCCATCTCCTTCTGCGCCGCGCGCTCCTCGGCACCCGACAGTCCCGCGTCCGCCGAGGCCGTCGTGGCGGCGACCACGTCGACGGGTGTCCGTCCGGCCGACATGGCCAGGCGCGTGGCGACGTCGCGAGGCTGGTACGCGTCGACCCCGCCGACGAGCATGCGTACGGACCCGTCTCCCGGCAGCTCGTAGACCGTGTCCGTGACGCGCTCGAGGAAGTAGCGGTCGTGCGAGACCACGACGAGCGTGCCGGGCCACCGGTCGAGGTAGTCCTCGATCACGGTCAGCGTGTCGATGTCGAGGTCGTTGGTCGGCTCGTCGAGCAGGAGGACGTTCGGCTCCGACAGCAGCAGCCGCATCACCTGGAGGCGGCGGCGCTCACCGCCGGACAGGTCGCCGATCCGTGAGGTGAGGAGGTCGCCCGTGAAGCCGAACCCCTCGAGCAACGAGGTCGCCCGCAGCTCCGGCCCGCTCACCGCGTCGAGCACGCGCTCCTGCGGGTCGAGCTCGTCGAGGGCCTGCGAGAGGTACGCGACGGAGATGGTCTTGCCGCGCTTCACCCGTCCGCGGTCGGGCTCGAGGGTGCCCGCGACCAACCGCATCACCGAGGTCTTGCCGGTGCCGTTGGGACCGACGAGCCCGACACGGTCGCCGGGGCCGAGCCGCCAGGTCGCGTGGTCGAGGATCCGCGCCGTACCGCGGGTGAGGCTGACGTCCTCGAGGTCGACGACGTCCTTGCCGAGCCGCTGTGTCGCGAAGCGCTCGAGCTCGAGCCGGTCCCGCGGCGGCGGCTCGTCGGCGATCAGCGCGTTCGCGGCGTCGATCCGGAACTTCGGCTTCGACGTCCGCGCGGGCGCACCCCGCCGGAGCCAGGCGAGCTCCTTGCGCGCCAGGTTGGCCCGCCGGCTCTCCGTCGCCGCCGCCTGGCGATCACGCTCCGCACGCGCCAGCACGTACGCCGCGTAGCCGCCGTCGTACTGGTCGACGACGCCGTCATGGACCTCCCACGTGCGAGTCGCGACCTCGTCGAGGAACCAACGGTCGTGGGTCACGACCACGATCGCGCACTCGCGGATGCGCAGGTGACGTGCGAGCCACGCGATGGCGTCGATGTCGAGGTGGTTCGTCGGCTCGTCGAGAACGAGGAGGTCGTGCTGGCCGAGAAGGAGCCTCGCCAGGGACGCGCGCCGCCTCTCGCCGCCGGACATGCCTTCGACGATGCGGTCGAGGGAGATGCCGGCGAGGAGGACCGTCACGACCTCGCGCGTGGTCGGGTCGGACGCCCACTCGTGGTCGGCCTTGCCTCCGAGGACGGCCTCCCGGAGCGTGTGCGCCTCGTGGAGCTCGTCGGCCTGGGTGAGGAACCCGACCTCCAGGCCCCGCGTGTGCGTGACCCGGCCCGCGTCGGGCGGCTCGATCCGGGAGAGGACCCGCAGGAGCGTGGTCTTGCCGCCGCCGTTGCGGCCGACGACCCCGATCCGGTCGGTCACGGCGACGCCGAGGCTCACCGAGTCCAGCAGCGTACGGGTGCCGTGGGACTTGTCGACACCGTCCAGGTTCACGAGGTTCTGCGGCGGAGTCACCCTGCCAGCCTACGAGGCGGACCACGTGTCCCCGATCCCGACTCCAATCCGGACACGTGGTGTCCGGGTACGCCCGTAGCGTCGAGACATGACCGAGATCGCACTGCACAGTCCGTCAGGCCTGGTCCAGAGCCCGGCCTTCAGCCACGTCGCCGTCATCCCGCCGGGGGCGACCACCATCCTCGTCGGAGGCCAGAACGGCGTCGACGAGTCCGGGACGATCGTCTCCGACGAGCCCGCCGCCCAGGTCACGAGAGCCCTCGACAACGTCGAGACGGCACTCGCCGAGGCGGGAGCCACGTTCGACGACGTCGTCGCCTGGACGATCCTGTTCGCCGAGGCGATCGACGTCCAGGCGGCGTACGCCGTGGCGGGGCCGCGGCTCGCCCGCGACGGTGCCCCTCCGCTGGTCACGGCGGCGATCGTGTCCGGGCTCGCGGTCCCGGGGGCGCTGATCGAGCTCAGCGTGACCGCCGCCGTGGTGCGGTGAAGGTCGCGCTCAGCGCGCGTGGGTGACGCCGCCGTCGACCACGAGCGTCTCGCCGACCACGTAGTCGCCGGCGCGAGACGCCAAGTAGATCGCCGCACCTGCCATGTCGTCCGAGGTCCCGATCCGGCCGGCCGGGACGCGGGCGGCAACGGCGTCGGAGTGGTCACGCGCCGTTCGGTTCATCTCCGAAGCGAACGCGCCCGGCGCGATCCCGCTGACCACGATGTTGTCCGGCGCCAGGGTGACCCCGAGCTTGCGGGTGAGGTGGACGAGCCCGGCCTTGCTCGCGTGGTACGAGTAGGTCTCGTCCGCGTTCAGCGACAGGCCGTCGATCGAGGCGATGTTGATGACCTTCGCCGGGTGGTCCGTCGCGGCCTTCGCCAGCAGCGGGGTGAGCGCCTGGGTCAGGAAGAAGGGCGCCTTGACGTTGACGTCCATGACCTTGTCCCAGCCGCTCTCCGGGAACTCCGCGTACGGCGCACCCCACGCTGCGCCCGCGTTGTTCACGAGGATGTCCAGCGAGTCCTCGAGCTCGCCGAAGCGCGCCACGAGCTCACGCACCCCGTCCACGGTCGAGACGTCGGACGGCAGCGAGACGCAGGTCCCGAGGTCGGACATCTCGGCCGCTGCGCGGTCGCACGCCTCGGCCTTCCGGGCGGTGATGTAGACGCGCGCACCCTGGGTGAGGAAGCCCTCGGCGATCATGCGGCCGATGCCGCGCGACCCTCCGGTGACGAGTGCGGTGCGGCCTTCGAGAGAGAACAGGTCAGTCGACATGGGCCGATACTAAGCGAGCGCTTAGCCGGGGTCCACGTGGCGTACGCGTCAGATGAGATGCGCCCCGGCCTCCGGGCCCGATGCCTGCACGGCGTCGGCGCAGACTCCGGACGCCAGCAGCAGGCGGGCCAGCTCCTCGGAGTGGACGGCGTCCTCGGCGAGGACCATCACCGTCGGCCCCGAACCGGACACCAGGGCGCCGAGGGCGTCGCCCTCCTCGGCTACGTCGAAGACCTGCTGGAGCTCCGGACGCAGACGGAGCGCTGGAGCCTGGAGGTCGTTCGACAACGCGCGGCCGAGCGCGGCGGCGTCGCCGGATGCCAGTGCGGTGAGGAGCTCCTGCGGCACCTCGGGCATCGGGAGCGGCGTGTCGGCGTGCAGCACGTCGTACTCGCCGTAGACCTGCGCGGTCGAAAGCCCGTGGTCGGCGATCGCGAACACCCAGTGGAACCGGCCGCGCGCCAGGACCGGACTGACCTCCTCGCCGCGCCCGCCGCCGAGAGCAGTGCCGCCGTGCAGCAGGAAGGGGACGTCGGAGCCGAGCTTCGCGGCGATCTCCTCGAGCTCACGGCGGGTCGCCTGGGTGCCCCACAGCGCGTCGCAGGCGACCAGCGCGGCGGCGGCGTCGGCAGAGCCTCCCGCCATGCCGCCCATCACGGGGATCGCCTTGCGGATGGCGAGCGACACGCCCGCATCGACGGCGTACGCGTCACGCAGCGCGAGCGCGGCGCGTACGGCGAGGTTGTCGGGACCGGTCGGCACCGGAGCCTGCTCGCGCGTGCCGTCACCCGCGAACAGCGTGCGCACAGTCACGGCGTCGTCGTCGACCTCGGTCGCGCGGACCTCGTCGCACAGGTCGACCGCCTGGTAGACCGTCGCCAAGGGGTGGTAGCCGTCGTCGCGTCGAGGGCCGACGCCGAGGCAGAGGTTGATCTTCGCGGGCACCCGCGCGGTCGTCGTACGCACCGGCTCAACCTACCGTCCGGCGGTCGCTCACTCCGGGAGCGCGTCGGGCTGAGCTCACTCCGGGAGCGCGTCGGGCTGAGCTCACTCCGGGAGCGCGTCGGGCTGGGTGGCCTCCGCGGCCGCTGCGTCGAGCGCTGCGGCGATCCGGACGTACGCCGCGAGGTCCAGCTGCTCGCCTCGTGCCTGCGGCGACACGTCGGCCGCCACGAGCGCGGCCTCGGACCGGTCGGGGCCGCCGGCGATCCCGGCCAGTGCCGCCCTCAGGGTCTTGCGCCGCTGGGCGAAGGCGGCGTCCACGACCGCGAACACGCGCGAGCGGTCGGCGTCCGCAGGAGGGTCGTGGCGCGTCCACGCGACGAGACCGGAGTCGACATTCGGGGCCGGCCAGAACACGTTCCGGCCCACCCGACCCGCGGGACGGACGTCGGCGTACCAGGACGACTTCAGGCTCGGCACGCCGTACGTCCGCGAGCCGGGCCCCGCCGCCAACCGGTCGGCGACCTCGGCCTGGACCATGACCAGCCCCCGCTCGATGGTCGGGACGAGCTCGAAGAAGTGCAGCAGGACCGGGACCGAGATGTTGTACGGCAGGTTCGCGACCAGCGCCGTCGGCGCCGGCCCCGGGAGCTCCGTCACCTGGAGGGCGTCGGCGTGGAGCACGTCGACGTCGCCGCCGCGGGTCGGTGCGAACGTCTCGATGGTCGCCGGGAGCGCCGTCGCGAGCCGCTCGTCGACCTCGACCGCGACCACGTGCCGCACCTGGTCGAGCAGGGCCAGGGTCAGCGACCCCAGCCCGGGGCCGATCTCGAGCACGACGTCGTCCGGACCCACTCCGGCAGCGCGCACGATCCTGCGGACCGTGTTGGCGTCGATGACGAAGTTCTGCCCACGCTTCTTCGTCGGGACGACGTCGAGCTCCGCGGCGAGAGAACGGATGTCGCCGGGGCCCAGGAGGCGTACGTCGCCGGTCAGGTCGGGAGCCCCAGCTGGGCGGCGCAGTGCGGCCAGCTGCCGTAGCTGCCGCCGTTGGCGTCACGCAGCTTGGTCGCGACGGCGATCTGCTGCTCGCGCGAGTTCTCGTGCGGGTAGCCCTGGCCGCCGTACGCACGCCACGTCCCGAGGTTGAACTGCAGCCCGCCGTAGTAGCCGTTGCCCGTGTTGATGCTCCAGTTGCCGCCCGACTCGCACTTGGCGAGGCGGTCCCAGACCGAGCCGTCACCCGCGTCGATCGACGGGGTCGACGGCTTGGTGCCGTGACGCTCGATCTGTGCCGTGGCCGGCGTGACGACGACCGTCTTGACGACCTTGCGGCTACGGACCTTGCCGTCCGCGCGCACGATCTCGTACGTCACCTTGGCCGTGCCAGGCTTGCCCTTGCGGACGACCTTGACCTCGCCGGCGTCCATCGAGTCGACCTCGCGAACCTTCGTCTTGAAGTCGATCTCCTCGGTCTTCGTACGGACCGTCTTCGCCACCCGGACGACCTTGACGCGCATCCCGTCCTTGATGGCCGTGGCCGGACGGGGGTCGACCTCGTCCAGGGCGCCGAGCGTGATGCCGAGGCTCGCGAGCGCGTCGGCCACGGTGTCGCCCGCGCTGAAGACGTTCTTGCGGTCACCGTCGGCGATCAGCCGGATCTTGTTCGGGCTCGTGATCGTCAGCGCGAGACCCGCGCGCGGCACGCTCGCAGAACGGCTCGTCGAGAGCTCGGCCGCGGAGTGCGGGCGGATCCCGAGCTGGGTGAGGGCGTCGTCGACCTGCAGGGCCGTCGTCCAGTACGTGGTGGCCTTGCCGTCCACGGTCAGGACGAGCTTGCGCGCGTAGCGGACGGCGACCTTCGTGCCGTCCTTGATGTCGGCACCAGCCGAAGGAGCGACGACGTCGCGGTCACCGAGCTCGATGCCCTCGGCGTCGAGGACGTCGGAGACGGTGCCGCCGAACGTGCGGACCTCCGTCTCCTTGCCGTCGACGCTGAGGGTGACGGTCTTGCTGAGCATGGTGAAGGCGAGGACACCGGCCACGATGGCGGCGACGACGACCGAGCTCACGGCTGTGAGGGCGATGCGGGTACGCACGGGGCTCCCTGGGGGTGGGGACAAAAACTCTCGGCAGAGTAACCAGTTCGTGACCTAAAACCCAAGCCCGTGACCTGGCTCACGCAGCGATTCGGGAACTTACGGCGGTGTGGTTCTGCGAGGTTTCTCGCCGGACCGCACACCACTCTGCGTTGGCCCCACCGCAGAGTTGCGGCCCCACCTGAACGTTCCGGTGGGGCCGCACGTCTGCGTTGGGCCCAACGCAGAGTTTGGCGCGGCTCAACCAGCGGAAGCGGGGCCCTCAACCCCAGGCGCCGCCGAACGCCGCGTCCGAGTTGGCGTCGATCGCCGCGCACAGCTCGGCGAGGTCGGCGTCCAGGACCTGCGCCATGGCCCGCACCGTCGTCGGCACCAGGTAGGACGCGTTGGGCTTGCCCCGGTGGGGCGTCGGCGTCAGGAACGGCGCATCCGTCTCGACCAGGACCTGGTCCAGCGGGGTGACCGCCAGTGCGTCGCGCACGGGCTGGGCGTTCTTGAACGTCACCGTGCCGGCGTACGAGAGCCAGAACCCGCGCTCGACACAGGCCCTCGCGAAGTCGGCGTGGCCCGAGAAGCAGTGCATGACGGTGCGCTCGGGAGCGCCGACCTCGTCCAGCACGGCCAGGACGTCCGCGTGGGCGTCGCGGTCGTGGATGACCAGTGTCTTGTCGTGCTTCTTCGCCATCTCGATGTGGGCCCGGAACGACTCGTGCTGTGCAGCCAGACCGTCCTCGCCCGTACGGAAGTAGTCGAGGCCGGTCTCGCCGACGGCACGCACACGTGGGCTGGAGGCGACCAGCGACTCGATCTCGGCCAGTGCTGCGTCGAGCTCGCCGTCGGCCGCCAACCGCGGCGCTTCGTTGGGGTGCAGCGCCACCCCGGCGACGATCGCCTCGTGCGCATCCGCTGCGGCGACCGCCCACCGCGCTCCGGGCAGGTCACAGCCGATCTGGACGATCCTCGTCACGTTGACCTGGCGCGCCCGGTCGAGCGCGTCGATCACCGAGAGCTGCTCGGCGGAGTCGTCCATGTCGAGGTGGCAGTGGTTGTCGACCACCGGGCCGGGCAGTGCGTCCGGGAGCGGCGGCCGGTCTCCGTCGCGGCTCACGCCGAAGCGTCCTCTACGGGCTCGACGGCGACCTCCCGGACGATCGGCGCCCACTCCGGGCCGGTCTCGCCGAGGGACGGGTCGAGCTTGGCGAACAACGGGGACGGCTTCGACAACGGGGTGCCGGCAACGATCTCCGTACGACGCCAGGCCGCCAGCTCTGCGCCGTAGTCGCCCGTGATCACCGGGTACGAGCGACCCATCTCCGGGATGCCGACACCGATCGGGTCCGCCGGAAGGTCGTCGACGACCTCGCGGGCCACGGGCTGCGCGGCCCACACGCCGGTGCCGCCGAGGGTCTCGAAGACGCGCTGCGCGGCGTGCGGGAGGAACGGCGTGAGCAGCGTGTTGGCGTCCGCGACGACCTGGAGCGCCGTGTGCAGGACGGTCGCCTGGCGCTCGGCGTCGTCCTTGAGCTTCCAGGGCTCCATGTCGGAGAGGTAGCGGTTGGCGGCGGTCACGACACGCATCGCCTCGCCGATGCCCTGCTTGAAACGGCTGCGCGCGAGGTGCCCGCCGACCACGTCGAACGCGGCCGCGGCCGTGTCGAGCAGCGCCTGGTCGGCATCGGTGAGCGCCGCGGGCGTCGGGATCTCGCCGAAGTTCTTGTGCGCCATCGACACCGAGCGGTTCACGAGGTTGCCCCACTCGTTCGCGAGCTCGAAGTTGGTCCTGCGGACGAACTCCTCCCACGTGAAGTCGGCGTCCTGGTTCTCGGGACCAGCGACCGCGATGAAGTAGCGCAGCGCGTCGGGACCGAACTCGCGGAGGAAGTCGCCGACGTAGATGACCGTGCCGCGACTCGTGGAGAACTTGGACCCGCTCATCGTGAGGTACTCGCTGGAGACCACCTCGGTCGGAAGCTCGAGCTCGCCGAGCGGGCCTGCCTCGCCGCCCTTGCTGCCGAGACCCCGGTAGCCGAGCAGCAGCGCCGGCCAGATCTGGGAGTGGAACGTGATGTTGTCCTTGCCCATGAAGTAGGCGGACTCGGCATCCGGGTTGGTCCACCACTCGCGCCAGGCCTCGGGGTCGCCCGAGCGGACGGCCCACTCGACCGAGGCGGACAGGTAGCCGATCACCGCGTCGAACCAGACGTAGAGCTTCTTGTCCGTACGGTTGTCCCACCCCTGGAGAGGAACGGGAACGCCCCAGTCGATGTCACGGGTGACCGCACGGGGGCGCAGGTTCTCGACGAGGTTGAGGCTGAAGCGCAGCACGTTGGGGCGCCAGTCGTTGCGCGACTTCAGCCACTCGGTCAGCGCCTCCGCGAGTGCGGGCAGGTCGAGGAAGAAGTGCTCGGTCTCGACGAACTTCGGCGTCTCGCCGTTGATCCGGCTACGTGGGTTGATCAGGTCGGCGGGGTCGAGCTGGTTGCCGCAGTTGTCGCACTGGTCGCCGCGAGCACCGTCGTAACCGCAGATCGGGCAGGTTCCCTCGATATAGCGGTCCGGGAGCGTGCGCCCGGTCGACGGCGAGATCGCCCCCGTCGTGACCTTCGGGACGACGTAGCCGTTGCGGTACAGACCGGCGAAGATCTCCTGCGCGATCGCGTAGTGGTTGCGCGTCGACGTGCGGGTGAAGAGGTCGTACGAGACACCGAGGCCCACCAGGTCGTCGACGATGACCCGGTTGTAGCGGTCGGCGAGCTCGCGCGCCGTGGACCCCTCGGCATCCGCCTGGACGAGGATCGGTGTGCCGTGCTCGTCCGTCCCCGAGATCATCAGCACGCGGTTGCCCATCATGCGGTGGTACCGGGAGAAGATGTCGGACGGAACGCCGAACCCGGACACGTGACCGATGTGGCGCGGGCCGTTGGCGTAGGGCCAGGCGACCGCGGTGAGGACAGACTTCGACATGGCGCCCATCCTACGGACGGCCCACCGTCGTCAGCCGCGCCGCCCGCGTGGCAGGACCCGACCGACGATCTCCGACGGCGGCATCTCACGGACGCGGCGAAGCATCGGCTTCAAGCCCGACTGCGGCACGACCGCGGCTTCGATCGCCCCTGCGACAGCACGAGCGGCGACGTCGGCGGGGATCTCGGCCGACCGGGCGGTGTTCTCAGGCCCCGCGGACCCCGGTGCTCCCACCACGAGCGAGTCGAGGTCGCCGACCACGCGGACCCCGCTCGCACGGATGCCGGCGACGACGTCCTGGCTCACGTCGTGCAGGCGCGCGACCGCCCACCGCGGCAGCACCACGCGCGCTGCCCCCGGCTGCGGCGGCACGCTCTTGAGCGCGCGGCTCACCCCGAGGCGTACGTATCGTCGATAGTCACGTGGGTCCCAGCCTCGGGCGCGGAACTCCCGGTTCAGCGCTCGGACGAGCTCGACCTCCGGCATCGTCATCGACCGGTTGAGGCGATCCTGCTCGGGCTCGAGGACGCCGTCGGGGAGCCCCACCATCGCCTCGAACACGCGCAGGAGCGACGACCTGTCCGTCTCGTCCACGACCACGACCGTCACGCGGTCCGGTCCGACGACGTCCGCCCAGCGGCGTACGAGAGCGTCGTGACGATGGCGCCGCCAGAACCCCGACCGACTCGGTACGCGGTCGAGGAGGATCCCACGCAGCCACCGCCGCAGCGACGAGCGCTTGCCGTTCTGGACGTACTGCTGCCACTGCGACGGCGCGATGCGGTCGAGCGCGCGCAGCGTGACGACGACGTGGACGCGATCCGGACCCAGGTCGGAGACGACCCGCTCCACGGCGGCGCCCTCCGCGTCGGCGAAGAACTCGCTCGACACGACGACGCGACCTCGGCGCGGGACGGAGGCGACGAAGCGCTCCCAGTCGCGGAGGGATCCCTCCGGGTCTCCTGTCATCGGCGGGTTGCCGACGACCCCCGCCACGGCCTGGACCGGTGTGCGGGAGCGTCCGGGATAGGTGACTCCGTGCTTGCGGAGCACCCGGCGTCCACGGAAGAACGCACTCTGGACCGCTGTCGTGCCGGTCTTGTGGGGTCCGACGTGGAGGAGAAGGCCGTCCTCCGGCAGCAGCAGGTCACTCATGTCAACCGGCTCCGCGTCAGCCCTCGCCGCGCCGCTTCAGCCGGCGTCGGAGCAGGCCCGCGAGCTCGCGGGTCGTGTGGTCGTCGACCGGCCGCCAGCTGCGGAGCCGGCGCGCGTCGGTCTTCGGCTCCCCCGTCTGGGCCATCGCGCCGATCATCGCGAGCGACGCGACCTCTGCGGACACGCGACGCGCAGAGTCGGCCTGCTCGACAGCACCGGCCGGCGCAGGCGTCGCCACCAGCGTGTCCAGGTCGCCGACGACGCGTACGCCGGACTTCCGTAGGTTCGCGACCATCGTCCCGGTCAGCTCAGCGATCTTGTCCTGCGCCCACGGAGGCGTCACGATCTTGGCCTCGTCCTTGCCGGGCTGGCGGGTGCGCAGCTCGTTGACCACCCCGTTGCGCAGGTAACGGAAGTGCGCCGAGGACGGCCAGCCCGCCTGCCTGTACAGCCGGTTGAGCTCGCGGACGATCTCGATCTCCGCGAGCGTCAACGAGCGGTTGGAAAGATCCTCCTGGAGCTCCAGGAGTCCGTCGGGAAGGCCGACCAGCTGCTCGAAAACGCGGAGCACGAGCTCGTGGTCACGCGGATCGAGGACGACGACGGTGACGTTGTCCGGGCCGACGACGTCCGCCCACCTGGTCGCCAGCTCGTCGTGGCGGTGACGGACCCAGAACGTCGGGGTCAGGCCCTTGGGCGGCGGATCGCTGAACATCTCGCGGAGCCAGGCGTCGTACGAGATGTCATAACCGGTCTGGACGTACTGCTGCCACTGCGAGGGGATGAGACGGTCGAGGGGCCGCAGCGTGAGCACGACATGGATCTGGTCGTGCCCGATCTCGTCGACGATGCGGCGGACCTTCGGCTTCCGCGCCTGCGCGAGGTACTCGCTGCTGAGGACGACGCGCCGGCTGCCGGCCGCTTCCATGTCGGCGAGCAGCGCCTTCCACTCGGTCAGGTCCGGCTCCGGTCCGCCGAGGAACCCCTTGCCTCCGACTGCGGCGACCACCGCGAGCATCTCGTGACGCCGAGTGCCCGCGTAGTGGACGCCGTGCTCCTCGAGCGCGGGACGGGCTGCATGGAACGAGGCCTGGAGCGACGTCGTCGCGGTCTTGGGTGGCCCGACGTGAACCAGCCGGACGCCTTCGGGCAGCAGCAGGTCGCTCATCGCCGGCCTCCGCCGAGCATGCGGCGGACGACCACGCCCGACAGCTGGGCCACGCTGAGCTGCGACGGAGGACGCCGCCCGACGGGCAGGTCGGCAGCATCCTCGGACCGGGCGTCGGCGGGGTCGGGTACGAGAGGCGCACGCTCCTCCTGGAGCGCCTGGGCGACCACAGCAGCAATCGCGCCGGCGACCTTCTCGGGCGAGACGGTCACCGCGTCGTCCGGGGAGGTCGCGTCGTCATCGGCCGTCACGTCGTGAGACCCGCGCCAGGCTGCGGCGACCCGACGACGCGCGTGCCGACTCCAGTGACGCCGCTGCGCCTCGGCGTCGACCCGGCGCAGCACCTCGGCATCCGCCGCCGTGGCGGGCCCCGTACCGGCAGGCCCCATCGTGTCCAGCTCCTCGCTCGCTCGCGGCCCGGGTCGTCCTCGGCGTCGGCCGCGCGCTGTCTTATCGGTCGGGATGAACGAAACCACAGGCTACACGCACGTCGCCGTGGCCCTGGACGGCGTCGTCAGGGGCTCACCCGCGACGAACGACGTGTCTCATCCGGCGCCGGCCGCGACGGATCACCTCGCGCACCAGCGCCGAGGTGGGAAGCGTCTTGAGAATGCGGCCGGAGTTGATGGCCGCCGCCTGCTCCACCTCGGTCGCCCGCTGATGCGCCTTGAGGACGCCCAGCGCCAGCCGCCCTGCGATGTCGGGTGGCAGGTCCGGCTCCGGGACCTCGTCCGACGCGGAGCCGCGCACCGACAGCACGCTGAGGTCGCCGATGACCCGTACGCCGGAGGCCGCGATGTTCGCCGCCGTCTCGGCGCCGATCTCAGCGGCTCTCGCGAGGGCCCAGCCGGGAGTGGGAACGGGCACCTCGGAGTCCGTCGGCGTGCGTTCTTTCACGACGGCCCCGACGGTGGTGCGCGCCATCCGGGCGTGGAGCGCACGGTCCTGACCGTCGGCCAGGTACGCCTTGTTGTAGGCGCGCAGGGCCTCGGCCTCCTGGAAGGTGAAGGAACGGTTCTCTCCACCGGCGTCGACGAGGGTGCCTTCGGGCAGACCGAGCATCTGCTCGAACGTACGGTTCAGCATCCCGCGGTCCGACGGGTCGAGGACGATGACGGTCACGTTCTCGCGGCCCGCCGCCGCGGCCCAGCGCTCGACGAGCTCGTCGTGGCGGTGACGCTTCCAGAACGACGGGTTGACGCGCGAGGCGACCGCCCGGTCATCGGCAAGGATCTTGCGCAACCACTGGTCGTACGGCATGCGGAGGCCGCGGAGAACGTACTGCTGCCACTGCGACGGCAGGATCTTCGCGAGAGGACGCAGGGTGATGACGATGTGCGTCTCCGGGCCGAATGCGTCGACGACCTTGGCCGCGGCCGCAGCGTCGGCGTCGGAGAAGTACTCGCTGCTGACGACGACGCGGCTTCCCGTCGCGGAGCGGGCGTCGGCGACCAGTCGCTCCCACGCGCGCCGGCCCGCGCGAGGCTTGGCGTAGGGAAGCATGTGGTCGACCGCGTAGCCGACGCCCAGCGCTGGGTGCCGCGCCTTGCCTGCACGCGTGACGCCATGAGCAGCCAGCGTGGGAAGCGCAGCGTGGAGCGACGTCTGGATCGCAGTCGTCCCGGTCTTGTGCGGGCCGATGTGAACCAGCCGCACGCCTTCGGGCAGCAGCAGGTCGTCGGTGTCGCTCATCAAAAGGGGCTCCTGTGTCATCGGACGACGTCAAAGGCTACACGCGACACCTCGTCCGCCCGCGCCCACGGACACCTCGTACGACCGTCCGTGCCGATCTCTGCCGCCCATCCGCTCGGACCCTCCGATGTGCCATGCTTTGGCCCACCTACGAGGCAAGGAGCCGCCATGGCCGCGTCCGCCACCTTCCGCCGATCGCGGACGACGTCCGTGGTCCTGGTCGCCGTCGCGCTGGTCGCTGGCCTGCTGCTGGCCGCTCAGCCCGCGAGCGCAGCCTCGAAGGGCAGGTCCACGATCAGCGGGAAGGTCTCGACAGCGAGTGCCGACAAGCGCGCGCGAGACGGTGTCACGGTGGTCGCCTACCGCCGCAGCGCGTCCAACCGGTGGGTGCGCCAGAAGTCCGTCCGCACGACCCGCTCGGGCGCGTTCACCATCAAGCGGGTCCCCGCAGGCACGTACCGGCTTCTGGCCAGATCAAACAGCTGGAAGGCCGTGGACCGCTGGTTCGGCGGCGGGACGATGTGGGACGGCGGGCCAAGAGGTCGCACGCTGACCACGGCCGGCGGGAAGTCGTTCAAGGTGAAGGCCGGGAAGACGTCGAAGCGGCATCACACGAAGCTCGCAGTCGCGGGCGAGGTCAGAGTCACGTTCGTCGACGACCGAGGCGTCAAGCCGGTGATGGGCACGGTCGTGTTCCGGCGGCATGCCGACCGGGAGGGCGACTGGCGGTGGCGCTCGAACCCGCGTGACGACACCACAAGGCTGCGCGCCCTCGAGCCCGGCCGCCACATCCTGGAGTACTGGGGCGCCGCCGGTCCAGCGCGCAGGTCCTACGTCGTCGTGAAGGCCGACGCGAGGACGTCCGTCACCCTCCAGGTTCCAGCGATCATCCGGACGCTGGGAGTTGCTCCCTCGCTCCGCGTCCTGCCGACCGCGTGGGGCGCTGACAAGATCACCGTGGATCGCTCGAGCCGCACCTTCAACTATCCGAACGACAAGCTTTCCTTCACCTACCAGTGGTACAGATCGGGAGTCGCGATCGCTGGGGCGACCGGACCGGAGTACGTCAGCTCCGCCGCGGATCGGTCGCAACGCCTCTGGGTCCGCATGACCGCCTCGCGCCCGGGATATGCGCCGGTCAGCGTCGAGTCGAAGAGCACCGCTGTCTCCAGGAGCACCACCACGACTGCACTGACGCTGTCGAAGAGCACGGCACGCTTCGGCGAGACCGACACGATCATTGCGACGGCGAAGGTCACGGCGGCCGACGGCGGACCCGTCGCAGGTGAGGTGCGGTTCAGCGCAGGGCCGCCGGGCTGCGCAGCAGAGAGCACCTGTTCCAATCTCCGTTGGACCGCGTACGCCGACGTGAACGACTCCGGCGTCGCGACGCTGCGGCTCCCTCGCAGGCTCAGTGTCGTGAAGCAGATCGAGGCGTCGTTCTGGCCGCTCGTACACCCCACCGGTTTCGTGTCGCCGTCGACCGCACGGGCAGTGCCGATCACCGTCGTCCCCCGCGCTTCGCGCACGAAGGTGTCGCTGCAATCCAAGTCCGTACGGCGCGGCGCGCGGCCGAAGGTCACGGTGAGAGTGACCGTGCCGGGAGGCATCTCGCCCCACCAGATCGTCGGCTCGATCGTCGTCACGGCCAACGGCAAGAAGGTCGGTTCGTGGAAGCGGTCCACGTTCCCGCCCACCAACAAGGTGAAGATCACGCTGAAGCGGTTCTCCCGCAAGGGCGCCTACAAGATCCGCGCCCACTTCGTGGCCGCCTCGACGCCGCAGACACGTCACCAGCTGCTCAGCGCCGCGAAGCCCAGCACGAGCAAGCCGGTGAAGCTGCGCGTGCGCTGACCGGCCGCTGAGTGAGCGGAGTCGCGACTTCGCTCACTCAGCGGTGCACGAGGTCGAACACCGCGCGACGGCGCACGCCGGTGCGTCGGGCCACGTCGGCGATGGCGTCCTTGCGCGACATGCCCGTACGCTCGCCGGCGGCGACCATCTCGAGCAGGGTCGCCTCGTCGTACTCGCGGGCTGGCGCGCCGTCGACCACGATCGTGATCTCGCCCCGGACCCGCTCGTCGTCGCCGTCCGGGCGAGCCCACACCGCGAGGTCCTCGAGGGACCCGCGACGGACCTCTTCGTACGTCTTGGTCAGCTCGCGGCACACCGCGCCGCGCCGCTGGGGCCCGAACGCTGCCGCCATCGCGTCGAGCGCGTCGGCCGTACGGTGCGGCGACTCGAAGAAGACCATCGTCCGCCCCTCCTCGGCGAGGGCAGCGAGCGCGCGGTCACGCTCGCCGGTCTTGCGGGGCAGGAAGCCCTCGAAGGTGAAGCGGTCGACGGGAAGTCCCGACAGCGCGAGCGCGGCGAGCGCCGCCGACGGGCCCGGGGCGACCGTCACCTCGAGTCCAGCCTCGACCGCGGCGGCGACGAGGCGGTAGCCAGGGTCGGACACGCTCGGCATCCCGGCGTCGGTGACGAGGACGACCGTCCGGCCGGCCTCGAGGTCGGCGACCAGCTCCGGCGTGCGTCGGGACTCGTTGCCCTCGAAGTACGAGACGATCCGCCCGCCGATGCGGACGTCCAGGTCGGACGCCAGGCGGTGCAGGCGGCGGGTGTCCTCGGCGGCGACCACGTCTGCTTCCGCAAGCAGCTGGTGCAGGCGCAGCGAGGCATCTGCTGGATTGCCGATGGGCGTCGCGGCGAGGATCAGCACGCGTTCAGCGTACGGGGCGGGCCGCTAGGGTTGCCGCGTGTCCGTGACCATCGACCGCGAGCGCGCCGCCGTGGTGCCCCTGGGCCGTACGCCCGACGGCGCCGAGCTGCCCCCGCTGCGCGAGCGTTTCCGCTCACGGATCGCCGACTCTCCACGGCTGGCCGGCTGGCTCGGTCCGTTGGCGATCATGCTGCTGGCGTTCGCGGCGCGGGTGTGGCGCCTGGAGTACCCGCCTCGCCTCCTCTTCGACGAGACCTACTACGCCAAGGACGCCTGGTCGCTGCTGCACTTCGGCTACGCACAGGACTGGGTCGAGGGCGCCAACCCGAAGGTCGAGGCCGGCCAGGTGACCGGGCTGTGGACCGGCGACCCGACGCAGGTGGTGCATCCCGAGGTCGGCAAGTGGATGATCGCGCTCGGCGAGCACCTGTTCGGCATGAACGCGTTCGGCTGGCGCATCTCTGCCGCCGTCGTGGGTGCGCTCACGGTGCTCGTCCTCGCCCGGATGGTGCGCCGCATGAGCGGCTCCACCGCGCTCGGTTGCCTCGCCGGCCTGCTGCTCGCCGTGGACGGCGTGCACCTCGTGATGTCGAGGCTGGCGCTGCTCGACGTGTTTCTCGCGTTCTGGCTGGTGTGCGCGCTCGCCTGCGTGGTCGCCGACCGCGACTGGGGACGGACGCGGCTGGCACGTCGCTTCGAGCACAGCGAGCAGATCACCGGTTTCGGTCCCGTCCGGATGCTCCTGCTGCGTCCGTGGAGGCTCGCCGCCGGCGTGTGCTTCGGGCTCGCTGTCGGGACGAAGTGGAGTGCCCTGTACGTCCTCGCCGTCGTCGGCGTCGTCGTGTGGGTCCTCGACGCGATCGACCGCAACGCGATCGGCGTACGCGGAGCTTGGTGGCGGTCGATGCTCGCCGACGGCCTGCCGGCGTTCGTCTCGCTCGTGCTCGTTGCGGTCGTCGTCTACGTCATCACCTGGACCGGCTTCCTGGTGAACCACGAGGTGTTCGAGGCGCGGTTCGGGATGGGTTACGGCGACGCGCCGCCCTGGGGCTCGTACGTGGACCAGTCCGACAAGGGTTTCCTCGGCGAGCTCATCCAGCCGTTCCAGTCGCTGTGGCACTACCACCAGATGGTCTACTCGTTCCACACCGGCGACTACCTCGCCGGGAAGACCCACCCGTACCAGTCGGACCCGTGGGGCTGGCTCGTCCTCAACCGACCGGTCGGCGTCGACGCCCAGACCGACCTCGCCGCCTCGACTGCCGGGTGCGCCGCGACGGGATCGGACACCTGCCTCCGCCAGGTCCTGATCCTCGGAAACCCGGCGGTGTGGTGGGGCGGCGTCCTCGCACTGCTCGCGTCAGGCTGGTTCTGGTTGCGCGACCGCGACTGGCGGTTCGGCATCCTCGTGCTCGTCGTGCTCGCAGCATGGCTTCCGTGGTTCGCCTACGACGACCGCCCGATCTTCCTCTTTTACGCGACGGCGTTCATCCCGTTCACCTGCGCCGCGGTCGCCCTGGTGGTCGGCCGACTTCTCCGCAGGCCTCGCCCGCGCCGGCGACGCCGATGGGCGCCGGTCGCGCTCGGGGCGTACGTCGCGGTGACGCTCGCGTTGTTCGCGTGGTTCTTCCCCATCTGGACCGACGTGCTCATCACGCACGAGGAGTGGTTGCAGCGCATGTGGTTCTCGCGCTGGATCTGACGGAGATCGCTCAGCGGCGCACCCGACAGCGCAGGTGAAGCACCCGGTTCCCCTGAGTCACCACGTCGGGATCCTCCAGCAGCTGCTGTCCTTGGACCGACCCGAAGAAGCGCTTGCCGGACCCGAAGACGACGGGTACGACGTCCATGCGCACCTCGTCGACCAGGCCCGCGGCAAGCATCTGGCCACCGACGTCACCCGCAGCGACCTCGACGATGCGGTCACCCGCAAGCTCTTGCGCCCTGGCCATGGCTGCCTCGACGCCGTCGACGAAGTGGAAGGGCGCCTCGGGGTCCCAGTCCGCTGGCTGCGGTCGATGCGTCACGACGACCACGTGGTCGATCCCGCTCGGAGGATTCCCGTCCCAGCCGTCCGTCAGGTCGAAGACGTGTCGGCCGACGACTGTCACCCCGATCTGGTCCCAGTACGGGCGGGTGTAGTCGTAGGACGATTGCGACACCTTCACCACGCCGCTCTCGTCCAGCGGGACGTCACCGCTGGTCAACCAGTCGAACAGCGGTCCGGGCTGGTCGTGCTCGTCCGCGACGAAGCCGTCTACCGACACCGAGCCGTACATCACCACCTTGCCCACGGGGCCCTCCTTCGCTCTGGGTGCCCTCAAACTAGCGCGTCGAGACCGCGCTGAAGGAACTCACGGCTCACCGTGTCGGTGGTCAGGGAGATCGCCTTCGCGTACGCCGCTGCCGCCTCGCCGTCGCGGCCGAGCTCGGTGAGCAGGTGGGCCCGAAGCGCCCACGCCGGCTGGAACCTGCGCACCGCGTCATGGTCCACGTCCTCGTCCAGGCCTTCGAGGATCTCGAGTCCCGCTCCGGCGCCGTCGACCCGGGCCGTCGCTGCGGCCAGCGCCACCCGTGCGCCGAGGGTCGGCGCGAGGGCGACCAGGGCGCGGTGGAGCCGGAGGAGGGCTTCGTCGTCCGTACGTCCGGTGCGGGCGCGGTCGCAGTGCGCCGACTGGATCGCCGCCTCGAGCTGGAACCGCCCCGGGCGGCCGAGCCGTGCGGCGGTGCGGAGCAGCTGCTCGCCGTGGGAGATGAGCTCGGCGTCCCACCGCGACGGATCCTGAGCATCGAGCGGGACGAACCGGCCGATGTCGTCGGTACGAGCACCAGCACGTGCCAGCGACAACGACACGAGTGCGGCGAGCCCCAGCGCCTCGGGCTCGTCCGGCAGGAGCGCGGCGAGCAGGACGGCCAGGTAGTGCGCCTCTCCGGCGACCGACGTCCGCAGGGCGCTGCTCGGCACAGCGGCCCAGTCGATCGCGTACGCGCCATACACCGTCTCCAGGACGGCCGGCAGGCGATGCGGCAGCTCCGACCGCTCCGGCACGACGAACGGGATGCGCGTGTCGCGGATGCGCCGCTTCGCGCGCACCAGCCGCTGGGCCATCGCGCTGGTCGGCACCGCGTACGCCTCGGCGATCCGACGTGCGTCGAGCCCGAGCACCGTCTGGAGCATGAGCGGGGTACGAACCGATGCGTCGATCGCCGGGTGCGCGCAGACGAAGAGCAGCGCGAGCCGCTCGTCGGGGATCGCGTCACCTTCTGCCCGACCGACCGGCCCGGGGGTCCCGAGAGCGCGGTCCTCGGCGTCGGACATCGGAGCGGCGCTGCGATAGGCCGCCGAACGATAGAGGTCGCGCAGGCGGTTGCGGCCCGCCGTGAGCAACCATGCCTCCGGGTTGGCCGGGACGCCCCGCTCCGGCCACGTCGCCAGCGCGCGCTCGAACGCGTCCGCGAGCGCGTCCTCCGCCGCGGCGATGTCACCGGACGAGGCCGCGAGGAGGGCGAGGAGGCGACCGTACGACGTCCGCGCCGCACGCTCGGCCTCCTCGCTCGCCGTCAGGGCTGGTACCACTCGCGCTCACGGCTCCAGGTGAGCGTCGTGGGCCGCACCTCCACCGCGCCGTACATCGTGCCCGGGCACTTCTGCGCCCACGCCAGCGCGGCATCGAGGTCGGGGACGTCGATCACGAACACGCCGCCGACGAACTCCTTGCTGTCGGCGAACGGGCCGTCCTGGATCTTGGGCTCGCCGTCGACGACCGTCACCGTCGTCGCAGCCTCGGGGAACCCGAGGATCTGGGTGGTCACGAAGACCCCTGCGGCGTCGAGCTCCTTCGCGTAGAGGCCGAACGCCGCCTCGACGGGCGCCATGTCCTCCTGGCTGACCCCGGCCTCGCGCGGGTCGGCGTTGTGGATGAAGAGTGTGTAGAGCATCGGTGCACCTTCCGTCGTTATCGATCCTGGCACCGTGATGACGTACGAGCCACACGCCGATCGACAGCGACGTCAGAACTCTTCGTGCGTGTCCGGGTCTCCGCCGCTGCGCGCCTGCGGCCGGTCGGCGACGCGCGCCATCTCCGACTCGCTCAGCGTGAACCCGAAGACGTCGAGGTTCTCCCGCTGCCGTTGCGGACTGCTCGACTTCGGGATCGGAACGACGCCGCTCTGGACGTGCCAGCGCAGCACGACCTGCCCCGGGGTGACGCTGTGCTGCTCGGCGATCTCGGCAAGGTCGGCCTGCGCGAGCAGGTCGGTCTTGCGTGCCAGCGGCTGCCACCCTTCGGTGACGATCCCCTGCTCGGCGTCGTACGCCCGCATGCTCTCCTGGACGAAGTGGGGGTGGAGCTCGATCTGGTTCACGACGGGGCCGACGCCGGTCTCGTCGACCAGCCGCGCGATCTGCTCCGGAGTGAAGTTGGAGACGCCGAGGCTGTTGACCAGGCCGTCGTCGCGCAGCTGGATCATCGCCTTCCAGGAGTCCACGTACAGGTCGAGCCGCGGAAGCGGCCAGTGGATCAGGTAGAGGTCGACGTACTCCAGCCCGAGCCGCTCGCGCGACTGCGCGAACGCCCGGAGCGTCGCCTCGTACCCCTGGTGCTCGCCGCGCAGCTTCGTGGTCACGACGATCTCGTCCCTCGGGACGTCGCTCGTGGCGATGCCTTGCCCGACACCGGCCTCGTTGCCGTACGACGCGGCGGTGTCGATGAGGCGGTAGCCGACGTCGAGAGCACCTCGTACGGCTTCCGCGGCCTCGCTGTCGTCCATCGGGTACGTACCGAGGCCGAGCAGAGGGAGCTCGTGGCCGTCGGTCATGGTCGTTGTCGGAGCCTGCATGGACCGAGCCTGTCATCGCTGCCGCTGTCGTGCAGGCCGTGGCAGACTGCGCGGCAACGCCTTGACCTCAAGTCGACTTGAGGCGCGAGGCTGGCGGCATGACCAGCACAGCGACAGATCCGCAGACCCGCACGCGCGACATCGAGGCCGTCACCGCGGTCGTCGCCGACCTCGAGCGCGCCCAGAACACGGAGAACGTCGACGCCTTCGTGGCGCTGTTCCGCGAGGACGCCATCTGGACCACCGGCGGGGGCCGGCTCCTCGTCGGTCGCGACGCGATCGCCGCGTTCACGCGCACCGTGCTCCCCGGCGCGATGACCGAGACGGTCGGCTCGTACGAGGTCGTCCACGTCCTCTTCCTCCGTCCCGACGTGGCTGCCGTGAAGGTCCGCCAGAGCGTCGAGCGACGCGACGGGAAGGCAGACGGCGAGGCGTACGAGGGATCGCCGATGTACGTGATGACGAAGGACGACGGCCGCTGGCTGCTCGCCGCGAACCAGAACACGGTGGTGGTCGGATAACGGTTACGAAACGGAGACGAGACGGTCAGGGCGCTCACGACATGGAGAAGATGAGGGACGACCCGAACGGAGCGCCATGTCGACAGACCTCCCGCTCGAGCACGACGCGGACGACCGCCTGCTGTGGAGACGGACGCGCCGGGGCGACCGCGACGCGTTCGGCGACCTGTACGCACGCCACGTCCGCCCGGTCTACTGGCAGGCGTTTCGCGTGGTGGGCGACGCCTCGGACGCCGAGGAGGTCGTCCAAGACGTCTTCGTGACCGCTTGGCGCCGACGGAGCGAGATCTCACTCGTCGACACCTCGGTGCTGCCGTGGCTCCTCGCCACCGCGAAGTACACCGCGCTCAATCACCGGCGCCGACGAAGCCGGCGACGCTGGGAGCCGCTCGACGACAGCGCTCCCAGCCCGGAGCAGGCACCCGACGACGCCGTCGTCTCCGATCTCCTGCTCACGCGTGTCCGCGAGAGCGTCGCCGGCCTCACTCCGTTGGACCAGCGGCTGTTCGAGCTCTGCGTCGTCGGCGACCGCACGTACGCCGCCGCGGCGGACGAGGTCGGCGTCACGCACGCGGCCGTCCGCAACCGCGTCTCCCGCATCCGCAGCCGCATGCGAGCGGCGACCGACGACCTGAGGGGGCCAGCATGACCGTCCAGCCCGAGATCCCCGATCTCACCGACGACCAGATCGACCGGATGTACCGCAGGATCACCTCGACGATCGACCACGACGACTCGGTCCGCCGCGGTAAGCGCCGCAAGGTCGTTCTCGTCGCGGCATCCGCCGTGGTGGTCCTCGGGCTCGGCGGGTTCTTCGTGGCCGCGGTGCAGCCGAACGGATCCGACAGTGCGAGCGACAGCTCACTGGTCCAGGAGACGCCGAGCGAGGACGCGGGAGCCGATGCCGACGGCGGCGCGATCGTCGCCGAGCCCGGCACGGAGGCTTCGCGCGAGGACGTGCCGGAGGCAGGACCGCGCGAGATCATCACGACGACCTACGCCTCGGTCGAGGTCGACGACGCGCCGGCCGCAGCCGATGCCCTGTCCACCTGGGTGACCACCGCAGGCGGCCGCGTCGAGAACCGATCGGAATCGACGTCCGGCGACTCGACGTCGGTCTCCCTCCGCCTGCGGGTGCCGGCGTCACGCGCCGGTGACGCGACCGCGCGGGTACGCGACCTGGGTGCCGTCTCCGACCTCCAGGTCGAGAGCACCGACGTCACCGCGCAGGGGCGCGACCTCGATGCGCGCATCTCCGCGCTGCAGGCATCCGTCGCTCGCCTCCAGCAGTTCGTGAGCGACGCGCCGACCACGGCCGCGCTGCTCGCGGCGGAGGAGACCTTGTCGCAGCGGCAGGGTGAGCTGGAGTCCTTGCAGGCCGAGCGACGCGGGCTGTCGGACCAGGTGGCGATGGCGACGTACCAGCTCGAGCTCACCGAACCGACGCAAGCGGACGAGCCGGACGCCTCCGGCTTCGTCGGCGGGCTCACGTCGGGCTGGAACGGGCTGGTCGCGACCTTCGACGGGGCGGTCACCGTCATCGGCGTGCTGCTGCCGTGGGCGGCGGTCCTGGCCCTCCTCGGCGGCGTGTACGTCGTCGGCCGCCGCGTCGTACGACGGTGACGACCGCACGCGCCCTGCCACTGGTCGCCCTGATGCTCGGCGTCGGGGTCGCCGGCTGCGCGGAGGGCCCGCAAGGCGATGGGCCGGACTGCAGCACCCGACTCGAGCACACGGGCACGGCCTACCGCCCGGTCTCCGTCCTCCGGACACCTTCCGCCGTCGCCGTGCTCGGCGACGCAGCCGCACTCGACTGCGAGGGGTCCGCGCTGGAGTCGAGTCCGCCCGTCACCGTACGCGCCGCTGCTGGTTTCGATCCCGGCACCGTCGTCATCGTCACCGAGCCACCGGAGATGGCGTCGCTGTACGTCGACCAGAGCCTGGACGTGGACGACTGGCCAGACCGTCTCCACCTTGCGAGCGACTATCCGCGCTGCGTCGCCGCGGCTCGGCTCGAGGGGGTCTGGGAATCAGGACCTGACAGCTCTGGCGTCGCACCACCCGACCTCGCGGACAAGGCGCACCTGCGGGTCACACGCTCCAGCGGTCCCGAGGTCGACGGATGGGCGTCAGTCGAGGTGCTCGTACGCATTCCTGAGCAGCTGACCGCCACCACAGAGGCGATCGCAACGGGAGCGCCCGTCCAGCTCAACGCCCGGTGCGAGGGTGACGCGTACGTCGCGACCGGCGCACCGAAGAGATCAGTGCGGTAGATCGGTGCCACATACCGGCACCGATCTACGGCATTGGTGCCCGAACGCAGAACGACGAAGGCCGGATCCACGGGAGTGGATCCGGCCTTCGGCTGGTGGAGCTACGGGGATTCGAACCCCGGACCTTCTCATTGCGAACGAGACGCGCTACCAACTGCGCCATAGCCCCAAAGCGAGATCGAGATTACCACGCGAGGGCGGCGCTCCCGAATCCGCCCCCCTGGTCCCGTGATCAGTCTCCGACGGCACGACGAGAGGTGCCGGTGTCGCCGTCCGAACGCTCGTCGCGAGCGCCGTCGGCGGCCGGGCCGTCCCCGAAGTCGATCGTGCGGACGGTGCGTGCCGCGGTCGGCTTCGTGACGTAGGTCGGCAGCGTCACGGGCACCGGATCCCAGAGGGTCGTGCCCGATGCGGTGGTCACCGGCACGGCGTCCAGGACCTGCTGGTCGAGGGCGCCTGCGGGGAGCGGACCACGTTCCATGACGTTGCGGCGCTGGGGGTCGTGGTCCTCGAACTGACCGGACAGCACGACGGTCAGCTCGGAGTCGGGGTCGATCTGGAGCTCCGGGTCGTCGTGCGCCTCGCGGCTGGCGCGCCGCTGGCTGCGGCGCTCCTGGCGCCGACGGCTCCGGACGGCGCGACGCTCGGAGTTGAAGACACGCGGCATGTGGACCGGTCGGCCGATCTCGCTGCGCACCATCACGCGGCACAGGACCAGCCAGGCGACGACCACGCCGGCGGGGATCGCGGGCGCCCACGGCAGCAGGATGCCGGCGATCGCGAGACCGCCGACCACCGCGCACGCCGTGAGGAGGACGAGGAGGACCCGACGGCGACGTCGGGCCGCGATGCGGGCGGCACGACGGTTGTAGCGGTGCGGCGCAGGAGCCTCGACCGGCGGCTCAGCCGGCTCAGCCGCCTCGGCGGCCGTATCGGTGGTCTCGTCCTGCGACGTCTCGACCGGCTCGTCCGACGAGGACGCGGACGACGAGTCGGACGACGTGGCGTCCTTGCGGTGGGTGAGCACCCTGAGCGCTCCGGAGAAGCTGCTGACGGAACCGGCTCGACTCGCCTCCTCGTGACGCCGCAGCGCCAGAGGAACGCCGTACGCCACCCAGATGGCGATCACGGCTGCGAAGATGAGACCCGTACCCACGGAAGAACCGTACGCGGTAGTGCCCATGCCTCTCGGGGACCTCGCGCGGTGTGTCGCGAGGAGGTTCGGACCGGTCAGTGCTCGGCGCCGGCGGTGCCGACGCGGGCGATGAGTCCACCGGGCACGACCTGCTCGGACGTGACAGCGAAGAGCAGGTGGTCGCGCCAGTCGCCGTCGATGTGCAGGTAGCGAGGGGCGAGCCCGACGCGGTCGAACCCGAGCTTCTCGACGACCCGCAGGCTGGCGGTGTTCTCAGGGCGGATCGCGATCTCGATCCGGTGCAGGCCCAGCACCTCGAAGCAGTGGTCGGTCGCCATCGCGACCGCGGTGGTGGTGATGCCACGGCCCGCATGGCCACGCGAGACCCAGTAGCCGATCTGCGCCCAGCGTGCCGACCCCCAGGTGATGCCGGACACGGTGACCTGGCCGACCATCTCGTCGCTGCCGTAGGTGGTGACGAACGGAAGCGTCCTTCCCTGCGCCGCCTGCTGGCGCAACGAACGCACTGCGGCGCTGTACGAACGGTTGCCCGAGGGGACGCTGCTCGGCAGCGTCGCCTCCCAGCGCCCAAGCCACTCCGCCGAGTCACGGCGCAGCCGCGCCCAGACACGGGCGTCGCTGCGGCGGATCGGGCGCAGTCCCACGGGCCCGTGGTGGAGCGTCGCCGGCCAGCCCGTGCTCAGGACGCACCGCCTTCATCGCGGACGTGGTCGACACCCGCGACCTGCTCGACGGCGTGCACGAGCACACCGGAGAGGACCGCGAGCCCGTCGCGCACCCCGCCGCTCGAGCCGGGGAGGTTCACGATCACCGTCTGGTCGGCGACCCCGGCCGTACCCCGCGACAGCATCGCGGTGGGCACGCCAGCGGCGACGCCGTACGCACGGATCGCCTCCGCGACCCCGGGAAGCTCGCGGTCGAGGAGCGCCCGGGTGGCCTCGGGAGTCGCGTCGGTGGGACTGACACCGGTGCCGCCGGTAGTGACCACTGCGTCGTAGCGGTACTCGACGGCCTCACGCAGCGCCTCCTCGACAGGGTCACCGTCGGGGACGACGACCGCGTCGTCCACCTCGAAGCCCCACTCCCGCAGCGCAGTCACGATCATCGGCCCGGTCGTGTCCTCGTAGACCCCGGCAGCGGCGCGGTTGGAGCACGTCACCACGAGTGCCTTCACGCCGACCAGTCTCCGCTCTTGCCGCCCGACTTCGCCCGGACCTGCACGTCGGTGATCACCGCGTGCTTGTCCACCGCCTTGATCATGTCGACGACGGTCAGCGCCGCGACGCTGACCGAGGTGAGCGCCTCCATCTCGACTCCGGTACGCCCGCGGGTGCGGACCGTCGAGGTGATCGCCACGCCGTCGTCCGTGACCTCGAGGTCGACCTCGACCCCCGTGATCGGCAAGGGGTGGCACAGCGGGACGAGGTCAGGCG
This sequence comes from Mumia sp. Pv4-285, assembly GCF_041320275.1. Lineage (NCBI taxonomy): Bacteria > Bacillati > Actinomycetota > Actinomycetes > Propionibacteriales > Nocardioidaceae > Mumia > Mumia qirimensis. The sequence continues at coordinate 1,057,861 of NZ_CP162023.1, read as the reverse complement.
TCCGTTTTGTGGCCATGATGCCGGCGACCCGCGCCACGCCCAGCGCGTCGCCCTTCGGCACGTCACCGGAACGCAGCAGCGCGACGACCTCCGGCGTCGTACGGACGAAACCGGTGGCGCGCGCCTCCCGACGCGTCTCGTCCTTGTCCGAGACGTCGACCATGCGGGCCGCGCCGTGCTCGTCGACGTGCGTCAGCCGCCTCTTGGTCTCCGGCTCGGCGGACGGGTGGGTCTCGGCCATCAGAAGTCCCGGTCCAGGACGAGGACCTTGGCCGTGTCACCGACGTGCAGGGCTGTCTCGTCCTCGTCCACGACCACGAGGCAGTTGGCCCGCGACAGTCCGGCGACGAGGTGGGACCCCGGGCCGCTGACCGGGGTGACCCGAGCGCCGCGCGAGGACACCTCGAACCAGCCCCGCAGGTACTGCCGGCGGCCGGAGGGCGAGCGGATCTCCTCCGTCATCGTGGCCTGGACCAGCGGCCGCCGGTACGGGAGCTTGCCCATCATGCGACGCAGCATCGGCAGTACGAAGACCTCGAACGAGACGTAGGAGGAGACCGGGTTGCCGGGCAGCGTGACGATCGGGGTCTTCTCCTCGCCGACCGTCCCGAAGCCCTGCGGCTTGCCCGGCTGCATCGCGACCTCGGCGAACTCGACGGTGCCGACGTCGGTCAGCGCGGCCTTCACCACGTCGTACGCCCCCTTGCTGATGCCGCCGCTCGTGACCACGAGGTCGGCGCGGACGAGCTGGTCGTTGAGGACGTCGGCGAACTCACGCGGATCGTCCGAAGTGATGCCGACCCGGTAGGCGATCGCGCCCGCGGCCCTGGCGCACGCCGCGAGCATGTAGGAGTTGCCGTCGTAGATCGAGTCGTAGTCGAGGCGCGCGCCAGGCTCCCGGAGCTCCGACCCGGTCGACAGCACCACGACCCTCGGGCGTGGCCGTGCCCGGAGCCGCGCGAACCCGAGCGAGGCGAGGAGGCCGACCTCACGAGCGCCGAGCACCGTACCGGCCTCGGCGACGATCTCGCCTGCCGCGACGTCCTCCCCCGCCGGACGCACGTTCTCGCCCGCGCGCCTCGCCTGGAAGATCTGGACGTCCGCGTCTCCGCCGTCGGTGAGCTCGATCGGGACGACCGTGTCGGCGCCGGACGGGATCGGAGCGCCGGTCATGATCTTGACGGCGGTCTTCGAGGTGAGCGCTGTCGGGGTGCTCGACCCGGCGGCCTGCTCGCCGACGACCGGCAGCGTCACCGGGAACTCCCGGTTGGCGCCCTGGACGTCGGCCGCGCGGACGGCATACCCGTCCATGGCGGAGTTCGTGAACCGGGGCAGGTCGATCGGGCTCACCACGTCGTCGACCAGCGGCAGGCCGAGCGACTCGAGCAGCGGCTGGTCGTACGGCTGCAGCGGTCCGATCAGGTCGAGCAGCTTCGCGAGGTGCTCGTCGACGGTACGCATGGGCGACAGCCTAGGGCCCTTCGAGCACGGTGCCGTCGTCGATCGTCCCTGGTGAGCCGTCTGCGGGCACCGTGACGTCGCCGACGACACGGACGTCGGCACCGAACGTCCAGTCTCCGGCCACCGTGAACCCGGTCGCATCGACGAGCGAGACCGGGCCTGCCGGGAAGCGCGCGTCGAAGTCGTGGACGAGCTTGTAGCAGCCCTTGTCGAGCCTCACGAGCGGGGCTTCGTCGCGCCGCGCGACCAGGTGGAAGTCGTCGTCGAGGTCGTAGAAGTCGGAGCGTACGAGAAGGAGGTCGTCGGTGGTCTTGACCGGCAGGAACCGCTCACGCTCGACCTCGATCGCCACCGCACCGTCGAAGACCTGGACCGCGGCACCCATCGCGCTCTCGATCTGGATGACCTCGGGCGACCGGGAGTCGGTCGGGTCCACGGTCTTCACGTTGCGGATGAGCGGCAGGCCGAGGACTCCGTCGCTCTCCTCGATCACGGCGGCCAGCGCCTCGAGGTCGAACCAGAGGTTGTTGGTGTGGAACCACCGGTGGCGGGTGATGTCGTCGGCGAGGGCCTGGTCCTCCTTCGGTGTCTGCGCCGTCTCCCGCAGGACGAGCCGGCCGTCGGACTTGCGGCGCACGAGGTAGCCGCCCTTCACGTCGGCCGCCGTGCGCCGGCAGACCTCGGCCGCGTACGGCGCACCCGACTGGGCGAACCAGCCCGCCATCCTCGGGTTCGGGTAGCTGCCGAGGTTGTCGGAGTTCGACACCGACGCGTACCGGTAGCCCGCATCGAGCAGCGCCTGGAGCGCACCGGAGGCGTCGAGCGCCGTGTAGAGGTCTCCGTGGCCGGGAGGCGTCCACTCGAGGTTGGGGTCGGTCGGCCACGACACCGGCGTGAGGTCGTCGGAGCGGAGCTTCGGCTCCTTGTTCTGGAGGAAGTCCAGCGGCAGCCCGTCGATCTCGAGGTCCGGGTGGGCCGCGAGCGCCGCGAGGGAGTCGTCGCGCGTGCGGAAGCTGTCCATGAGGAGCAGCGGCAGGGCGACGTCGTAGACCTCGCGGACCCTCAGCACCTGCGCGGCCAGCACGTCGAGGAAGGAGCGGTCCCCGCGTACCGGGAGGAGGGACTTGGCCTTGTCCATGCCCATCGACGTCCCGAGGCCGCCGTTCAGCTTGATCACGACCGTTCGCGCGAGAGCGTCGCGGATCGTCGCCTCGTCCACCTCGGCGTCCGCGAGGCGTGGCGGCGCCTCGATCGGGTCCACCTCGTCCTCGGGAATCATCCCGGTCGCGCCGGCCTCGAGCTCGGCGTAGTAGTGCGCGAACACCTCGATCGCTCGGGGCGGGACACCAGCCGCCTCCATCGCCGAACGGGCGGCCGTCAGTCCCTCTGCGCTCATGCCGAACATCGTAGGCACTACCGTCGGGGTGTGACCGAGAAGCAGCGCCTGCGCGAGGTCCTCCTCGAGCGCCGGTCCACGCTCGACGAGCGGGCGCTGGAGGCGGCCGCGGCGGCACTCGCCGTCCGCGCGAGCGCAGTCGTCCACGAGCGCGCAGTCCGCCGGGTCGCCGCGTACCTGTCGATCGCCGGCGAGCCACCGACCTGGCCGCTGCTCGACCGGCTCCTCGCCGACGGGGTCGTGGTCGTGGTGCCGCGTGCACTGCCTGGACGCCGCATGACGTGGCTGCGCTACACCGGTCGCGACGCGCTCGCCGTCGGTCGGTTCGGGATCCCGGAGCCCACCGGGGACGACGACCCGGACGCCCTGGATCGAGTCGAAGTGGTGCTCGTCCCCGCGCTCGCGGTCGACACCTCCGGTTATCGGCTGGGCCGTGGGGGCGGGTTCTACGACGCGGCGCTCCAAGCACGTCCGGAGGTGGCCCGGGTGGCGCTCGTGCACGACCACGAGATCGTCGACGACGTCGGTCCGGAGCCCCACGACCAGCGCGTCGATGTCGCCGTCACTCCGGAGCGGACGCTGATCCTGCCGGCCCGCTGACGAAGCCGGTCTCGATCCTCCGCTGGCGCTCCGGCCTCGACCAACGAAGCAGGGGGGCCGCTGGTCGAGGCGGCCCTACCACCGCTGGTCGAGGCGGCCCTACCACCGCTGGTCGAGGCGGCCCTACCACCGCTGGTCGAGGCGGCCCTACCACCGCTGGTCGAGGCGGCCCTACCACCGCTGGTCGAGGCGCGAAGCGATCGAGACCCGCTCTAACCCTCCAGGTCGGGGGTCAGGGTGAGGGTGTCCTCGGCGGCATCCTCGACCTTCTTCGCCGTGAAGACCCACGGCAAGGTCCTGCCCTCCGCCCACAGCTCCGTCTGGTCGACGTAGTTGCGGTGGTAGGCGTGGCCGGACACGCCGGTCAGGTTGATCCACCGCGACCGGTCGAGGTCGTCGAGGTCGACGACCATCCGCATCGACGGCACCGCGGTGACCTCGTACCCCTTCGCCGCGTCCCAGGCGGTCGCGTCGACGATGCCCGAACCCCCGCCGAGCTCGTACGGCCCACGGTTGAACAACCCCTCGACCGGGCCGACGCCGGAGGTGCCGAGGGTCGCGTTCTCGAGCGTGAGCGTGTGCAGACGCCCCCAGGTCCACCGGGTCGGGTCGAGGGACTGCCGGCTCGTCATGTCGTCACGGGCGTCGCGCATCGCCGTACGGAGGATGTCGTCACGCGTCTCGCGCACGGACTTGGTCGTCCGGTCGTCCCACCACATGCTGTTGGGAGCGTTGAGGAGCCGTCGGACGACCTCGAACCACCGCTCGCCGCCGCTCGGCCAGACGTCCTGCGGAAGGTCGTCGTGGAAGGTCCGCGCGAGCAGGTTGCGCCAGACCGACGCGAAGTAGGCGGCCGCACCCGAGTCGGCGTCCTGCCTGAGGTCCCAGTCGGCGAGCAGCTTCTGGCCGTCGGCGTAGTAGCCGGAGCCGAGGTCGATCTCGAGGAGTGACGGCAGGAGCGTGGTCGCCTGGGTGTTGTACGTGTCGTTCTGCATCCGCGCCATGTCGTCGACGTCCAGCTTCGACTCGGCGGTGATGAGCTCCACGATCCGCTGGCTCCGGTAGCCGGCGGCCTGCTCCGTCCCGATCAGGTACGGGTACTGGCGGCCGACGACCCTCTGGTTGGCCGTCACCACATAGCCCTCGGGCGGGTTGAGCACCCGCGGGAGCTCCGCGTACGGGATGAAGCCGTCCCACCCGTACGACGCGTCCCAGCCCGGGACCGGCCAGGTCCCGTCGCCACGGGTGCGGATCGGGATCTTGCCCGGCGCCTGGTAGGCGATGTTGCCGTCGCGGTCGGCGTAGACGAGGTTCTGCGACGGGACGTCGAAGTGGCGTGCCGCCCGCCGGAAGGACTCCCAGTCGTCGGCCTTGTCGATCCCGAAGACGGCGTCCATCGTGCGGCCGGGGACGAGCGCCGTCCACTGCAGGGCGATGCCGTAGCCCGACCCGCCGCCCTCGGTCTCCCCCACCTCCGCGAGCGTGTCGTCCACGTCGGAGAGGACCGGCCCGTGGAGCGTCTCGCGCACGGTGATCGTCTCGGGTTCGTCCTCGCCGGCGACCTCGAAGTTCTCGGTCCGTTGCGTGAGCGGCTTCCACACGCCGTCGTGGAGGTAGCGGTCGCCCACGATGCGCTCGACGTAGAGGTCGGTGACGTCGGCGTACATGGTCGTCAGTCCCCAGGCGATGTCGCCGTTGTGCCCGATGACCACTCCGGGCATGCCGGAGAACGTGAACCCGGCGACGTCGAACGGGCACTCCTCGGACACCGTCCGGCAGTGCAGCCCCATCTGGTGCCAGACGCCCGGAGCGCTCGGTGCGAGGTGCGGGTCGTTCGCGAGGAGCGGCTTGCCGGTCGCACTGCGATCACCCGACACGGCCCACGAGTTCGAGCCCGTCCCGTCCCCGAACCCGAGCAGGGTCGGCAGACCGGCCGCGACGCCGGCGACCCCGCGCATCGACCCGATGACGTCGCGCAGACTGGCGGCGCCGAGCCCGACCGAGTCGCGTTCGTCCGCGCCCTTGATGGCGTCGGCGCTGTCGGGATCGGCCGAGGCCCGGTCGGTGTCGGCGTTGCGGCGCTGTCCGGCGGACTGGTCGAAAGCGCCGTCGACGACCGTGCCCTTGGTGACGATCGGGTCGTGCCGGCGGAACGGAAAACCGGGATAGAGGGCATCGACCTGTGATTCGGACAGCTTCTCCGTCGCCAGAACCCGGTCGATCTCGTCGGACATGTTGCTGCGCAGGTCCCACGCCATCGCCTTGAGCCAGGCCAGCGAGTCGACCGGGGTCCACGGCTCGGGCTCGTAGTCGGAACCCGTCAATGACAGGACCGAGTACTCCAGCGAGAGGGCACCGGGCTCGCGGTCGGCGATGTAGTCGTTGACACCGTGCGCGTAGGCCTCGAGATAGCGGCGCGTCGCCGGCAGCAGCTCGTCGAGCTCCTTCTCGGCGACCCGGCGCCAGCCCATCGTGCGGACGACCTTGTCGGTCTCGAGCGCGCTCTCGCCGAACAGCTCGGCGAGGCGGCCGGCGGTGACGTGGCGCCGGAAGTCCATCTCGAAGAAGCGGTCCTGCGCATGGACGTAGCCCTGCGCCATGAAGAGGTCCTCGGCACTGTCCGCGTAGACCTGCGGGATCCCCTGCTCGTCACGGAGGACCTCGACGTCGGCGCGCAACCCGGCCAGCTGGACATTGCCGGCGCGCTCAGGGAACGGCCGGCGCACCGTCGTGACCGCGAGCGCCGCGACGGCGACGAGCGCGATCGCCACGACGACCGCGACACCGATGAGGAAGGGTCGGGTCAGGACGGGGCGAAGTCGCAGGGCCAGGGCGCGCACCCGAGCATTCTGCCGCTCACCGTCCCTCGGCGACACGGCGGGACGGATCACGGACCTCTCCGACCAGCTCCTCGAGCACGTCCTCGAGCATCACGACGCCCAGCTCCTCGCCGTCGTCGCCGACGACACGCGCCATGTGAGCGCCTCGGAGCTGCATCAGGCGGAGCGCGTCGTACAACCGCGACCCCTGGCGTACCGACCCGAGCGGTCGCAGCCACTTGGCCGGGATCGGCCGCGCCGGCTCCGACACCTCGAGGGCGTCCTTGATGTGGACGTAGCCGACCAGCCCGTCACTGGAGTCGGTCACCGGGAACCGGGAGAACCCCGTACGGGCGCACGCATCCTCCACGTCGGCCCGCGAGGCGCCGACCGGCACGGTGACCAGATCGGCGCGCGGCAGCAGGACCCGGTCGATCGACCCGGCCTCGAAACCGAGGGCGCCCGACACCAGCTCGTACTCCTCGGAGTCGAGCAGCCCCTCGCGGTGCGACTCGTGAAGGAGCCCCGCGACCTCGTCGGACGTGAAGGTGCTGCCGACCTCGTCCTTGGGCTCGAGGCGTACGAGGCGGACCGCGCCGTTGGCGATGGCGTTGAGGGCGACGACGAACGGCTTCAGCAGCCAGATGACCCCGAGCATGAACGGACCGAGCCACAGGACGGCGCGATCGGGGCCGGCGAGCGCGATGTTCTTCGGGACCATCTCGCCCAGCACCACGTGCAGGTAGGTGACGATCGTCATCGCGATCACGAAGGAGATCGGGTGGACCATGCCGTGCGGCACGCCGAGCGCGTCGAAGACCGGCTCGAAGAGGTGCGCGATCGCCGGCTCGCCGACGGCGCCCAGGCCGAGCGAGCACAGCGTGATGCCGAGCTGCGCCGCGGCCATCGCGAGGCTGACGCGCTCCATGGCACGGATCGCGAGCCGGGCGGGGGCGGACCCGGATTGCGCCTTCGGCTCGAGCTGCGTGCGGCGGGCGGAGATCAGCGCGAACTCCGCGGCCACGAACAACGCGTTGAGGGCGAGCAGGACGACGACGAGCGCGATCGCGAGGACGGGGTTCATCGGCCGCCCTCCTCATCGGGCGAGCCTTCGGAGAGGGTGTCCTCGGGGTCGGGATCGACCGCCAGGATGACCCGGTCGATGCGCCGGCCGTCCATGCGGTCGACCCGCAGGCGCACGTCGAGCGTCGCGACCGACTCACCTGCCACGACCGGCGCGACGAGCGACACCTCGTCTCCGACCTCGGCAAGCCGGCCCAGCTCCTGGGTGATGAGCCCGGCGACCGTCTCGTAGTCGTCGCCCTCGGGGAGCGGCACGCCGGTCTGCATCCGGACCTCGTCGGGTCGGAGCATCCCCGAGAGCACCCACGTGCCGTCGCGCCGCGACCGCAGGCGCGCGGTGGCGCGGTCGTGCTCGTCGTCGATGTCGCCGACGATCTCCTCGACGAGGTCCTCGAGCGTGACGACGCCGTCGGTGCCGCCGTACTCGTCGAGCACGACCGCGATCTGGAGGCGCTGTCCGCGCAGGAGGACCAGGAGAGGGTCGAGCTCGATCGAGTCGGGCACCGTCAGCGCAGGTGCGGCGAGCTCGGACAGCCGGACCGTACGGCGACGGTCGGGGGCGACAGCGACAGCGTCCTTGACGTGGACCACGCCCACGAGGTCGTCGTGGTTGTCGCCGGTCACCGGGAACCGCGAGTGCCCGGTCGCGCTGACCGCGTCGAGGAGATCCTGGGCGGTGTCGCGCCGGTCGAGGAACTTCACGCGGACCCGCGGGGTCAGGACGTCCGCGGCGGTGCGGTCACCGAAGGCGATCGACCGTGCCACGAGATCCGCCGTCGGGCGGGCGAGCGCGCCCACGTCGGCCGACCGCTGCACGAGAGAGCTCAGCTCGTACGGCGAGCGTGCCGACCGCAGCTCCTCCTGGGGTTCGATCCCGATGCCACGCAGCAGAGCGTTCGCGGACCCGTTGAGCCCGCGGATCGGCCATGCCATCGCGGTGGTGAAGCCACGTTGCAGCCCCTGCACGGCTCGGGCTGTCGCCATCGGGACCGAGAGCGCAAGGTTCTTGGGGATGAGCTCCCCGACCAGCATCGTGACGAAGGTGCTCAGCAGCAGCGCGACCGCGTACGAGGTCGCCGACAAGGACGACCCGGTGACGCCGAGGTCCTCGAGGGGGCCGCGGATCAGCTGCCCGATCGCGGGCTCGGCCAGGAACCCGATCGCGAGGTTGGTGATCGTGATGCCCAGCTGTGCGCTGCTGAGCTGGGTGGACAGGGTGCGGAGGCCCTTGAGGAGGCCCACCGCGCGGCGGTCTCCGGACTCGGCAGCGCGGTCGACGGAGGGTCGGTCGACGGTGACGAACGAGAACTCGGCGGCGACGAAGACACCGCAGGCCAGCATGAGGAGGAAGGACGTGAGAAGGAGTAACCACTCGGTCATCAGGAGGCGATCCTACCCGGGCGTTCCGGGAATCAAGGGCGGCCCGACTTGGTTCTAGGGAGTGGCGCCCCGCACAATGGGCGCTGGAATCGGTTCGGCCACCCGCCCGGGGTGGCCGAACGCGTGAGTGCCGAAGGACGACGACCGTGCCGACATACCAGTACCAGTGCACCGAATGCGGCGAGCCGCTGGAGGTGCAGCAGAGCTTCTCCGAGGATGCCCTGACCGTCTGCCCCGCCTGCGACGGACGCCTCCGCAAGGTGTTCAACGCGGTGGGTGTCGTGTTCAAGGGCAGCGGCTTCTACCGCAACGACAGCCGGTCGGCCTCGTCGAGCACCTCGACCGCCGCCACGTCCGGCACCGCGTCGTCCTCCGACTCCACGACTTCCACGAGCTCCGGCTCGTCGACCACGAGCAGCTCGACGACCTCCAGCGGCTCCTCGACCCCGGCGGCGTCCACGAGCGCCTGACGTCGCGCTCACCGAGCACTGCTGCCGACCCCGTCTCCCTGTGGAGGCGGGGTCGCTCGTTTCGTGGCCTGTGGACGACGCGCTCGCGGTGCGCCCCTGGCGCGCGAGAGTGCCTCCATGGCCGACTCACCGCTCGCCGACCTGTGGACGTCGCTGCGCCGTCGGCTCCGGACCCACCGGCGACCGGTGGCCGCCCTGTGCGCGGCCGGTGCCGTGGTGGCGACCGTCCACGCGGCGCAGCCGGATCCGGGCCCGACGCAGGAGGTCCTCGTCGCCACCACCACCCTGCGGTCCGGGAGCGTGGTGCGCCCCGGCGACGTCGAGGTCACCGCGGTGCCCGTCCGGGTGGTTCCCGAGGGCGCGATCGCGTCGATCGACGACACCCGTGGTCGGATCGTCGCGGCCCCCGTGCCTCGAGGCGGGTTGATCACCCGGCTGTCGTTGGTCGGACCGGGCCTCCTCGAGGGCTACCGCCGCGGCAGCGCGCTCGTGAGCGTTCGCGTGGCGGACGCCGCGGGCGTCGCCGCCGTACGGGTGGGTGACTCGGTCGACGTCGTCGGCACGGACCCTCGCGGGACGAGTGCGCCGAGAGTGCTGGCTCGACGGGCCCAGGTCGCCGCCATGCCGTCCGACGAGGGCGACGACAAGGCGGTGCTCGTCCTCGCCGTCGGGGCCGAGACAGCTCGTACGCTCTCGGGCGCCGGTGTGTCGTGGCACCTCGCCGTGACCGTCGTCGCATGACGGCGTCGGTTTCCGAGAGCGGCGTTCCGTGATGTGGTGGACCCACAAACCACGTCACGGGAGGCTCAGAAGATGGCAGGGATGGTCTCAGGGTTCAAGGAATTCCTCCTACGCGGCAACGTCGTGGACCTCGCGGTCGCCGTGGTCATGGGCACCGCGGTCACCGCTCTGGTGACGTCGTTCACGGAGTCGTTCATCAACCCGCTCCTCGCCTCCGTCGGTGGCGACGACGAGCTCGGCTTCGGGTTCACGATCGTCAGCGGCAACGCGGCGACCTTCGTCAACGTCGGGGCGTTCATCACGGCGCTGATCAACTTCGCGATCATCGCGGCCGTCCTCTACTTCATCCTCGTGGTGCCGATGAACCAGGTCCGCGCGAAGTTCGCACGGGCGTCCGACGACGCTCCGCCGCCCGAGGACATCGCGCTGCTGCGCGAGATCCGCGACGAGCTCCGCGCGAGCCGCGAGCGCGGCGACGGCTGACCGGTCGGTCGCGGACCGAGGTGGCAGGCGGCGGCTCAGCCGCCGTGGTGCGGCGGCACGTCGCGGCGCAGCTCGTCGTCGCGGCCGCCGCTGTCGCGCTCGCTCCAGCCCTCGGAGGTCTCGTCGCGCGTCGTCTCCGGGACGACCTCGCCGAGCAGACGCGCCGCACGCAGGCGGCGCCGCCGCTCTTCCTCGGGCGTGCGACCCTTCGGTGCACCGTCAGGCACTGGCGGCCTCGGACACCATGGGCGCCAGCCACCCTGCGTCGAACTGCGGGTGTGCGGCCTTCCAGCCGGTCACGGTGCGGAAGCGCTCCGAGCTGACGCGCTGCGAGCGGGTCATCCACTCGAGGCGGTCGCCGCCGAGCCGTAGTGCGAATCGGCGGTAGAAGCCGGCCTGCTCCTGCCCGACGGCCTCGGCGAACGCCGCGACGAGCTCGCCGCGGCGGACAGGCTCCGCGCCGACGTTGTACGTGCCGGACTCGGCGGTGAGCGCCGTGAGGACAGCGCCGCCGATGTCCTCGGTGTGGACGACGTGCGTCCAGGACTGCGGCTTGCCGAGGCCGACGGCCTGTCCGGCGCGTGCGCGGGAGAGGCGCCAGCGGGTGAAGGAGTCGTCGCCGACGATCGTGCCGAACCGGAGGATCACGGCGTCGCGGTGCTTGGTCGCGAACTGCTCGGCGTGCGACTCCGCGAGGACGACGGGCTCCGCGGCGCAGGACACCGCGATCGGGCTGTCCTCGGTGACGAGGCGCTCGCCCTGGTCGGCGTACACGAAGGACACGCTCTCCTGGATCAGCCGGGCGACCCCGGCCTCGGCGGCGGCTGCCGCCACGTTGCGCGAGCCCTCGACACGGATGCGGTCGTTCGACTTCCAGGCGCCCGGGCGGATGCCGGTGCTGCCGACGGGGATGTGGGTGGCGAGGTTCGCGACCGCCTCGCAGCCGCTCATCGCCTCCACGAGACCGGCGCGATCGAAGAGGCTCGCTCGGGCGGGTGTGATGCCGCGCGACCTGAGGACCGTCGCGCTCTCCTCGCTGCGTGCAAGGGCCACCACCTCGTGACCCGCAGAGTGCAGTGCGGCCGTCACCGAGCGGCCCATGACTCCTGTGCCTCCTGTGACGAAGACTCTCACCGCGGTGCAACTCCAGGTGTGACGACGGGCGTCGAGCGCCAGAACCGGGGGGATTCCATCACGAAAGGATAACGGATGGCCGCGGGTCGCGACCAGTAGATGCCTTTTTAGGCCTCGCTCGACCCCGCCCACAGGTTGAGGTCTCCCTCGACGGCGTGCACGTCGATCCGTCGCAGCTCGTCGTCGTCGAAGTGGGTGCTGCGCAAGGCTCCGAGGCTGTCCTCGAGCTGCGCGACGCTCGACGCGCCGACCAGCGCGGACGTCACCCGAGGCGACCGGAGAACCCACGAGATCGCCATCTGCGCCAGCGTCTGACCGCGCTCCTGCGCGATCGCCTGGAGGCCGCGGACGTGCTCGAGGTTGGCCTCCACCACCGCGGGATCGAGGGACTTGTCCTGCGCGGCGCGCGATCCGGACGGGACGCCGTCGAGGTAACGGCTGGTCAGCACGCCCTGGGCGAGCGGCGAGAACGCGATGGCGCCCACACCGGACTCCTCGAGGACGTCCAGGAGACCGTCCTCGACCCACCGGTTGAGCATCGAGTACGACGGCTGGTGGATCAGCAGCGGCGTGCCGAGGTCTCGCAGGATCTCGACGGCGTCACGGGTGCGGTCCGGACCGTACGAGCTGATCCCGACGTAGCGCGCCTTGCCCGAGCGTACGGCGGCGTCGAGGGCTCCCATCGTCTCCTCGAGCGGCGTGTGCGGGTCGAAGCGGTGGCTGTAGAAGATGTCGACGTGGTCGAGACCCATCCGCTGGAGCGAGTCGTCGAGGCTCGCGAGCAGGTACTTGCGCGACCCGAGGAAGCCGTACGGGCCCGGCCACATGTCCCAGCCGGCCTTCGTCGAGATCACGATCTCGTTGCGGTACGGCGCGAAGTCCTCCGCGAGGATGCGGCCGAAGTTCTTCTCCGCGGCGCCGTACGGGGGGCCGTAGTTGTTGGCGAGGTCGAAGTGCGTGACACCCAGGTCGAACGCACGGCGGAGGATCGCCCGTTGCGTCGCGAGCGGCTTGTCGTCACCGAAGTTGTGCCAGAGCCCGAGCGAGATCGCCGGAAGCTCCAGGCCGGACCGCCCGCACCGGCGGAAGGCAGCCGATCCACCGTCGTCGAGGGCGACGTACCGGTCGTCGGCCGCACGGTAGAGGTCGTGGGGATCGAGGATCGTACGGCGCTCGCTCACGGTCACTCCGGTTCGGTCGGCGGCGGCACGATGTCGTCCACCAGGTCGGCGATGGAGTCGACGACGCGCGTCGGTCGGTAGGGGAAGCGCTCGATCTGGTCGCGCCTGGTCGATCCGGTCAGGACCAGGATCGTACGCAGTCCCGCTTCCATGCCCGAGACTACGTCCGTGTCCATGCGGTCACCGATCATCACGGTGGTCTCCGAGTGCCCGTCGATGCGGTTGAGGGCGTTGCGCATCATCAGGGGGTTGGGCTTGCCGACGAAGTACGGCTCGACCCCGGTCGCCCGCGAGATCAGGGCGGCGACCGACCCCGTCGCCGGGAGCGGACCGGCGGGAGAGGGACCAGTCGAGTCGGGGTTGGTGGCGATGAACCGCGCACCGTTGACGATCAGCTGGATGGCGGTGGTGATCGCCTCGAAGGAGTACGTGCGGGTCTCGCCGAGCACCACGTAGTCCGGACGGCTGCGGGTGAGCACGTATCCCACCTCGTGCAGCGCCGTCGTCATGCCGGCCTCGCCGACGACGTACGCGCTCCCGCGGGGTCGCTGGTCGGAGAGGAACTGGGCGGTCGCGAGCGCGGAGGTCCAGATGTTCTCCTCCGGCACGTCGAGCCCTGACTCGGCGAGACGCGCCCGCAGGTCGCGCGGGGTGTAGATCGAGTTGTTGGTGAGGACCAGGAACTTGCATCCGGACTCGGTCAGCCGCCTGAGGAACTCCGCGGCCCCGGGGATCGCGTCCTCCTCGCGGACGAGAACGCCGTCCATGTCGGTGAGCCACGTCGTGACGGGCCGCTTCTCGCTCATGCCGGAAGTATCCCGCACGGCTTGCGCCCGACCCGCACCCACTCGCTGGTCGAGGCGCGAAGCCATCCGCTGGTCGACGCCCCTCCATCCGCTGGTCGAGGCGCGAAGCGATCGAGACCACTAGCCTCGTGGTGTGAGCGACCAGATCGAGCTCGGCCTCGACACGTTCGGCGACATCGCGGCCGACGCGGAAGGCAACCCCGTCCCTGCTCCCGAGGTGCTCCGCCAGGTCGTCGAGCAGGCCGTGCTCGCCGACGAGGTGGGCTGTGCGTTCATCGGCCTCGGCGAGCACCACCGCGCCGACTTCGCGATCACGGCCCCCGACGTCGTGCTCGCCGCGATCGCCGGGCGGACCACGCGGATCCGCCTCGGCTCGGCCGTCACCGTCCTGAGCTCCGACGACCCCATCCGCGTCTACGAGCGGTTCGCGACGCTCGACGCCCTGTCCGACGGGCGCGCGGAGGTGATCCTCGGACGCGGGTCGTTCGTCGAGTCCTTCGGCCTGTTCGGCTTCGACCTCGGCGACTACGAGGTGCTCTTCGACGAGAAGCTCGACCTGTTCGCGGCGCTGCTGGACGAGGAGCCGGTCACCTGGTCCGGATCGATCCGGCCGCCACTGACCGACCAGCGCGTCTATCCGCCGACGGAGTCCGGTCGTCTGCGCACGTGGATCGGCGTCGGCGGCACGCCCGCCTCCGTGGACCGCGCGGTCCGCTATCGCATCCCGATGATGCTCGCGATCATCGGCGGGCCTCCGCTGCAGTTCGCCCCGTACGCCGACTACTACCGCCGCCGGCTCGCCGAGGACGGCGTCGCGCCGCTGCCGGTCGGCATGCACTCCCCCGGCTACGTCGCCGACACCGACGAGCAGGCCCGCGAGGAGCTCTACGCGCACTGGATGGCGCAGCGTACGCAGATCGGACGCGAGCGCGGCTGGCCGCCGGCGACCCGCAACGACTTCGCCCAGGCGGCGAGCCCGGACGGTGCGCTGTACGTCGGCTCGCCGGAGACGGTCGCGCGCAAGATCGCCCGCAACGCGGCGGCCCTCGGCGTCAGCCGCTTCGACATGAAGTACGCGAACGGCGCGATGCGCCACGAGCAGCTCCTGCACTGCATCGAGCTGTACGGCTCGCAGGTCGCGCCGCTGGTCCACGACATGATGGCCTGATGCAGATCCGTACGGCGACCGAAGCCGACTGGCCCCGCATCTGGCCGTTCTTCGACGCCGTCGTCAAGGCGGGTGACTCGTACGCGTTCCCGCTCGACCTCGACGCCGAGAGCGCGCGAGGCTGGTGGATGGAGACGCCGCCGGGCCGGACGACGGTCGCCGTCGACCACGACGGCGTCGTGGTCGGCTCGGCGAAGATGGGCCCGAACCGCCCCGGCCGCGGGGCGCACGTGGCCACCGCGAGCTTCATGGTCGACCCGTCGGCACGCCGTGGGGAGATCGGGCGAGCACTCGGCGAGGACATGATCGCCTGGGCGCGCGCGGAGGGCTTCCACGGGATCCAGTTCAACGCCGTGGTCGAGACCAACACCGCCGCGGTGCGGCTGTGGCGCGAGCTCGGGTTCGACGTCGTGGGGACGGTCCCCGAGGCGTTCGACCATGCCACCGACGGCCTGGTCGGGCTCTACGTGATGCACCTACCGCTGGCGTAGATTGGCGGTCGTGCGCCGAGCTCAGCCCGACGCGTCGTCGACCGATCGCCCGCGCGGCGTCGGCCTGGTTGGGGATCGTCGTCGTGGTCGCGCTCTGGCAGCTCCGTCTCGTACGTGCCCGGGCCCACGTTCAGCGACGTGGGCGAGCTGGTCGACGTCGCGATGGCCGACCGCGCACTGCGGCTCGCCGTGGTCGCGTACTGGCGGTGGCTGGGCTGGCACTACCTGGTCGGACCGACGATCGCTGATCGCGGCGCGACCTGGCCGCAGGAGCAGCACCCGTGCGGCCAGGTCGAGCCGGCGCGCCTGGTCAGGAGGCGGGTCCGCTCCAGCCGATCGGCAGCTGGGCGATCCGAACTCGCTGAGGATGGTCACCGACCGGGACGGAGGTGATCTTCTGGCCGGTGGCGAAGTCGATCGCCGTCACCTGGTCGGCGGCGCTCTCGGAGATCACGCACGCGTTGCCGTCCCCGCTGACGGTCGCCCAGTACGGCTTCGCGGCAGGGACGAGGGGCCCTTCCTGGAGCGTCGCCCGATCGACGACGGTCGCGTACTCATCCATGGTGCCTGCGATGCAGAGCTTGGTCCCTGACGGGTTCATCGACATCCCGTGGTGGCGGGAGTCGTTGACGAAGGTCGTACGGTCGTCATCGGTGGCGGGGTTCTCCGGCAGCGTCTTCATCCGGGTGATCTTGTCGGCAGCGACGTCATACTCGAAGAAGCCGTTGAAGAACGAGACTTGGAAGTAGAGCGTCGCCTCGTCCGGCGTGAACGCGACCGGGCGAACCGAGTCGGACTTGCCGGTCTGGCCGAAGGCGTCGAGGCGCTGCCGCATGTCGATGACCTTCACCGTGGCGAACGTGGTGGTGTCGACGACGGTGATCTTTCGATCACCCTTGAGGGCGTCGAGTGCAGGAGCGTCCAAGTCGTTGTTGACCTCACCGATCGACATGTTCCACAGGCGCGACCCGTCGGCGGAGAACACGTTCTCGTGCGGCTTGTCACCGGTCTTGAAGGACCCGACCTCCTTCCCGGTGCGGATGTCGAGGACGTGGACGGTGTTGCCCGTCGAAGCCGACACCGCGACACGGTTGCCGTCCGGCGAGACTGCCATGTGGTCGGCGCGGTAGCCCGAGACCCTGAAGCGCCACCGGAGCTTGCCGGTAGCGGTGTCAATGGAGGCGACGTCGGCGAAGCTGGGCCGCGAGACGACGATGGCCGAGCCGTCGGGCGTCGTGTACATGTCGTCGACGAACTGGTCGTGCCCCTCGCCGACGGTCAACCGGATCCCCAGGAAGAACGCCAGACGCACGGGGTTGAGATAGATCTCGGTGAGCCGCTTCGTCTTGTCGGGCACGAGGTTGATGCGTCCGATCTTCGCGAAGTCGCCGGTCGAGCGGATGACGTCGGCCGTCCCGTCCCAGTTGTTGCCGACGAGCATCACCTCCTGCAGACCAGGTGGGGGCGTCGCGGCTGCGGCTCCACCGCTCAGCCCCATCGATCCAGCGGACAGGGTGATCGCGGCGAGGCCGGCGACGATGGATGCGCGTCGACGCGCGCGAGCGAGAGATGACATGGCGGACCCTCCAGTGGGATGTCGTAGACGGACGAACCCGATTCCGGAGTCACAATGAGGGTCAAACCGAGTTGCACCACCGTAGCGGAGATGAAATGCAGGTCACAAGGCCGCCGGCGACTCACACCGGCCGGGCGTTGCCGACCGACGCGCCGTGCGCGAGGACGCCCGCGGCCGCCGCGAAGTACGCCTCGCCGTCGAATCCGTCCACCAGTGCGTTGTGGACGATGTACCCCTGGCAGACGCCGACGTAGACGGGGTACTCCGCCGCGGCACGGATCCGCGCGTCCTGCTCGTCGACGCCACGAGACACGTACCAGCGCTCGAGGTGATCGCGGAACAGTCGCCCGATCTCAGCCAGTCCCCCGGCGACGCTCTCCTTTAGCTCTGGGTCGAGCTGGGCCGTCGACCAGACCTGGAGCACCATCCCCGGCGCCTGGCCGGCGACCTCGGACACGCTGCGGAGGAACTGCACGAGAAGGTCGCCAGGCGGCGTGACCTCGTCGCCGGACGCGCCCCGCTCCAGCTCGGTGAACCGACCGACGACGACGCTCCGCATCGCCTCGCGGACGAGCTCGTTCTTGTTGCGGTAGTAGCCGTAGATCGCGCCGGCCGACAACCCGGACTCCCTGATGATGTCGGCCATCGACGTGCCCGCGTACCCCTTGGTCGCGAAGCACCGGAGTGCCGCACGGGCGATCTCCTCGCGGCGGGCGGCCTTGTGCTCCTCGGAGACCTTCGGCATGGCGCCCACCGTAAAACGAACGAACGTTCTTGACAAGGGTGCCGAACGGTGCGCACGATAGAGAACGTTCATTCGTTTTCTTTTGCATCTGGAGTCACCATGTCCACCACCACCGGATCTGCCTCCGCCAGGGCCTGGGGCCGCGCTGCCGTCGCCGCGACGCTGGCGGCATTCGTCGTCACCCTGGTCGTCGCCGCCTTCGTGTGGCCGGCGGCGACGACCACGCCGCACGACCTTCCTGTCGCAGTCGCCGGTCCCCCAGCGGCGGTCGACGCGGTCGAGAAGACCCTCGACGAGGCGGCTCCGGGACGCTTCGACCTGACCGGCGTCGCCGACCGGGATGCCGCGGTCGCCGCGGTCGAGCAGCGCGACGCGTACGGCGCCATCGTGCTGGGCGACGAGCCCGAGGTGCTCACGGCCTCGGCCGCCGGTGCCGCCACGCACCAGGCGATGACACGCCTCGCCGGCGAGCTCGGCACCGCGCTCGCGGCACGGTCGGGTGCCCCCGCTCCCTCCTCGCCGACCGTCACCGTCACCGACGTGGCGAGCCTGTCGACCGACGACGCCCAGGGGATCGGCATGACCGCGGCCGCCTTCCCGCTCGTCATCGGCGGCATCGCGGGCGGAGTCGTGATCTCGCTCCTCGTGACCGGGCGGGGTCGACGGGTTGCCGCACTCGGCCTGTACGCGGTCCTCGCAGGCGCGGGCACGACGGCAGTCGTCCAGGGCTGGTTCGGCATCCTTCAGGGCGACGCGGTGCAGAACGCCGCAGCGGTCGGCCTGGCGTTCCTCGCCACCAGCTCCTTGATCGTCGGCCTCTCCAGCGTCATCGGTCGCGCCGGGATCGGCGTCGGCGCCCTGCTGACGCTCCTGGTCGCCAACCCGATCGCGTCGGCCGCCCAGCCGCCCGAGTTCCTTCCCGGCGCCTGGGGCGAGATCGGCCAGCTCTTCGTGCCGGGAGCGGCCGTGAACCTGCTGCGGAGCCTCTCCTACTTCCCCGAGGCCGACCTCACCAAGCAGCTGGTCGTGCTCGGCGTATGGGCGGCGGCCGGGATCGCGCTCACCCTGCTCGGGCGACACGGCGACGCGACCACCGCGGATGCGGTCGTCCCGGAGGAGCTCCACGCGTACGCCGCTGCCTGACAGTGCCCCCGGCAGGATTCGAACCTGCGACACCCGCTTTAGGAGAGCGGTGCTCTATCCCCTGAGCTACGAGGGCGCACGGAGAAAGAGTAGCGGGCGGGCTCACCAGTCGAGCAGCGGCACGAACCGGTAGGCACCGTGCTCGGTGACGGTGGTCCCCCCGTCGGCGGAGCGCACGACCCGCGTCATCCGACCGCGGACCGGCACGACGAGGAGTCCCCCGTCGCCGAGCTGGTCCACGAGCGGAGTCGGCAGGGACCTCGCCGCGGCGGAGACCAGCACCCGGTCGTACGGCGCCTCGGCAGGCCAGCCGAGGACCCCCCGCTCAGCGAGCTCGACGCGGACGTGCTCGGGGTCGTAGCCCGAGAGGGCAGCCGACGCGAGGTCACGAAGCTCGGGCACGATCTCGACGCCGATCACCGACCCGTCCTCGCCGACCAGGTGCGCGAGCAGCGCGGTCGTCCATCCGGAGCCCGCGCCGACGTCGAGGACCCGCATCCCGGGGCCCAGGTCGAGGAGGCGCAGCATCGCCTCGACCGTGTGCGGCTGCGAGTTCGTCTGGCCCCATCCGATCGCCAGCGGAGCGTCGGTCGACGCGTGCTTCCGCTGCCCCTCGGGCAGGAAGTCCTCGCGGGCCACGGCAGCCATCGCCGCGCGGATCGGGTCGTCCATGCCCTCCAGTATCCTTCGGCGCATGGAAACGCTCCGTCTGGTCCTGCTGGCCCTCCACCTGCTCTCGTGGGCCTTCGTCGTCGGCGCGTGGGCGTCTCGGCTGCGCACCCCGGTCCCGATCGCGAAGGGCGTCTCTCACGCCGCGGCGTCCGCTCTGCTGACGGGCCTCCTGCTCGTCGGGGTCCGCGAGATGGACGACCTCGACGTCAACCACGTCAAGATCGGCATCAAGCTGGTCATCGCGCTCGTCGTGACGGTCCTCGCGTTCATGGCCGAGCGCAAGGGCGACCGCACCCCGGTCTGGATGGCGCACACGATCGGCGGGCTCGCCGTCGTCAACGTCCTGATCGCCGTGCTCTGGCAGTAGCCGAGCACCGAGGTCAGACCTCGGACTCCTCGTCGTCGAGCGGGAGGTCGCGCAACGAGCGTTCGTCCGGCTGGTCGTCGAGGGACGAGGCGTCGTCCTCCACGCCGTAGCGGAACCGTGCCACGCTGTAGGCGACCAGCGAGAGCGCGATCAGCGACGACAGCATCATGCTCAGCCCCGTGGCCCAGCCGCTGAACGGCAGCTCGTCGCCGAAGGGTCCGACCTCGGGGACGGTCGGCCCGACCCACCAGATGACGCCGAACGCCATCACGATGCACGCGCCGAGGACGCTCAGCGCGATGCGGGGCCACGTCTCGACGCCGAAACGTGCCGCCTCGAACGCCTTCTCCTTGATCGGCTCCACCCTGCGCTCGGCCCACTCGTAGCGGTTCGAGAGCACCGCGAGCCCGGCGACCATCATGAGGAGGCCAGGACCGGGCAGCACCAGCGCGGCCACCCCGGTGACCACGAGCAGCCAGCCGATCAGCTCGACCCCCGTCGCCCGCACCCAGGACGCCAACCCGCGCAGCCATGTCATGCCCGACTCATCTCCACGAGGACCAGGATGCCAAAGCGGGTGAAATCGGGGTACGGGACGGGCATCGGTCAGGACCGGCGCAGCGACGACGTGCGCTCACGCTGGGCAGCCCACCGCACCAAGGTCGCCGGGCTCATGGGTCCGCCGAAGTAGTAGCCCTGGAAGGAGATCGACCGGCGGCTGTCCGAACCCCGGTCGGCCAGGACCGCGTCGACCTGCGCCAGGCGTTCGATGCCCTCGACGACGACGCGGAGGTTGACCGCAGATGCCATCTCGAGCATCGAGTCGAGGAACGCGCCACGGCTCTCGTCCGTGTCGATGTCGCGCGAGAAGATCCGGTCGAGCTTCAGCACCTGGACCGGGAGCCTCATCAGGCGCTCGAGGGACGAGAAGCCGACACCGAAGTCGTCGACGGCCAGCACGGCACCCCGGGCGACCAGGTCCTCCATCACCCGCGACTCGATGACGTCCTCGCTGATCGACTCCGTCTCCGTGATCTCCAGCGTCAGCGGGTGCGGCGCGAGGACCTCCACGGCACGCAGCACGCTCGAAACGAACTGGCGCGACCCGAGCTGCCGGGCGGACAGGTTGACCGCGATGGCGGTCTCGGGCTCGAGCGCCTGGTCGAGCTGCTCGCGGTCGTCGCAGACCTGCTCGAGGACGAACCGCCCGATCGCCTCGATGAGGTTGGCCTCCTCCGCGAGCGGGATGAACTCCTCCGGCGAGACGACCTCACCGTCCTCGGTCCACCGGGCCAGCGCCTCGACCGCGAGGATCCGCTCGTCGTCGGCGGCGACGATCGGCTGGTAGACGACTCGCAGCCGGCGCTCCTCGATCGCGCGCCGGAGCCGGTCCGCGAGCTCGAGCGACCTCACCCGCTCGATGCCCATCGCGTCGTGGTAGACGACGATCCGGTCGCGACCCTCCCGCTTGGCCACGTACATCGCGATGTCGGCGTTGCGCAGCAGCTGGTCCGCGGACGCGGGCGCGTCGTCGGTCGAGGCGATGCCGATGCTGACGGTGATGTCGATCGTCCGGTTGTCCACGAGGATCGGCCGCGCCACGATCGCGCGTACGTCCTCGGCGATCCGGGCGGCGTACGCCGCCGCGTCCTCGGAGGAGTCCGAGGGCGTCCCGATGAGGATGGCGAACTCGTCACCGCCGAGGCGGGCGACGTGGACCTCGTCCGGCAGCTCGTCCGCAAGCCGTCGCGCGATGGCGATCAGGGCCCCGTCACCGCTGGCGTGACCGAACTGGTCGTTGACCTTCTTGAACCCGTCGAGGTCGCAGAACAGGATCGCGCACGGCGCTGCGTCTCCCTCGGGACCGCCCGCCATCACCTCGGCCACCGTCGCCAGGAAGACCGACCGGTTCCTGAGCTTGGTGAGCGGGTCGCGCTGCGCGTTGGCGACCAGGTCGCGGTTCATCCGCATGCGTGACAGTGCCTCCTCCGCCTGCTGAGCGATCGACTCCAGCGCCTCGACGTTGCGCAGCGTACTGGCCTGCGGCCCACGCTTGCCCTCGATCACCAACCAGTAGACGTCGTCGCCGGCGATGATGAGCCGCCGCAGGTCGGTGGCCCCCGGCAGGTCCGTACGCAGACCCGAGCCCGGGGACTTGCCCAGCTGTCGTGTGCCGGCGTCGAGGACCGCGAGAACCTGCTTCTCGGTGGCCGCCGAGTGCAGCGCGTTCGCGGTCTCGAAGAGGACGTTGAGCCGGCGCGCGGTCTCGCGCTCGCGGGTGACGCCCTTGGCCGCGACGAGGACGATCGCGAGCGCCGGCACGACGGCCAGCAGCGCGCTCGGCGACTCGGTCCGGTAGAGGAGGACGGCGACGTAGCCCATCGCCGTGACGCCTGCGTAGACGGCGTACAGGGTGAGGATCTCGTACGCCCGCGACTCGAGGCTGCCGGCGCCCGGTGGACCGGAGGCGCGGATGCGGAGCACCGACGCACCGATGTCCACGAGGAACGCCAGCGTGAAGGCCAGGACGACGGCCACCACCTCGCGCAGACCGAACATCCCGTCGTCGAGGAGCGTCAGCACCCCGACGGCGACCGCTCCGGCGACGATCGAACGGGCGGCGTTGAAGAGCCGGGAGCCGCGAGCCACGGGCAGGCACTGCGCGAGGGCGATGCCGACGATCCAGAGCAGCAGGGCGTCCTGCCACTGCAGGGTCAGCGCCAGCAGGACGAGGACGCAGGACTCGGTGCCGACGACCAGCCAGTCGTCGTAGCGGTCGAGGTAGAGCGGAGCCGAGCTGGCGAGCATGATCGCGGGGATGGTGAGGAGCCACCACGGGTTCGGGACACCGCGGTCGGCCGCAGCGGCGACGACCGTGCCCACGGTGACCACCAGGGCCGCGACCACGATGCCGACCGTCAGGAGTCGGCTCGCGGGACGCGGGGCGGCAGTCATCGGCATCCCCGGTGGCGCCGGCACGCGGGACCGCTGGGGCTCATGCTCCCCATGCAACAGCACACGGCGAGAAGTTGGCCGTGATTGTCCATGTTTGCCCGGTCCCGTCGCGGCATCACGACCGGCCAGGGCTCAAGGCCGCGTCACGAAGATGTGGCTCGCGGCGTCGGCATCGATCTCGGCCGTCTCTCCACCTCGCGCGACGACGACACCGCCGTCGGGCGCCGACGAGACGAGGACGTCGTTGCCTGGCAGGACGCCGACGCGCCGCAGGACGGACATCGCCGTCGTGTCCTTCTGGAGCTCCTCGCCGATCCGACGGACCAGCAGGCGCGAGGCGTCGCCGTTGGCCGGGAGCGCGGCGGTGAGGTGCATGACGCCCTGGCTGAGGAAGTCCTCCTCGGTGACCGACATCTCGCCGAGCTCGCCGAGGCCGGGGATCGGGGTGCCGTACGGGGACTCGGTCGGGTGCTCGAGAAGGGCGACCAGCTTGCGCTCGACCTGCTCCGAGATGACGTGCTCCCACCGGCACGCCTCTTCGTGGACGTACTCGATCTCGAGGCCGATGACGTCGGTCAGCAGGCGCTCGGCGAGCCGGTGCTTGCGCATGACGCGCGTGGCGAGAGCGCGACCCTGCTCGGAGAGCTCGAGGTGACGGTCACCCTCGACGGTGAGAAGTCCGTCGCGTTCCATCCGGGCCACGGTCTGGCTGACGGTCGGCCCGCTCTGGTGCAGCCGCTCGGCGATGCGTGCCCGCAGCGGGATGATCCCCTCTTCTTCGAGCTCGTAGATGGTGCGCAGGTACATCTCGGTGGTGTCGATCAGGTCGCTCACCCCACCATTGTTCCAGATCGGACGGGCGCCACACACACCGTGGAAGATGAGGAGATGCCGACCTCGGTGATGTGGTTCCGCAGGGACCTCCGTCTCCGCGACAATCCTGCGCTCCGCGACGCCGTCGACGCCGGGACGGACGGCGTCGTCGCGTTGTTCGTGCTGGACCCACGCCTGTGGGACGGGGCTCCCCCGGCGCGGCGGGCGTACCTCGCCGGATCCCTGCGCTCGCTGGCGGAACGGATCGGCGGCGCGGGGCTGCACGTGGTCCGGGGCGAGCCGGCCGCAGAGGTGGCCCGTGTCGCTCGCCGGGTGGGGGCCGGGAGCGTCCACGTCGCTGCCGAGCACACGCCGTACGGGAAGACCCGCGACGCTGCGGTCGCCGACGCCCTGGCCGCCGGCGACGTGCCGCTCGTGCGCACCGGCTCCCCGTACGCGGTGGCTCCCGGCCGGGTCCGCAAGGGCGACGGCGGTCGGTACAAGGTCTTCACCCCCTACTACGCGGGGTGGCGGGAGCACGGCTGGCGCGACCCCGCAGCCGGCGTGCGGGGCGTGCCCTGGCTGGATCCCGGCGGACGCAGCCACCGCATCCCTGAGGCCGCCGTGCCGGACGGCGTCGCGCTCCCGACGTCCGGCGAGGACGCGGCGCACCGACGGTGGCGTGCGTTCGTGGCCGACGACCTCGACGCCTACGCCACGGCGCGAGACCTGCCCGGAGACGACCGGACCTCCCGGATGTCGGTGCACCTGCGCTGGGGGGAGATCCACCCACGCACGATGCTCGCCGATCTCGGGACCGGTGCGGGCGCGGAGGCGTACCGTCGCGAGCTCGCGTTCCGGGAGTTCTACGCCGACGTGCTCGACCAGCGCCCCGACTCCGCGTGGGACTACTACGCACCCGCCTTCGCGGCCATGGAGTACGACGCGCCGGGCGACGACCTCGACGCGTGGAAGCAGGGCCGGACGGGTTTCCCGATCGTGGACGCAGGCATGCGGCAGCTCCTCGCGCAGGGATGGATGCACAACCGCGTCCGGATGATCGTCGCCAGCTTCCTCGTCAAGGACCTGCACCTGGAGTGGCAGCACGGGGCGAGGCACTTCGCCCAGCACCTCGTCGACTTCGACCTCGCCTCCAACCAGCACGGCTGGCAGTGGGTGGCGGGCAGCGGCACGGACGCGGCACCGTACTTCCGCGTCTTCAACCCGGTCGCGCAGGGCAAGAAGTTCGATCCCGACGGCACCTACGTACGTCGCTGGGTCCCCGAGCTCGCCGACGTCCCCGCAGCGTCGGTGCACGAGCCGTGGCGGATGTCCCAGCCCCCCGCGGCGTACCCGCCTCCGCTGGTGGACCACGCCGACGAGCGCCGCGAAGCGCTGAGACGCTACGACGCGATCCGCTGACCACCACCCCCGCCGGGGTCCTGCGTCCACGTGAGAGCGTGGGACGCATGACGCGCACCACCATCTCTCGGCAGTTCAACGGACCGGACAGCTCCGGGAACGGCGGGTACGTCGCGGGCCTTGTCGCAGGGCCGGTCGCGACGGTCCACAGCGGCGCCGCGGTGACGTCGACCCTGCGGCAGCCCCCGCCCCTCGATGTCCCGCTCGACCTGACGTACGACGACGGGCGTTCGGTCCTCGGCGACGGCGAGACGGTGGTCGCGGAGGCGGTCGTCGCGTCGTTCGACGTCGGGCCCGCACCGTTCGTCCCTCGCGAGCTGGCCCGCAAGGGACTCGACGCGTACGAGGGCCTCCAGGCTCATCCGTTCCCCCACTGCTTCACCTGCGGCACGGCCCGCGCGGCCGGTGACGGCCTCCGTGTGTTCACCGGCCCCGTCGACGATGCCGCGTTCCCCGAGACCGTCGCGGCTCTCTGGGCCGCCGACGAGGCGTTCGGCGACCACGACGGACTGCTCGCCCCCGAGGTCGTCTGGGCCGCCATCGACTGCCCGGGCGGGTGGGCCGCCCACATCGACGCGACGCCGATGGTGCTCGGACGGATGACCGGTCAGGTCCTCGCCCCCGTGCGCGTGGGCGTGGAGCACGTCACGGTCGGCACCCTGCGCAGCGTCGACGGACGCAAGCACCGCACGGCCACCGCCCTCTACAGTCTCGACGGCACGCTCGTCGCCCGCGCCGAGCAGACGTGGATCGCGATCGACATCGCCAACTTCCGTTGATCGGGGCGTGACGGGGGTCGCCCTCTACACTGGGCTCTATCGTGCTCGCACCGTCGCGGGCCACGGAATCGACCGCCGTCCCTTCTCGGAGGACCCCCGTGCCCCACGCCCCGGAGACCCGTGCGCCCTGGTGGCGTCACGCCGTCTGCTACCAGATCTACGTCCGCTCGTTCGCCGACGGCAACGGTGACGGGATCGGCGACATCGCCGGGATCACCTCCCGCCTCGACTACCTCGAGCGCCTCAACGTCGACGCGGTGTGGCTCACCCCGTTCTTCCGCTCGCCGCAGGCCGACCACGGCTACGACGTGGCCGACTACCGTGACGTCGACCCGCTGTTCGGCACGCTCGACGACTTCGACACGATGCTCGCCGCTGCTCACGACCGCGACTTGAAGGTGATCGTCGACATCGTCCCGAACCACACGTCGGCCGCGCACCCGTGGTTCGTCGAGGCTCTCGCGGACGAGCCGGGCAGCCGCGCACGCGAGCGCTACCTCTTCCGCGACGGGCGCGGGCCGGACGGCGCGGAGCCGCCCAACAACTGGCAGTCGGTGTTCGGCGGTCCGGCGTGGACCCGTGTCGACGACGGCCAGTGGTACCTCCACCTGTTCGACTCCACCCAGCCGGACCTCAACTGGGAGGACCCCGAGGTCGGCGAGGAGTTCGAGTCGATCCTGCGGTTCTGGCTGGACCGCGGCGTGGACGGCTTCCGGATCGACGTCGCTCACGGCCTGTTCAAGGCCTCCGGGCTTCCTGACGTCGAGGGTATGGGGCCGGGCGGCGAGACCCTCGACGCGACGATGTCGCAGTGGGACCGTCCCTACTGGGACCAGCCGGGCCTGCACGAGGTCTACCGCCACTGGCGCAAGCTCCTCGACTCCTACCCGGGCGACCGCATGATGATCGGCGAGGCGTGGGTGGGCTCCTCGGAGTCGATGGCGCGCTTCGTCCGTCCCGACGAGATGCACCAGGTCTTCAACTTCCACTGGCTCTCGACCCCGTTCTCGGCCCCGGCGCTGCGACAGGTGATCGACGAGACGTACGCGGCGGTGGCGCCGGTCGGCGCCACGCCGACCTGGGTGCTGTCCAACCACGACGTGGTCCGTACGGTCACCCACTACGGCGGTGGCGACCTCGGGCTCGCCCGGGCCAAGGCCTCCATGCTCGCGATGCTGGCGCTGCCCGGGTCGGCGTACGTCTACCAGGGCGAGGAGCTCGGCCTTCCGCAGGTGGACGTCGCTCCCGAGGACCGCCAGGACCCGACCTGGCTCCGCGGCGGCGGCGTAGGACGCGATGGCTGCCGGGTGCCGCTGCCGTGGTCCGGCACCGAGCCGCCGTTCGGGTTCTCTGCGGGCGAGCCGGGAGCCGTACGCACGTGGCTCCCGCAGCCGGAGTGGTTCCGCGACTACACCGTCGAGCGGCAGCTCCACGAGCCGTTCTCGACGCTCGGGTTCATCCAGTACGCGGTGGGGCGGCGGCGTGAGCTCGTCGGCGGTCTGTCCGGCGAGGTCGAGCTGGTCGAGCGTGCCGACGACGTCGTCGCGTTCCGCCGCGCCGGCATCGACGGCGCCCCGGGCCTGGTCTGCGTGGTCAACTGTGGCACCGAGGACCACCCGATCGACGACCTCGGTGCGCCCGAGGTGCTGTCGTCGGCGCTCGCGGAGGGCACCGGTCAGCTGCTGCCCAACTCCGCTGCCTGGTTCGTCAGCTGAGCGCCTGACCGCACGAAGGCGTCGAACCGCTCGCGGTCGCCGACCCAGTACTCGACGCCCAGCCCTGCCTCGGTGTCGGTCCGGGCGACCCGCCGCCGCAGCCGAGCCGCGTCGCTGACGACGAGCACGTCCGCGCTGGTCGAGCGCAGAGCCACGCTCTCGACCCTCAGCGGACCCGTGAGGAGCCGTCGCCTCCCTGCACGAGTCAGGTCGCGGTGGGTGACGCCGGGGTGCATGTCGCCCAGGCCCACCACGAGGAGCTCCGCCGGGATAGCCGCGAGCGTGCGCTCGAGCGTCACCGCGCTGGCGGCGCGAGGCAGACGGCGGTAGCGGGTCGGCAGAGCGTACGTGTCTCGGAGCCGGGAGGCCAGGTCGGCGTCGGCGGCGCGCGACCCCGGGCGTACCCGCTCGTCGTCCGTGCCGCCCACCACCAGCTTCGTGAGCCGTGCACCGTAGAGCAGTGCGACGATCGTCGCGACCAGCAGGAGCGAGCCGGAGCTGCGCCCGTGCGTCGCGACCACGACCACCTCGTCGACTGTGGCGCGGCTGGGCCGCCGCAGCGACTGGACGACCACGGCCGGCCAGCTGTCGGTCGCCATCCGGGTCATCGCGTCGATGCTTCCGAGCAGGACGTGCTCGGCGCTGAACAACGACGACGGCAGTGTCACCCACGGCGCACCGGCAGCGCGGGCGGTGCGCAGGATCCGGTCCATCGTCAGCGCGGGAACGATCGTGTCCAGGTCGACCAGCTCGCCGGGCGGGGGTGCGACGTCCCGGTAGACGACGAGGACCTCCTCCGTCGCCGTCCGCACCCGCTCGTAGGCCTCCTGCGCCGACGCCGAGCCGTCGTGCGCGATCACGTGGACCACGGGCATCCGCGGCCCGTGACCGGGGTCGGATTCACCGCCCTGCTCGGACACGTCGCCATCGTAGGGCGGGGACGGGTGGGCCGCTCGCTTACATTAGCGATATATCGCGATGTAGTATCGAGGCATCGTGAGATTCACAAGACGAAAGGACATCTCATGCGAACCCCAGACTTCACCTCCCCAGACACGTTCGACCCCACCTCCGGCAGCCGCCGCCCGCGTCCCGGTCGCCGCGACCCACGCGGCCACGGTCGCGGGCGCGGTGGCGACATGGGCATGGGCCGCGGCGGCTTCGGGCCCGGATTCGGTGACCGTGGCCGCGGCGGAGGCGGCCCCCGCGCACGTCGCGGTGCCGTTCGCCTCGCCGCTCTCTCGGTGATCGCCGAGAGCCCGACCAACGGCTACGGCCTGATCAACGCGTTCGGCGAGCGCACCGACGGTCGGTGGCTCCCGAGCCCCGGGTCGATCTACCCGGTCCTGCGCCGCCTCACCGAGGACGGACTGATCGAGCCGACGGACGAGGAGGCGAGCCAGTTCCGCGTCACCGAGGCCGGCACCGCCTACCTCAGCGAGCACGCCGACGAGGTCGCCGGCGCGTGGGAGAGCACCCGCCCTCGCTCGCAGAGCCACGAGGACCTCGCCTCCAGCGCCCGCAAGCTCGTCCGCGCCGCCCGCCAGCTGGCCGACGACGCCACCGACGACCAGCGCGAGCGCGCCACCGAGATCCTCGACGAGGCTCGACGCAGGCTCTACGGCCTGCTGGCCGAGTGACTACGGCTGCGGGTGGCGTGCGTCGTACCTGAGGAAGCCTCGCTGGAGAGCGACGACGACCAGGGCACCCAGGACGCACGCCATCCCGCCGAACAGCATCGCCCTCCCGGGCGTCGTGAGCTCAGCGACCGACCCGGCCAGGAAGTCACCGAGCCGCGGGCCGCCGGCCACCACCACGGTGAAGACGCCCTGGAGCCGCCCGCGCAGCGCGTCGGGCGCCGCCTGCTGAAGCATCGTGCTCCGGTACGCCGAGCTGACCATGTCTGCTCCGCCGGAGAACGCGAGCATCGTCACCAGGAGCCAGAGCACACCGGGCGCTCCGATCGCGCTCACACCGGCGAGCGCGACCGACGTCCCGTACGCGACCACGGCCACCAGAACCGCGATGCCGTGGCGGTGCACCCGGCTGATCCATCCCGAGAACGCGAACGCGACCAGCGACCCGATCGCGGGCGCCGCCTGCAGGAGGCCGAGCGTCGAGGGGCCGCCGACGTACACGGTGAGCGCCAGCGCGGGGAACAGAGCCCGCGGTTGCGCGAGCACCATCGCGAGCAGGTCCAGCACGAACGTCGTCCGCAGGTTCGCGGCCGTACGCAACCACGCGAAGCCCTCGACCACCGATCGCAAGCCCGGCACGCGTCCCGTCGCACCCTCCGGCGGGACGGGAGGAAGCCGCACCAACGCGTACAACGCCGCCGTGAACGTCACGAGGTCGATCGCGTACGTCGCGGCGACGCCCGCCCAGGCGATGACGAACCCGCCGACCAGCGGCCCGACCGTGAAGCCGAGGTTGAACGCCGCCATGCCGAGCGCGTTCGCGGCGGGGAGCATCTCCGCCGGGACGAGCCGAGGGATGATCGCCGACCGTGCGGGATTGTTCACCGCGAACATCGCCGACTGGACGGCCACGACGCCGTAGAGCAGCCCGACCGACTCGAGATCGAGCAGCGCCTGCGCCAGCAGCACCGCCGTGCACGTCCACAGCCCGAGCGCCGTCACGATCGCGACCTTGCGCCGGTCGAAGTGGTCCACCAGGGCGCCGCCGTACAGGCCGAGGGCGATCAGCGGCACCAGCGCGAACATCCCCACGAGACCGACAGCGAACGACGACTCGGTGATCACGAAGACCTGGTACGCCACGGTCACGGTCGCCATCTGCTGACCGAGCTGGGAGACGGTCTGACCGATCCACAACCGGCGGTAGTCGACCGACTCCCGCAAGGGGCGGACGTCGGTCAGGATCCTCCCGAGACCCCGGCGTCGCATCACCAGACGATTGTCGCGTGCAACCACAGTCGGGGCTCCGAGCGGTCCGGATAATGGGTTGGCCGATCTCCCGGAGGGGCGTAGCGTCGGTCGTACACGGGAAGGAGGTGGTCCGAAGAATGATGAGCTTCAGGACATGTGAGGTGGCTGTCAGCTAGTCACGGTTGTCCGGGACCACCCGCACCGTGCGGCGAATCCCAGCAGCCACCCGACCCGCGGGGGCCGAGGCTTTGTCCACTCGGTACTCAACCCCGCGGGTCGTTCCTGTCCCGCGGGAGGTTCCTGTCTCGCGGGTCGAGGCCCGAAGCCAGCGAGACCCCTCGACCTCACGGAGCGAGACGCTCGCGCAGCCAGTGGCCGTCGATCGCGCGGAACCGGATCCGGTCGTGCAGGCGCCCCACGCGGCCCTGCCAGAACTCCACCGTCTCCAGCGACACCCGGTAGCCGCCCCAGCTGGGCGGCCGCTGCACCTCGCCCGGGAACGACGCGTCGGCAGCGTCGTACGCCCGCTCGAGCTCGATGCGGTCCGCCACCACACGCGACTGGGGCGAGGCGACGGCACCGAGCCGTGAGCCGCGCGGGCGGGACGCGAAGTACTCGTCCGACTCCTCGTCGCTCACCCGGCTGACCATCCCCTCGATCCGCACCTGCCTCTGGAGGGGGTGCCACAGCATCGCGAGCGCCGCGCGCGGGTTGGCCTCCAGCTCGTCACCCTTGCGGGACTCGCGGTTGGTGTAGAAGACGGCGCCGTCGGAGTCGAACCCCTTGAGGAGCACGATGCGGACCGACGGGAACGCTCCGGGCGACGCCGTCGCCAGCGCCATCGCGTTGGGGTCGTGCATCCCTGAGGCCACGGCCCCGTCGAACCAGCGCACGAAGAGACTCACCGGGTCGTCTCCCGCGTCGGCCTCCGTGAGCCCTGCTGCCTCGTACTCCTCGCGCAGCGCCGCGATCGCCTCGGACTCCATGAAGCCGACCCTACGGGACCGCGGTCCGTGTGATGGGGGGCACAATGGCCCAATGACTGACGCACCTGAGACGGTTGAGGTCCACGAGGGGCTCGAAGGCGTGGTCGCCTTCGCGACGGAGATCGCCGAGCCCGACAAGGAAGGCTCCGCACTGCGCTACCGCGGCGTCGACATCGAGGACCTCGTCGGCAGCGTCCCGTTCGAGAAGATCTGGGGCCTTCTCGTCGACGGTGCGTACGAGCCGGGCCTCCCGCCGGCCGAACCCTTCCCGATCCCGGTGCACTCCGGTGACATCCGCGTCGACGTGCAGAGCGCGATCGCGCTGACCGCGCCGGCGTGGGGGCTGCGTCAGCTGTACGACATCGAGCCCGAGCAGGCACGCGACGACCTCGCACGTACGGCGGTGATGGTGCTCTCGTACGTCGCCCAGGCCGCGCGCGGGGTGGGCCAGCCGATGGTGCCGCAGGCAGAGATCGACAAGGCGAGCACGATCACCGAGCGCTTCCTGACCCGCTGGCGAGGTGAGGCGAACCCGGCACACGTCAAGGCCATCGACGCGTACTGGGCTTCCGCGGCCGAGCACGGCATGAACGCCTCCACCTTCACGGCGCGGGTCATCGCGTCGACCGGCGCGGACGTCGCCGCAGCGCTGTCCGGCGCCGTCGGTGCGATGTCCGGCCCGCTGCACGGCGGCGCCCCGTCGCGCGTCCTCGGGATGATCTCCGACGTCGAGCAGAGCGACGACGCGCGCGCGTACGTGAAGGGGCTGCTCGACTCGGGCGAGCGTCTGATGGGCTTCGGCCACCGCGTCTACCGCGCCGAGGACCCCCGTGCCCGCGTGCTCCGCCGTACGGCTCGCGAGCTCGACGCCCCGCGGTACGCCGTGGCGGAAGCGCTCGAGTCGGCCGCTCTGGCCGAGCTGCGCGAACGCCGCCCGGACCGGGTCCTCGAGACCAACGTCGAGTTCTGGGCCGCGATCGTCCTCGACTTCGCCGAGATCCCGCCGCACATGTTCACGTCGATGTTCACCTGCGCCCGCACCGCCGGCTGGAGCGCGCACATCCTGGAGCAGAAGCGCACCGGGCGGCTGATCCGTCCGTCGGCGATCTACACCGGTCCGTCGTCGCGCAAGCCGCAGGACGTCGACGGCTGGAACGCCGACTGGGCGTGAGCCGCCGCCCGCCCCCACCCCGCCCCGCACGCCCGCCCCACGATGTGACGCCGTATCCACCTCATCGGCGCTGCCGGAGGTGGATACGGCGTCACATCGCGGGGCTGCGGTCGAACCATGTAGCCCACATGGCGTTGAACGTCGGCGCGGGGCCGTCGTAGCCCCGCTCCCGCAGCGCTCGGTAGACCCGCCAGACCACCCGCCGAAGATGTGGCAGGTCGTCGTCGAGCACGACGATCACGATCCACCCGTCCCGCTCGAGGTTCTCCCGCCGCGTCCGGTCGTACGCGCGCCGCTTCCGAGAGCTCGCGTGCCACGCGCCGTCGTACTCCACGACGACGCGGTAACCCCAGTAGACGAGGTCGCACCGGGCGAGGAGCCGCCCCGTCTCGTCGCGGATGTCGGCATTCGGCTGCGGCTCGGGCAACCGCGCGAACACCAGCGCGAGGCGGACCAGGGTCTCCATGGGACTCTCGACCCGCTCTCGTACGAGCTGGAACGCCCGGCGGGCGCGCAGAACGCCGTCGATGTGCGTCTTCTCGAGGTAGCCCTTCATCTCGGGATACGACGTGTGTGCCGCGTGCAAGAGGTGCTCGGCGGCCTGGACGAGCTCGACGATGCCGAGGATCGTCGCGCAGTCGACGAACGTCCGGTCGGGACCGAGACAAGGGACGCCCAGGCGCGACAGGACGTTCAGGAGGCCGCGTCGCCGGTGGAGCACCACGCCACGCCGTCGCCGGTGACGTGTCGTGTTCGTCGAGAAGTGGAGGGGGAACAGCGCGCGAAGCTCGAGGCCGAACAACCTCAGCGCCGTGAGGTGGCTCGCCGCGGCGTCGTCTGGGAGCAGGAGGAGCGCCGCTTGGATCCAGCAGAGCAGATCGGGCTCGACTTCAGCGCGGCAGTAGACCCCGCGAAAGAGGCGGCGGAAGCTCGGACCGGCGAGACGACGGTCGCTGATCCCGGCCTCACGTGCTTGAGCTGCGGTGAACGGCGGCATGTCCAGAGGGTGGCCGGTTTGGCGCACATCGCGTCAGCGCAATCCACAGGATGCTCCCGTCGCCACCGCCGCCCCACGATTTGACGCCAGATCCACCTTCCGGACCCCGGATCGGGGTGGGGTAGGCGTCAAATCGTGGGGCGTCGGTCGTACGCGGCGAGGATCGCATCGGCGGCGTTCGTCGCCGGCATCTCGCCCGCCAGCACGGCTGCCCTGACGTTGTCGAGCACACCTCGGACCGGGGCCGACCGCCGCAGGCGCTGGTCGAGCTCGTCGCGCACCAGCGCCCACATGAACTCGAGCTGCTGAGCCGCACGCTTCTCGCGCAGGCCGCCCGCTCCGAGGAACTCCCGGTGCCGCAGCACCCGCAGCCACACCGTGTCGACCTCGGTGCCCTCCAGCCCCGAGCAGGTCAGCACCGGGGGCACCCAGCCGCTCGTCCCGGCGTGCACCAGCCGGATCGCACCCGCGAGGTCCTTCGCTGCTACCCGAGCCTCGGGCTCACGGTCACCGTCGGCCTTGTTCACCGCGATGACGTCGGCGATCTCGAGGATGCCCTTCTTGATGCCCTGCAGCTGGTCGCCGGTGCGTGCCAGGGTCAGGAACAGGAAAGTGTCGACCATCCCGGCGACAGTGACCTCGGACTGGCCGACGCCGACGGTCTCGACGAGCACGACGTCGAACCCCGCAGCCTCGAGCACGAGGATCGCCTGGGTCGTCGCTCGGGCCACCCCGCCTAGCGTGCCGGCCGACGGCGAGGGGCGGATGTACGCCGCCGGGTGCGCAGCGAGCTCCGGCATCCGCGTCTTGTCGCCGAGGACCGACCCGCCGGTGCGTACGGAGGAAGGGTCGACCGCGAGCACACCGACCTTGTGGTCCGTGCCGGTCAGGTAGGTGCCGAGCGACTCGATGAAGGTCGACTTGCCGACGCCGGGAACGCCGGAGATGCCGACGCGCACGGCGCCGCCGGCGTGCGGTGTCAGCAGCGCCAGCAGCTCCCGCGCGGCTTCGCGGTGGTCGTCACGACGCGACTCGACCAGCGTGATCGCTCGCGCGACCGCGGCACGCTGACCCTCGCGCACCCGCGCGGCCAGGTCCTCCACGTCGATCGAGCGCACGCCGCTCAAGCCGGCGTCACCCGTGCTTCAGCGTCGTACGAAGCGTGTCGAGCAGCTCCAGCGCCGACTCGGCGATGACCGTGCCGGGCAGGAACACCGACGTCGCACCCATCTCCTTGAGCGTCGACACGTCGTCCGGAGGGATCACGCCACCGACCACGACGAGCACGTCGGGGCGGCCCAGCTCGGCGAGGGCGTCGCGCAGCGCGGGCACCAGCGTGAGGTGACCGGCAGCCAGCGACGACACCCCGACGACGTGCACGTCGGCGTCGACCGCCTGCTGCGCCACCTCTTCGGGGGTGGAGAACAGCGGGCCCACGTCGACGTCGAACCCCATGTCGGCGAAGGCGGACACGATGACCTTCTGGCCGCGGTCGTGCCCGTCCTGGCCCATCTTGGCGACCAGGATGCGCGGGCGGCGGCCCTCCGCCTCCTCGAAGGCGTCGGTCGCCGCGATCACGCGCTCGACGTTCTCAGCCTTGCCTGCCTCGGACCGGTACACACCAGAGATCGTACGGATGACTGCCTTGTGGCGTCCGTAGACCTTCTCGAGCGCGTCGGAGATCTCGCCGACGGTGGCCTTGGCACGGGCGGCGTCGACGGCCAGCGCGAGCAGGTTGCCGTCGAGCGTCCCGTCCTTGCTCGCCCCGCGGCCGGCAGACTCGGTCAGCGCGTGGAGCGTACGGCGGACCTCGTCGGCGTCGCGCTCCGCGCGCAGTCGCTCGAGCTTGGCGACCTGGGCGGCGTACACGGCGCGGTTGTCGACCTTGAGGACCTCGAACGGCTCCTCGGTGTCGACGCGGTAGGTGTTCACACCGATCACGGCCTGCTGCCCGGAGTCGATCCGCGCCTGCGTCCGGGCGGCGGCCTCCTCGACCCTCATCTTGGGGATGCCCGCCTCGATCGCCTTGGCCATGCCGCCGGCCTTCTCGACCTCCTGGATGTGGCCCCAGGCGCGGCGGGCGAGGTCGTGCGTGAGCCTCTCGACGTAGTACGAGCCACCCCACGGGTCGATCGTCGCGGTCGTGCCGGACTCCTGCTGGAGCAGCAGCTGCGTGTTGCGGGCGATGCGGGCCGAGAAGTCGGTCGGCAGCGCGATCGCCTCGTCGAGCGCGTTGGTGTGCAGCGACTGCGTGTGGCCCTGGGTCGCCGCCATCGCCTCGATGGCCGTGCGCTGCACGTTGTTGAAGACGTCCTGCGCGGTCAGCGACCACCCCGACGTCTGCGAGTGGGTCCGCAGCGAGCTCGACTTCGGGTTCGCGGGCTCGAACTCCGCCACCAGCCGCGACCACAGCGCACGCGCGGCCCGCATCTTGGCGATCTCCATGAAGAAGTTCATCCCGATCGCCCAGAAGAACGACAGGCGCGGCGCGAACGCGTCGATGTCGAGACCGACGTCGAGGCCGGCACGGATGTATTCGACGCCGTCGGCCAGCGTGTACGCGAGCTCGAGGTCGTTCGTGGCTCCGGCCTCCTGGATGTGGTAGCCGGAGATCGAGATCGAGTTGAACTTCGGCATCCGCTGCGCGGTGTAGGCGAAGATGTCGGAGATGATCCGCATCGACGGCGCGGGCGGATAGATGTAGGTGTTGCGGACCATGAACTCCTTGAGGATGTCGTTCTGGATGGTCCCCATGAGCTGCTCCGGCTTCACCCCCTGCTCCTCTGCCGCGACGATGTAGAGCGCGAGCACCGGCAGGACGGCACCGTTCATCGTCATCGAGACGCTCATCTTGTCCAGCGGGATGCCGTCGAAGAGGGTGCGGGTGTCGTAGACCGAGTCGATCGCGACGCCGGCCATGCCCACGTCGCCGACGACGCGGGGGTTGTCCGAGTCGTAGCCGCGGTGGGTCGCAAGGTCGAAGGCGACCGACAGGCCCTTCTGGCCGGCCGCGAGGTTGCGCCGGTAGAACGCGTTCGACTCCTCGGCCGTCGAGAAGCCCGCGTACTGGCGGATCGTCCACGGCTGCGTCGTGTACATCGTCGGGTAGGGCCCGCGCAGGAACGGTGCGACGCCCGGGTACGTGTCGAGCGCGTCGAGGCCGTCCAGGTCGGCGGCGGTGTAGAGCGGCGCGACGTCGATGCCCTCGGGTGCCGCCCACGGCTCGGCACCGTCGGTGCTGAGGTCGTACGCCGCCCGGTCGGCCGCGTACGGGGTCTCAGGGTCGAGCGGCAGCCCGGCGAAGGACTCGGGGATGCTCATGCGTCTGCTCCGTTCTCGCCGGCGGGCGTGGCCGCCGGAGCACCCAGGTGAGCGCGGGTCTCGTGCAGGAACGCCAGGGCGTCGACACCCATCGCGGCGGTCGCGTCGACATCGACGCCGTCGACGGGCCGGCCCGCCAGGATCACCCGCTGCGCGCCGGCGCCCCGCAGTGCGGAGACGAGATCGGCACCCCACTCGGCGTACGCACGGTCGGTGCCGGCAAGGCACACCACGGGCGCTCCGTCGTACGCCGCGAGGACGTCGTCGACGCCGGTCGTCGCACCGGCAGCCACGGTCTCGATGCCGCCGGACGCGAGGAGGTTGGCGATGAACGTGACCCGTGCGGTGTGGGCCGCGATCGGACCCATCGTCGCTAGGAACACTGGGGTGGCGACCGGGTTGTCGCGCAGCACCTCGAACGCCGCGCCGTACCGCTGGACCGGCTCGGCCCCCTCGGGGTACGGGGTGCGCTCGGGCAGCACCTCGCGCAGGTTCGGGAACTCGGAGAGCCCGGTGAGCGGACGCTTGCGCTGGGCGATCTGGTGCTCGCGCTCGCGGGCGACCTCGCGGTGGCGTGCGACCAGCGAGCCGTCGGCGATCGCCGCGGCGACCCCGCCGGACTCCTCGATCCGGCCGAGCTCGTCCCAGGCCGCACGCGCCAGGTCGTCGGTCAGGCGCTCCACGGCGTACGCCCCGCCGGCGGGATCCGTGACGGCGCCGACGTGCGACTCGGCGACCAGGAGCGACGAGGTGTTGCGGGCGATCCGCCGGCTGAACGCGTCCGGGAGGCCGAGCGGCGCGTCGAACGGCAGCACCGTCACCGACGTCGCACCACCGACGCCGGCCGCGAACGTCGCCACCGTGGTCCGGAGCATGTTGACCCACGGGTCGTACTTGCTGAGCATGACGCGCGAGGTGACCGCGTGCTGCACCTGTCCGCGGGCGACCTCGGCCGCACCGGACAGCTCCGTGAGGCGGTTCCACGTCTGCCGGGCGGCGCGGAGCTTGGCGATCGTGGTGAGCTGCTCGTCGGTCGCGGCGAACCGGAACTCGATCTGGGCGAGCGCGTCCTCGAGCGAGAACCCCGCACCGGTGAGCAGACGCAGGTACGCCGCGCCGACCGCCAGGGCGTACCCGACCTCCTGCGCGTCGGAGGCTCCGCCGTCGTGGGCGGCAGTCGC
This sequence comes from Mumia sp. Pv4-285, assembly GCF_041320275.1. Lineage (NCBI taxonomy): Bacteria > Bacillati > Actinomycetota > Actinomycetes > Propionibacteriales > Nocardioidaceae > Mumia > Mumia qirimensis. The sequence continues at coordinate 1,019,917 of NZ_CP162023.1, read as the reverse complement.
GTCGACGACGAGCGCGGCGATCCCGCGCTCGGCAGCCTTGCGCGCGCCTTCGACGACGGCCGTGTCTCGGTCGAGACCGGACGCGTAGCCGCGCAGGGCCGCACCGATCGGATCGAGGCCGAGATTCGTACCGGGAGCAGGAACGACCGCCCGCTCGTCGAGGTAGCGGCAGAACGCGTCGGCTGCTCCGAGCGCGTCCGTGCGGGCCTCGATCACGACCGGTGCGAGGTCGACGAAGACGCGGTCGAGCACGGTGGCGAGGGCCGCCGGCGCGATCGCTTCGGGACCGAGCCGCAGCCACACCGAGGTCGCGCCGTTCTCGAGGTCGGTGAGGACCGCCTCGGCCGTCCTGGACGCGTCCGGGTCCTCGTGGAGGACACGGACGTCCCACGACCCGTCGGCGCGACGCGCCTGGGTCCCCCGGACGTACGGCGCCTGGCCGGGAAGGCCCGGGTCTCCGAGGCCGGCGACGGTCTCGGGTGTGCCCAGCGGCGGCACCGCGATGTCGTCGAGGGTGCGGGTCGTCAGGGCGTCCCAGACCGCGTCATCGGGTTGGTCGTCAGTCAACCGTCCGGACTTGCGGAGGACGGCCGCCGCGGACTTCTCCCACGCCGCACGGGAGTACGTCGCGTCGCCGCTCAGGGACAACTCGCTCATTTGCGCATCGTACGGATGACGTCGGCGTTACAGCCACCCGCCGGGGCGCGGTGTGACGTAGCGCACCCCGGCGGGTCGGTGGCTCAGATCGTGCGCTTGACCTTCCAGATGCCCACCCACAGGCCGACGGCGCAGGTCGCGATCGCGGCGAGCAGGCCCCACGCCACGGTGGAGTCCCACATCGTCCCGGCGAACAGGGTCCGCTCCGCGTCGACGATGTACGTCAGCGGGTTGAACTTCGACACCGTCTGCATCCACTCGGGTCCCGCCTCGAGCGGCAGCATCATGCCCGCGAGCAGCAGCAGCGGGAAGATCAGCGACTGCTGGACGCCCCAGAACACCCACTCGCGGTTCTTCGACGCCAGTCCGAGAGCGTACGAGAGCGAGCCGAGCCCGATCCCGAAGATGCCGAGGATCAGCAGCCCGAGGAGGACGTGCGCGGGATAGAACGCCAGCCCGAACGGGATCGCGACGATCGTGATGAGCAGGGCCTGCACGACCAGCGGAGCGAACTCCTTGAGCGCGCGACCGACGAGGATCGACGAGCGGTCGAGCGGCGTCGCGAGGATGCGCTCGTACGCTCCGGTCATCAGCTCGTACAGGAGGTTGCCGCCGACCATGCCGGTGCCGAAGATCGCGATCATCACGAGCACGCCCGGCAGGAACCACTGGAGGGCCGACTCGCCTTCGATCGTCCCCTCGCCGAGCATCCCGTCGAGGAGCGGACCGAACAGGCCGAGGAAGACCAGCGGCTGGAGGAGCGAGAAGATCAGCGTGAACGGGTCGCGCAGCGTCACGAGGATCTCGCGGACGAACACGGCAGACGTGTCGTGGGACCACTTGGCGACCCGGGTGCGCTGCGGCAACGGGCTCGTGGTCGGGGTGACGGTCTCGGTGATGGCGGTCATGCTGCTGCCTCCTCGCGCAGGCTCCGGCCTGTCAGGTTGAGGAACACGTCGTCCAGCGAGGCCTGCTTGACGTCTGCGGAGCCGACGGTCACGCCGACCGCCTCCAGCGCGCGCAGGACCGGCGGGACGAGGTCGGGGCCGTGGTTCGTCGCCAGGACCAGGCGTACGGTGCCGTCGGGTTCGGCGTGGTCCTCGACGCGACTGACGTCGTCGGGAACGACCGAGCGGGCCTTCTCGACGACGACGGCCGCGGTGTCGTCACCGGGCAGGAGACCCAGGGTCACGACGTCGTCGGCGAAGTCGCGCTTGAGCGCCGTAGGCGTCGCGTCCGCGATCACGGTGCCGTGGTCGATGAGGACGATCCGCTCTGCCATCGCGTCGGCCTCGTCGAGGTAGTGCGTGGTCAGCAGCATCGTCATGTTGTTCTCGACGCGCAGCCGCATGATGTGCTCCCAGAGGTTGGCCCGGGCGTGCGGGTCGAGGCCGGTCGTCGGCTCGTCCAGGAACAACAGGCCCGGGTGGTTCATCAGGCCCATCGCCACGTCGAGGCGGCGACGCTGGCCGCCGGACAGGGAGAGGACGGTGCGCTTCTCCATGCCGGGCAGCTCGAGCGCGTCGAGCAGGTCGGTCGCGCGCTGGCGGGCGACGTCGGCCGGGACGGAGTAGAAGCGTCCCTGGTTCATCAGCTCGTCGTGGACCCGGTAGGAGTAGCCACCGGCGTTGCCCTGGCCGATGTAGCCGATGCGGGCCCGCACCTCGGCCGGATTGCGGACGACGTCGTAGCCGGCCACCGTCGCCGTGCCGGCGGTGGGCTTGAGCAGGGAGGTCATCATGCGCATCGTCGTGGACTTGCCGGCGCCGTTCGGGCCGAGGAACGCGACGAGCTCCCCGTCGGCGACATCGAGGTCGACATCCTTGACCGCCTCGACGACGTCTTTCTTGCGCGTGAACGTCTTGGTGAGACCGCGCGCGGAGACCATACTTCTCGTACGGCGTACTGAATCTGTCATGAGGCCAACGGTACGCTGTACGATAAATCAAGGCAAGTTCTTTTCGAGGAGGTTCGGTGGACGACGTCGAGACACCCGCGGAGACCACGCCCGACGCGGCGCCGCCCCCCGGACGCGACCGCTTCGCACCGCTGTGGGAGTCCCCCGCGACGTCCGGTCGCGGTCGCCCACCGCGCGTCAGCCGCGCCCAGGTCGTCGACGCCGCCGTCGCGATCGCGGACTCAGACGGCCTCGACGCCGTCTCGATGAGGTCCGTCGCACGCTCGCTCGACGTCGGCGCGATGACCCTCTACTCCCATGTCCCCGGTCGCGACGAGCTCGTCGACGCGATGGTCGACCGCGCGTACGCCGACCTCGAGCTGCCCGACCACGACCTGGCGTGGCGTCCCGCCCTCGAGCAGTACGCCCGCGGCTACTGGGACCTGCTGCGTTCCCATCCGTGGCTGCTCGACCTCAACACCTGGCGGCTGCCGCTGGCTCCGCACGTGTTCGACGCCGAGGAGGCGGGGTTCCGGATCCTGCTGGACACCGGGCTCTCCGCGACGCAGGTCCTGGAGACGATCACCATCGTGAACAACACCGTCGCCGGTTTCGCCCGCGCGGCCGTCGCCGAGGACGCCGACGCCCAGGCCCACGGCACCGACTACGCGAGCTACTGGGCGGCGTCGAGCGACTTCTGGGAGCACCTCTTCGACCCCAGCCGCTACCCCTCGATGACACGCCTGTGGAGCGTCGGCGCCTTCGACAGCACCTCGATGCCGTTCGATCTCCACATCTCCGGCCTCCTCGACACCCTCCAGCTGCTGATCGACCGCGCCCAGGCTGAGGGCCCGGCGGTCATCCCGTCGTACGAGGAGTGCATGGCCGGCTACGACGATGCCGTCGCCGAGGAGCTCGGCAAGCTTCAGGAGTGATCGTCCAGGACCGCTCGCAGGGCCTTCGCGAACGCGTCCGGCTCGCCGACCTGTCCGTGCTCACCGCCCATGAAGCCGCCGTGGTCGCCGGGGAACACGACCGCCTCGGAGCCGATCCGCTCGGCCACGACCTTGCCGGCACGTGAGGCGAGCTGTCCCTCCGACCCCTCCCCGACCACCACGACCACGCGGGTCGACGCGGACTGCAGGGCGGCGAAGTCGGGCTCGTAGTGCGTGCACGTGATGAGGTTCTGCGCGAGCAGCACGTCGTCGCGCGACCCGTCGTCCTCCACTGAGAGACCGAACGCCGACGGCTCCGGCGCTGGCGCCTCGGTGAATCCTTCCGGCACCGCGCCCTGGTGGGTGACGAGGAGGATGAACTTCACCATCGCGGGCCCACCGCCCTCGGTCTCGTACAGGCGACGGATGCCCTGCGCGGCGGCGAGCGCCTGCTCACGGTCCGGCACCACCTGGGCGACCGGCGGCTCGTGCGCCACCAGGGTGCGTACGTCCTCGGGGTGCGCCGCCACGAGTGCGAACGCGTTCACTGCGCCACCGCTCGTCGCGAACAGGTCGACCGGACCGCCTCCGAGCTCGTCGATGAGCCGGTGGACGTCGTCGGCGTGCTCCTCCGGGGTCGTCTCGGCCGCCCCGTCGGTGCGGACGCTGCGCTCGGCGCCGCGCGGGTCGTAAGTCACGACGGTCCGGTCGGGGAAGAGACCGGCGAGGGTCCCGAACCCGCTGGCGCCCATCGGGGAGCCGATCAGGAGCAGCGGCGGGTCTGTGCTCTCGGGGCTGGTCCGGACGTCGTAGGCCAGCTCGGCTCTGGGCACGGTCAGGCGGTGGGTCTGGGTGTCGGTCATCGCACGTCTCCTCGTCGCAGGTGCTGTCCCCTCTTCGACCGGGACGACCCCGAGAACTCATCGACCGGGCCCTGCCCGTCAGTCCTCACCGAGCAGCCAACCGTTCTCGACCGCGACGCGTACGGCCTCGGCGCGGGTGCGCGCCGACGTCTTGCCGATGGCGCTCGAGAGGTGGTTGCGCACCGTTCCCTCCGAGAGCGACAGGACGCCGGCGATGTCCGCCACCGTGCCGCCGTCGCGCGCCGCGCGCAGCACGTCCGCCTCCCGCTCGGTCAGCGGAGAGTCACCGTAGGCCAACGAGTCCGCAGCCAGTGCCGGGTCCACCACGCGAAGCCCGGAGTGGACCCGGCGTACGGCGTCGGCGAGCTGGCGGGCGGGCGTGTCCTTGACGACGAAGCCCGACGCCCCTGCCGCGAGCGCGCGGCGGAGGTAGCCCGGTCGTCCGAAGGTCGTCACCATGAGGACGCGGCAACCGGGGACGGCGTCGTGCAGGGCCGCCGCGGCTGCGACTCCGTCCATGCCTGGCATCTCGACGTCCAGCAGCGCCACGTCGACCTGATGTCGTCGCACCGCGTCCACGACCTCCGTCCCGTCGGCCACCTCGGCGACGACGTCGAGATCCGGCTCGAGATCGAGCAGTGCGGCGAGCGCTCCGCGGACGAGTGCCTGGTCGTCGGCGAGCAGGACGCGGATCCGCGCGGTCATCGGGCGCCTGCCTCGGGGGACGGGACCACGACTGCCACGGTCGTACCGGCTCCGTCGGGGCCGGGACCCGTCACCATCGTCGCTCCGGCCGCGACGGTGCGCTCACGAAGCCCGGCCAGGCCGGTCCCGCCGGGTGCGGCGTCGGCCAGACCGCGTCCGTCGTCGGAGACGGACACACCCTCCGCGCCGAGATGGACGACGCACCGGGTGGCGCCACTGTGCCTGATCACGTTCGTGACTCCTTCCCGGATCGTCCACGCGAACAGCTCGCGCCACCGGCCGGGCACCTCGTCGACGACGGTGGGCAGATCCGCGGAGATGCCCGCCGACGTCAGCGCCGACCGCGCCGAGGCGATCTCGCCCGGCAGCGACACGCCCCGCACGTCACGCACCGTCGCGCGGACGTCCGCGAGCGCGTCCCGGGTCAGCGCGCGGATGTCGACGAGCTCCGTACGGGTCCGCGCGGGGTCGACGTCGAGCATCCGCTCGGCCAGCTCCGCCTTGACCGCCACCACCGTGAGCGAGTGACCGAGGATGTCGTGGAGGTCCCGGGCGATCCGTGAGCGCTCCTCCTCGAGACGAGCGTCGCCGAGCTCGCGCTCCGCGGCCACGAGGGCACGCTGCCGGTTGATCGCGGCACGGAGGAAGAAGACGGCCATGGCGGCCAGGATCAGCGCGAAGCCGTTGCCGCTGTCGGACCATCCCGGCACGATGCGGGTGGAGACCTCGACGACCACGAGGAGGACGGCCACCCAGCCCCAGGCCCACCGCGGCGACAGCGTGCTCATCGCAGCCGCAGCGACGAAGACGAGCGCCGTCAGCGCACTGTCGCCCGCCCCGGGCACCATCGCCGCCGTGCAGAGCAGGAGGGCGAGCAGCCACGGCCAGGTCTCCCATCGTGGGCCGCGCGTCTCGAAGTCCACGAAGCGACGGTTGCGCCCGATGAGCGCGAGGTACGTGGCGACGAAGACCACGACCCCGACAAGACCGAGCACCCGCTCCCAACCGTCGGCCTCGGCGAGTGCGACGACCGGGGACCACAGGTAGACGAGCCAGACGCCGGCGGCGACGAAACGCCACCACGGCGGCCCCGGAGCAGGGTCGCCGTGCGGACGTGGCGGCTGTGTCACACCGCTCAGCGTATTCACACCCGAGCCGTGTCCCGGCGGAACCGCCACACGGCACCTCCCACGAAGACGCACAGCCAGACCAGCACGTTCAGCGCCGCCGTCCACAGGTCGGCGTCGGCTCCCAGCGGGGCCCGTACGATCTCGGCCGCGCCGTAGACCGGTGTCAGCTGCGCGACGGTGCCGAACACGTCACCGAGCTGGTCGACGGGGACGAACAGGCCGCCCGCGAACGACAGCACGGCGAGCACCGGTCCGAGCACCTGCATGACGTTCTCGCTCCGCAGGAGGTATCCCATGAAGAGACCGAACGCTGCGAAGACGAGCGAGCACACCCACGCCAGCAGCGCGCACGCCAGCGTCCGCCCCCACGACAGGTCCGCCCCCGACAGCCGACCGACGACGTTCACGACGACCACCGACGCGCCGCCGAGCACCATCGCCACGCAGACCTTCACCACGACGTACGCCAGCGGGTTGAGGGGCGTCAGTCGCAACTGCCGGCTCCAGCCGAGCGCACGCTCGGTCGCGACCATCGCTCCCCCGCTGGTCGTGGCCACCATCGCGCCGTACAGCGCCAGGCTCACCATCACGTACGCCGTGACGTTGCCGGCGCCCGCGGACTCGTCGCGGTAGCTCCTGCTCGTGCCGAACAGGAGGAAGAACGCCGCCGGCATCACCAGCGTGAAGATCAACGTGCGCCGGTTGCGCAGCATCCGCCGCAGCTCGAGGCGCAGGAAGGTCAGCGAGAAGCCGCCCAGGGTCGCGACGCGGCGGTCGAGCGTGGTGGTGCTCATGCGAGGACTCCTTCGGTCGGACGGTCGGCGACCACGCGCTCGGTGTCGGAGGTGAGAGCCGCGTCCGATGCGCTCCCCGTCAGAGCGACGAAGGCGTCCTCGAGGTTGCGCGAGGTGACCTCCACGTCCCGCGCGACGGTGCTGGTCAGCAGGTAGCGGGCGACCGCGTCGCTGTCGTTCGCACGCACCGAGACGACGTCTCCGCGGATCTCGACCGACTCGACACCGGGGATCCGGGCCAGCGCGGTGCCGTCCGCGGACGGGAGCGTCGCGCGGACGAGACGTCCCGACGAGAGCGCCTTGATCTCGGCAGGTGTGCCGTCGGCGACGACGCGGCCACGCCGGACCAGGACGATCCGGTCGGCGTACGCGTCCGCCTCCTCGAGGTAGTGCGTCGCGAAGAGCGTCGTACGACCGTGTACGGCGTCGGCGCGGATCGCGGCCCAGAAGTCGCGGCGCCCCTCCACGTCCATGCCGGTCGTCGGCTCGTCGAGGACGAGGAGGTCGGGGTCGGACAGCAGCGCCATCGCGAACCGGAGCCGCTGCTGCTGGCCGCCGGAGCACCTGCCGACCAGCCGGGACCGGACGTCGGCGATCCCGGCGCGTTCGAGGACCTCACCCACCGGCCGCGAGGACGGGTGCAGCGATGCGACCAGCTCGACCGTCTCGCCGACCGTGTAGTCCTTGAGCAGCCCCCCGGTCTGCATCACCGCCGACACGGAGCCCCGCGCGATCGCGGCACGCGGCTTCATCCCGTGCACGGCGACCGTGCCGGAGTCCGGTTCGGCGAGCCCGAGGAGCACGTCGATCGTCGTCGTCTTCCCGGCGCCGTTGGGTCCGAGGAAGGCGACGACCTCCCCCGGCTGGATCTGGAGCGTGAGGTGGTCCACCGCCATGACGTCGCCTCCGGCAGAGGAGAACGTCTTCACCACGTCGTCGAGGAGCACCGCTGGAGCGGTCATCGCGTCGGCCTTCTTCGTCATGCCTCGATCCTCGTGCGGACGGTGCGCCCGCTCGTACGCCGAACGTCACGACCTCGCCCTGACATCTGTCACGCCCACCGTGAAGAATGGCGCTCGTGCAGATCCCCAAGAAGCTCCTCCCGTCCGACGGCCGATTCGGCTCAGGACCCTCCAAGGTCCCCCACGAGGCGATGGAGGCGCTCGCGTCGTCGACGCTGATCGGCACCTCTCACCGTCAGGCACCGGTGCGTGAGCTGGTCGGGTCCGTGCGCGCGCAGATGCGCGAGCTGTTCTCGCTCCCCGACGGTTATGAGGTCGTCCTCGGGGTCGGTGGGTCGACGGCGTTCTTCGACGCCGCGACGTTCGGGCTGGTCCGCCACCGCAGCCAGCACCTGGCGTTCGGCGAGTTCGGCGCGAAGTTCGCGAAGGCGGTGGCCGGTGCGCCGTTCCTGGACGAGCCGACCGTCCTGCGCGCCGAGCCCGGGAGCCACCCCGACCCGGTCGCCGAGGACGGCGTCGACACCTACGCCTGGACGCACAACGAGACGTCGACCGGCGTCACGGCTCCGGTCCGTCGGGTCGAGGGCGCGGCAGACGACGCGCTCGTGCTGATCGACGGCACATCAGCCGCCGGGGCGGTGCCGCTCGACCCCGCCCAGTGCGACGTCTACTTCTTCGCACCCCAGAAGGCCCTCGCATCCGACGCCGGGCTCTGGTTCGCCCTGATGTCGCCCGCTGCCGTCGCGCGGGTCGAGGAGATCGCCGCCTCCGACCGCTGGATCCCGGCATTCTTCGACCTGACCACAGCCCTCCAGAACTCCCGCAAGGACCAGACCTACAACACCCCGCCCCTCGCGTCGCTGTTCTGGACCGACCACCAGCTTCGGTGGATCCTCGACAACGGCGGGCTGCCCTGGTCGGTGGCGCGCTGCGAGGACTCGTCGTCACGGCTGTACGGATGGGCGGCGCAGTCGGACTACGCGACCCCGTTCGTCTCCGACCCCGGCAAGCAGTCGTCGACGGTCGTCACGATCGACCTCGAGGGCGTCGAAGCCGGTGCGGTCTCGGCTGCGCTGCGCGAGAACGGCATCCTCGACGTCGACGGCTACCGCGGTCTCGGACGCAACCAGCTACGGATCGCGACGTTCCCGGCGGTCGACCCCGACGACATCTCACAGCTCACCCGCTGCATCGACCACGTGGTTGAGAAGCTCAGGTTCGAGCACCTGTCCGCCTGAGCGGTCTCAGTCGAGGTCGATGATCCCGCTCGCGGGCGCGAGCATCGCGGCACGCTGGTCCTCGGGCAGGGTCACCCGCTGGATCGGCGACGGGAGGCCCTCGCTGCCCACGAGGACCGAGGTGCCGTCGGGCTCGGCTGCGAGCGACTCGCTCTGGCTCGTCTCGGGCAGGCTCGCCGACCAGGTCTCCTGCCAGGTCTCCGCGTCGAGGAGGTGGACGCCGAGGTAGGTGCGAAGGGCGACGCGTTCGCCGTCCGGCAGGAAGTCGCCGTCGGTGACCAGAGCGGGCGCCGCGGCGTCGGCGAGCGGCTCCGCGACGTTGACGCTCGTCCGGCTGAGAGTCTGGGGTAGCCGGTAGACCTGGCCACCGAGAAGCCCCTTGGAGACGATGAACATGCCGCGCCCGGAGGGGGCGGCGAGCAGCGCCTCGGCATCGGCGCTCCCGTCGGAGTAACGCACCTGGTAGCGGAGCGGTCGGACCGACTTCTCGCCGAGCACCGGCTCCTCCATGGCGTACAGCGAGACGGTCGAGCGGATCGCGTCGTTGTCGCCGATGTCGGCCACCCAGAGCGTGCCGTCCTGGTCGATCGTCAACGCCTCGGCATCGACGAGCTCGGCGCCACGCAGGCGCGTCGCTCCGACGACGTCACCGGTCGAGATCTCGACAGTGAAGACCGTCGGCTCGTTGCCGGAGTCGTTGACCGTGTAGGCGAGCTCAGGATCGCGCTTGCTCACCACGAGAGCACTGGACTCGGGGACGCGGGCGTCGGTGATCGTGCTCACCGGCTCGACGTCGGCCTCGGTCTCGTCGTCAGCGGCCCCGGCCTCGCGCGCGAGCGCGGCGATCAGCACGATGACGAGAAGGATCACGAGGAGCCCGGGGATCAAGGCCCTCCGGTGTCGCGGGTTCATGGACTCGGGGTCGCTCCTGCTCGGTGATCGACTGACTGGCCCCCGAGGAGCGACAGTATCGGGTCGACCCGCGCCCCGTACAGACGGTCGGCCTACGCGCTCGCCTCGGCGAAGCGTCCGTGCACCGCCTCGAGGAGCTCCTTGCGGCCCTCCAGCGTGAACGTGGTGGCGTCGCCGCGTCCCCACAGCCACAGGTAGACGTCGTGCGGGTCGCCCTCGAGATCAAGATCCGCGGTGCCGTCGCTCCCGGCCGTCACGACGACCTGGGTGCGCGAGAGGTCCACCGTCCACGACCGTGCGCCCGCGCGGATGCGGACGACGGCGTCGACGGGGTGCGCCGTCTCGTCCTCGTCGTCCCACCACGGGCCTCCGACCAGCACGCTCAGGAACTCGTCGATCCCGTCCTCGGCGACCGAGTGCTCGACCCGCTGGACCGACACGCCCGCGGCCTGCTCGGCATCGACACGGTGAACCGTCGCCTCGAGCGCCATCCGGCGGAACCAGAAGCCGTTCGACTGGTCGTCGGGGTACCAGGTGTGGCGGATCTGGCGGGGTCCGCGCTGCTGCAGCTCGGCGATCAGGACGGCTGCCTCGTCCGCGAGAAGGCGTCGGACGTCGGAGCTGTCGAGGCCGGTGATCGGCCAGGGCGGCTCGCTCGCCGTACGGATCGACTCGACCTTGTGCCGGAACACGCGCGCGACGTGGTCGAGCAGGTCTCGGACCGTCCAGCCGGGGCAGTTGGGCACGGATGCGTCCAGGTCCTGGGAGACCTGGAGGATCCTGTCGACCTCCGCGCTCAGGACCGCCAGATAGAGCTCCCAGGGGAGCCGGTCCTCCACGTCGGTCGGAGCCATGCGTCCAGCGTGCCACGGTGCCGAGTCCGCGCGAGGGTTTCTCGCTCCGTGGTCAGACGTCAGCGCGCACCGGCGCGGGCGCCTCGGCGACACCGGCGTCCAGCGACGCCGCGTCCTCGGCGGCCTCGACCGCGTCGCCGGCACGGACCGCCGCGCGCGGATCGCGCGGCACGACCGCGATCCGCGGACGCGCCCGCAGGTCGAGCCGCAGGTGCAGCCCGCCGCGCACGAGGTAGTACGCCGTCGCGGAGAGGATGCCGATCGCGGCGACGATGCCGCCGAGGATCAGCGTCCACCGGGCACCGAAGACCTCGCCGATCCATCCGATCACGGGAGCGCCGAGCGGCGTGCCGCCCATGAACACCATGAGGTAGAGCGCGGCGACCCGACCACGCATCTGCGGTGTCACCGTGAGCTGGATGTAGGCGTTGGCGGCGGTGACCATCGTCAGCGCGCTGAGTCCGAGCAGCGGCAGCACGAGGGCGAAGGTGAGGTAGGTCGGCATGAGCCCGGACGTGACCTCGACGGCCACGAAGACCAGCGCGGCGCCGACCACCAGCCGGCGGGTCGGACGCTCGCGGCGGGCAGCGACGAGCGCCCCGGCGAGCGAGCCGATCGCCATGATGGAGCCCAGGACGCCGTACGCCTGCGCGCCCTTGCCGAACACCTCGGTCGCCATCAGGGCCGAGGTCATCTGGAAGTTCATGCCGAACGTGCCGACGAAGAAGACGGTCGTGAGGATCAGGATCAGATCAGGCCGCGAGCGGACGTAACGGACACCGGCACGCACCGCCCCCTTGCCCCGCGATGCCGGCGTCGCAGGCCGGAGGTCGTGGGTGCGGAGCGCGAGCAGCGACATGAAGACGGCGAAGTAGCTCACCGCGTTGAGCAGGATGACCCAGCCGGTGGCGACGACGCCCGACCCGAGAGCCGCGATCATGACACCCGCGACGGCCGGACCGATCATGCGTCCGGAGTTGAACGAGGCGCTGTTGAGGCCGACGGCGTTGGCGAGGTCGTCCTTGCCGACCATCTCGACGACGAAGGACTGACGCGCGGGGGCGTCGAACGCCGTCGCGACCCCGAAGACGAACGCGAGCACGTACACGTGCCAGGCCTGAGCGACGCCCGTGATGGCCAGCACGCCGAGCAGCGCCGCGGGGACGGCCATCGCGACCTGCGTGACCATGAGGACGCGCCGCTTGGGGAAGCGGTCGGCGACGACGCCGGCGAGCGGTGAGAAGAGCAGCGCGGGCAAGAGCTGCAGCCCGGTCGTGATGCCGAGGGCGAGCCCGCTGCCCGTGAGCGCGAGGACGAGCCAGTCCTGAGCGACACGCTGCATCCAGGTGCCGACGTTGGAGATGAGGGCACCCGAGGCGTAGACCCGGTAGTTGCGGACGGACAGAGCGCGGAACGTGGGACTCACTCGCTCACGACCAGCTTCTCGAGCAGCGCGGACGCGTCGCGGAGGACGGTGCGCTCCTCGGTGGTGAGGGAGGCGAGGCGGCCGGCGAGCCAGGTGTCGCGACGGTCCCGCTCGGCGGCGAGGCCGGCTCGGCCCTCGTCGCTGATGGAGACGACGACCTGACGGCGGTCGGACGGGTGTGTCGCACGCTCGGCGAGCCCGTTGTCGACGAGGCAGTTGACGGTGCGGGTGACCGACGGGGGCTGGACGTGCTCGATCGCCGCGATCGCACCGGGGGTCAGCGGACCGTGGTGGTGCAGCGTGCCGAGGATGCTGATCTGGTTGGGCGTGAGGTCGGAGTGCCGCTCCTGCCGGAGTCGCCGGTTGAGCCGGGCGACGGCGGCGGCGAGCTTCTGGGCATCGGTGGGCATACGTCCAGAGTAGGTCGTTGCCAGTGTTAATTAAAACTGTTAACGAATGTTCCCGGTCACCCGGGCGGTGAGGTCGGAGTCACCGCCCGGGAGAGGGGTCAGCTCAGCCAGCGCGTGATCGGGTCGATCGCGAAGTACACCAGGAACAGCGCGGCGACGATCCACATCAGCAGGTGGACCTGGTTCGCCTTGCCACGCACGACCTTGATGAGCACGTACGACAGGAAGCCGGCGCCGATCCCGACGCTGATCGAGTAGGTGAACGGCATGAGCGCGATCGTGAGGAAGGCGGGGAGCGCGAGCTCGATGTCCTTCCACGGGATCTCGCTCACCTGCTGCATCATCAGGAAGCCGACGAGCACGAGCGCCGGGACGGCCGCCTCGTTCGGGATGTGCGCGACGACCGGCGAGAAGACCGTGGCGAGCAGGAACAGCACGCCGGTCACGATCGCGGCGAGGCCCGTCCGCGCACCGTCTCCGACGCCGGAGGCGGACTCGACGTACGCGGTGTTGCTGGAGACGCTCGCGGCACCACCGGCGACAGCGCCGATCGAGTCGATGACGAGGATCCGCTGCGCACCCTCAGGCGTGCCGTCCTCGTCGTTGAGGTCGGCCTCGGCGCCGATCGCCGTCATCGTGCCCATCGTGTCGAAGAAGTCGGCGAGCAGGAGCGTGAAGACCAGCAGCACCGCGGTGACGAAGCCGACGGACTCGAACGAGCCGAGCAGCGAGAAGTCACCCAGCAGCGAGAAGTCCGGCATGTCGACGAACTTCTCCGGACTCGTCGGGACGTTGAGGTTCCAGCCCTTCGACGTGGGGTCGCCGCCCGAGGATCCCGTGTCGGTGATCGCCTCGACGACGACCGCGATCACGGTGGTCGCGAGGATGCCGATGAGGATGGCGCCGCGGACGCCGCGGGCGTACAGGCTGATCATGAGGACCAGGCCGATGCAGAACACGAACACCGGCCAGCCCGAGAGCTCGCCGCCGATGCCGAGCCCGATGGGGGGCGACGGGTTGCCGGTCGTCCGGACCACGCCGGCGTTGACAAGGCCGACCAGCGCGATGAAGAGCCCGATGCCGACCGAGATCGCCATCTTGAGCGGCAGCGGGACCGCGTCGAAGACCGCCTTCCGGAAGCCCGTCAGGACCAGGACGAGGATGATGATGCCCTCGATGACGACGAGGCCCATCGCGTCGGCCCAAGTCATCTGGCTCGCGATGGAGTACGCGACGAACGCGTTGAGCCCGAGCCCGGTCGCCATCGCGAGCGGGAAGTTGGCGACGGCACCCATGAGGATGCTCATCACCCCCGCCACGAGCGCCGTGGCGGCCGCGACGAGCGCGAACGCCTGGGCCTGCGAGCCGCCGCCGAGATAGTTGCCGTCGGCGTCCTGGACGCCGGCGATGATGATCGGGTTCAGCACGATGATGTACGCCATCGTGAAGAACGTGACGACTCCGCCACGGAGCTCGCGAGCGACGGTGGACCCGCGCTGGGAGATCTTGAAGTAGCGGTCCAGCGAACCGGTCGCAGTCTGGGTGGACATGAAGCTCCTGACGGTACGAAGTAGGACAGTTCCCCAGGGAGGTACTGTAAGGGCGTGGCGGCAGGCAAGCGGAAACTCACCTCAGAACCGACGCCGAGGCGTGGCCGGGGTCACAGCGGGAGCCGCAAGGCTGATCGTGCCCAACCGGAGGAGAAGCCCGCAACCGGCGGGCGCCGTTCGGCGTCCGCGACCTCTGCACCTGCGCCCGCGCCCGCCGTCGAGAAGCCGGCACCGCCTGCGCCCACGCCCGCCGTCTCCGAGCCCGCGACCGCGCGTCGACGACCGCACGGCCTCGACCGGCCCGAGGTCACCGAGCTGGAGATCGGGAGCACCGTCCACCGCGTCGTCCCCGACCCGAAGCCGCTGGACGTCGACGGCATCCGGACGATGACCGTGGGGGCGATCCTGTGGCTCGCCGTGTTCCTCGGTCTGCTTCCCTTCCTCGGCACGCTCCAGCGCAACGGCGACGTCTGGTGGCTGTGGACCTGCCTGGCCGGATTCGGGCTCGGCCTGATGGGCGTCGAGTACTGCCGACGCCGGAAGGTCGCACTCGAGGCCGACGAGGACGACGGCGGCCACGCCGGAGCCTGACACTGCGTACGGCGAGGGGCCGCTCCCGGTGGGAGCGGCCCCTCGTACGTGGTGACCCGGTATCAGCGCGCGCCGACGACCTCGCGCTCGCTGCTCTCCTCGACGACGTCGGTCTTGCGGACGGTGGTGCGCAGCGGGACCTCCTTGATGAAGAGGACCGCGATCAGCGCGACGACCGCGACGGCTGCCGCCACGACGAAGATCTCCCCCGTCGCGTCGCCGTACGACGTGCGCACGAGGTCGGCGATCGGCGCCGGCATGTGCGCCAGGTCGAGCGTGCCGGACGCGTCCGAACCGGACCCGGAGACGCCCATCGCCGCGAGGCCCTGGGTGATCTTGTCCGTGACGCTCGAGGCCAGGATCGCGCCGAGGACGGAGACGCCCACCGTTCCGCCGAGCGACCGGAAGAACGCCACTGCTCCCGAGGTCGCGCCGACCTCGGTGACGTCGACCGTGTTCTGGACCGCGAGCACCAGGTTCTGCATGAGCATGCCCATGCCGAGGCCCATCAGGAACATGAAGATCCACAGGTGCCACAGCACCGTCGCGTGGTCGATCGTGCCCAGGAGGCCGAGCCCCGCGATCAGAAGCATCGAGCCGGCGACCAGGAAGCCCTTCCACCGTCCGTAGCGGACGATGAGGCTGCCGGACCCGATCGTGCCGATCAGCGAGCCCACCATCATGGGGATCGTGATGAGGCCCGCGTCGGTCGGGCTGTAGCCGCGGGCGACCTGGAGGTACTGGCCGAGGAAGACCGAGCTGCCGAACATGGCGATGCCGACCGCGACGCTCGCGATGATGGCGAGCGCGGTCGTCCGGTCGCGGAAGACCTTGAGCGGCACGATCGGCTCGGCGACCTTCGACTCGACGACCACGAAGGCGACGGTCGCCACGATCGTCCCGCCGACGAAGAGCGCGCTCTCCCACGACATCCACGCGAACGAGCCGCCGGCGAAGGTGACCCACAGGAGCGGCATGCTGGCGGCGATCGCGATGAGGACGGCGCCGACGTAGTCGACCTTGACGTCCCTCACGAGGGTCGGGAGCTTCAGGTAGCGCTGGAGGACCACGAGGCTCATGACCGCCAACGGCACGCACACGAAGAAGGTCCATCGCCAGCCGAGCGAGGAGTCGACGATGACGCCTCCGACGAGCGGTCCGCTGACGGTGGCCAGTGCCATCACGCCGCCCATGTAGCCCGCGTAGCGGCCGCGCTCACGAGGCGGGATGATCGAGCCGATGATCGCCTGGGCGAGCGCGGTGATGCCGCCCATCGCCAGGCCCTGGAGGCCGCGGGCGACGAGGAGCATCGGCACGCTCTGCGAGAACCCGGCGATGACCGAGCCGACGACGAACGTGACGATCGCGAGCTGGATGAGCAGCTTCTTGTTGAAGAGGTCGGACAGCTTCGCCCAGATCGGCGTCGACACGGTCATCGCGAGGAGCGAGGTGGTGACGATCCACGTGTACTGGGACTGGGTGCCGTCGAGGTCGGCGATGATCGTCGGCAGCGCGTTCGCGACGATGGTCGAGCTGACGAGGGCGGTGAACAGCGCGGCCAGCACGCCGACCATCACTTCCATGATGGCG
This sequence comes from Mumia sp. Pv4-285, assembly GCF_041320275.1. Classification (NCBI taxonomy): domain Bacteria; kingdom Bacillati; phylum Actinomycetota; class Actinomycetes; order Propionibacteriales; family Nocardioidaceae; genus Mumia; species Mumia qirimensis. Next base: position 1,003,403 of record NZ_CP162023.1, on the reverse strand, counting down.
CGGTGGCTGAGCTCCTCGCTGGTGTCGACGGGCGCGGTAGTGGTCACGCGACGGGGATCCTCTCGTTCGGTGGTGAGTCGAGCTCAGCGGACATGCGGTCCGCGGCGAGGTCGATGAGTTCTGCCATCCGCCCTGCTTCGACGTCGTCGAAGTCCACGAGGGCGCGGTGGACGAAGGCTGCGTAGCGACGGGTGATGTCTGCCAGCCGGTCACGGCCGGCGTCGGAGAGCCGGATCAGCACGACCCGTGCGTCCGTCGGATCGACACGGCGTACGACGAGCCCGTCGTGCTCCAGCGTGGCGACCTGCCTGCTGATCACTGACACGCTGACGCACTGCGGCTCGGCCAGGTCGCTCAGTCGCTGCTCGCCGTCGCGCTGGAGCCGGCGAAGGAGCGACACGTCCGTACGACGGACGCCGATGTCGAGCCGCTCCCAGCGTTGCGCCGACGACCGCAGCACGCGGCCGAGCTTTCCGAGCGCCGCGGCGATCTGCTCGGCTGTCTCGTCTCGCAGCACGCACGTCACCCCCGCCATAGATAGTTTGATAACGCAACTATATGACGAGAAGCTTTCACAAGACAACTAATTGGTCCGTGGCGCTCGCCACACGTGAGTGGCGCGGGCGAGGGAAGGTAGGTCAGGCCAGATCGACGTCGACGACCACGGGATCCACCGTCAGGGTGTCGTGGACCGGCGGCACTGCACCCTGGGCTCCCCGCTTCACGCGGGCCTCGGAGTGAGCCCCGCAGCCGTGGTCGAAGGACACGACCTTGCCGTCGTCGTTGGCCATCGCGTTGGCACACACACCGAAGAGCGCGCCCAGCGGCGGCGCGAGCCACACCATGAAGCCGCACCCCCGGCAGCGCCCCGGTGCCTGCTGGGCGATCGGCGTGTCCGGACCGCGGTCGCCGTCGTACCAGCGCTGGGCGGCGGCGGCGCGACCCTCGAGCGACAGCACCTCGACACGACCGATCGCGACCTCGTCCGCCACGGGGCGGACGGAGGTGGGATCGATCAACGGGTCGACCGCCTCGTCACCGACGAACCACGCCGGCGCGAGCCGTACGTCGTCGTCCTCCGGCGGAAGCAGGTCGCCGGGACTCATGTCGCCGGGAAGGACGCGATCCTTGTAGGGGGTCCAGTCCGGCGCGACGATCGCGTCGTCGCCCGGGAGGAGGACGATCTCGTCGACCGTGACCTTCTTCTGGCGCGACGCGCGCGTGACCGTGACGGACCAGTGCCATCCCTGGTAGCCGGCCAGGCGGGCGGCGAAGACGTGCGTGACGACACGGTCGCCCTCGGGGCGTACGCCGAGGTGCTCTCCGACCTGGCTCTCGCCCACGTCCTCGATCAGCGCAGCACGGGCTACGTCGACCGCGGCGGCGGTGACGGCGTCGAGCTTGGGGGCGCGAACGGACGAGGTCCGTGCGCCGGCACCGCGGCTGGAGGCAGGCATGAGGTCATTCTTCCGCACCTGGCAAGTCCCGACCAGGCCGGGTCCACGGTGGGTCGTCAGGCGGAGAGCTCGTCGGCAAGTGCCCGCAGGAGCGCCGCGGTCTGCTTGGACGTCCGGCCCTCGGGGAAGCGGCCCGCGCGGAAGGTGCCTCCGAGCTGGTCGAGCAGCCGGATAGTGTCCTCGACGATGACGACCATGTCCTCAGGGGGCTTGCGACGCGCCTTCGCCTGCTGCTTCGCGACCGAGGGCGTCGGATCGAGCACCCGCACCTGGAGCGCCTGGTCACCGCGACGACCTGCGGCGACGCCGAACTCGACCCGGGTCCCAGGCTTCAGCGACGAGACGCCGGCAGGCAACGCATCGGCCCGCACGTACACGTCCTCGCCGCCTTCGCGGCTCAGGAACCCGAAGCCCTTGTCGGCGTCGTACCACTTGACCTTGCCAGCAGGCACGTCTTGACCTCACCTTCGTCTCGGGCGGCCACGGCCGCAACCACCAAGACTAGGCCACGACGGCCCGCGGTCACAGGGTGTCCAGGACCTCGTCGAGCTGCTCGAGCGAGTCGACCACCGTCGCCGCCCCGGCGCCCTGCAGCTCCGTACGGCTCGAGGGTCCGGTGGTCACTCCGACACCCGGTACGCCGGCCAGGGCGGCAGCCTCCATGTCGTGCACGTGGTCGCCCACGTACGCCTGCGCCCCGAGCTCCCGCAGGGCGTCGGCCTTGCCCGAGCGCCATGCCCTGCCGCGTACCTCGTCGGCGTGCAGGCCGAGGTGGTCGAGGTGCGCGGCGGCGTCCTGCGCGTTCTTCGCGGTGATGACCGCGACGCGGCCTCCGCGCTCGCGGACCGCGTCGATCGCGTCGTACGCGCCGGGCAGGGCTGCGATGCGCTCGATCGCGATCCCGGCGTAGAGAGACCGGTAGAGGTCCGCCATCGCGGCGACGGCGTCGTGGGCGAACCAGTGGGCAAGCTCGACCTCCACGGGAGGACCGAGCCGCGAGACCACCAGAGACGAGTCGATCTCCACCCCGGTGCGGGTGGAGATCTCGTCGTACACGGCTCGGATCCCGGGACGCGAGTCGATGAGCGTCATGTCCAGGTCGAACCCGATGAGCCGGGAGGTCCCGAGATTGAAGGTGGGCACTCCCGCAGGCTACGTGGGCGTGCTCAGGACGACTTCGCGGCCTCCCTGACGATCCGCTCGGCGCCCCCGACGGTGGCCCGTCGGAGTGCGACCAGCTGCGCGATGCGCAGCCGAGCGGCCCTTCTTTGGCGTTCTGCAAGATCGATGTGCGACATCAGTGCCCCCTACACCTTGTGCCGTACCTTGTGCTCACTGTAGACGCGACAGGTACTCAGATTGTTTCCGTTCCGCGGTAACGGTTGCGTAACAGTGCGTGACGGACTAGTGACGATCGGCTTCACTGCGCGAGCCTCCGGGTCAGCGGGAGGCGGCTGCGTACGACCAGCGCCGATGCTGCGGCCGCGATCAGCGGGACGACGAAGACGATGGCTGCGAGCACGCCCCACGGGATGTCGACGACGGGTCCGGTGGTCTCCACGCCCGAACCCCACCGGTCGACCGTCATCGGCCAGGTCGCCGCAAGGCCGGGTGCGAACCCGACCGCGACCCCCATCAGCGCCCCGAGGGTGCCGAGCACGACGGCCTGCGCCGCCGCGACGGTCCGGCGGGTCCGCGGGCCGGCGCCGACGGCTGCGAGCGTCGCGAGGTCCGCCCGAGCATCGGCGAGCGCGAGACCAGTCGCCGTGAGCGTCCCGATCAGCACTGCGAGCCCGCCAGCGCCGAGGAGCAGGACCAGCACCACCGTGAACGTCTCCTGGAAACCCCGCTCGGTCGAGACGTCCTGGTCACCCGGGAGATCCCGCAGGGCGGCCTTCGTGTCGTGGAGCTGCCGCGGCGAGAGCTCGTCTCCGGCGATCGCCGTCGCGCGCTCGTACGGGATCCGCTGGGCGGCGGCGGTCTCCGGCGAGACGACGGCGAGCGCCACCGTGGGCTCCGGGCCCTGGGGCACAGCCCCCATCCCGAGGTCGGCGAGCGTCCCGTCGAGGGCGACGGAGCGGCCCTCACCCGTTCCGTCCTCCTGCACGTCGTACACGGTCAGCGTCACGCGTCCCTCGTCGAGCGCCACGCTGTCGCCGACGAGCACGCCCCCGGCATCCAGGGCACTGACCTGTTGCGGCGTCAGCTCCACACCCCAGGCTCCGAGCTCTGCAGGCGTCGCGACCGCCACCTGGGTGTAGCCCGACCAGTCGGTCATGCTCGGGCTCTCGACCGCGACATCGATCCAGCCCGTCCCGTTCTCGTCACCGTGGTCTCCGGCACTGCCGATCCCGGTGAAGCTGACTCCGCTCGCCTCCTCGGCCGACTCGACGGCTCGGTCGACCGCTCCGTCGTACTGGGAGAGCACCGTCGTCCCCATCGGATACATGAACGTGTAGGAGCGACGGCTCTGCTCGAAGTCGCTGGCCCCCGCGATCGCGAGGGCGGTGATGCCTGCGACCGTCGCCATGACCGCAGCGATCGCCGGCGTGCTGCGTGAGCGCTGTCGGGCCGTGTCACGGACCGCGAGGCGCAGCGGGAGCGGAAGACGTCTGCCGGCCCGACCGAGCAGCCCGATCACCAGCGGCGTGAGGAAGACGGTGCCGAGGACGACGGCAACCGTGCCACCGGCGACGGCGACCTCGCCGCCCGTACGGGTCCCACGGGTGAAGCAGACGCCCAGGCCGACGACGATGAGCGCAAGACCGACCAACGGCCAGCCCGCTCGGCGACTGGGCTCCGGCGAGCGTCCGACGAGCGCCGCGGTGACCTCCTGGCGCGCGACCTGCCGCGCTGGGACGAGCGCCGCCAGCACGGACGCGGCCGTGCCGAGGAGCAGCGCAGCGAAGACCGCAGGCCACATCACGTCGTACGGCCCGAAACCCTCGTCGCCCCATCGCGTGATGGCGGCCATGACGAGCGGCGTCACCACGAGCCCGAGCACAGCGCCGGCGAGCGAAGCGCCGGCGCCGAGGAACGCCGCCTGAGCGAGCACCGTGCGACGGACGTCGGCAGGGCTCCCGCCAGCGGCGGCCACGAGCGCGAGGTCACGCCGCTGGCGACGGACCCCGACCGCGAAGGCAGGCCCTGCGAGGAGGACGACCTGCAGGACGATCGCGGTGGTGATGACGACGAAGACGGCCTGCTGGGCGGCGTCCTGCTCGCCCCATTGCCCCGTCTCGTACAGGCCGACCGAAGGAGGGTTCTCGAGGACGTACCGCGAGGTCACCCAGAAGCCCTCCGCGTTGAGGCGTCTGACGTCCTCCCAGGTGACCGGCGCGACGCGGTCGACAAGGTACTCGGAGGAGACCGACGCCTGCTCGGGGTCGTCGGGAAGGACGAGCGTCCCTGGCAGAGCGACGACGCCGGCACTGTTCGGGTACGGCGCGACCGTACCGAAGGTCCCCGTCCCGACGACGGTGACCTGCTGCCCGCCTAGCTCGACGCGTTCACCCACAGCGGCGCCGAGCTGGTCGAGCAGCTTGGGGGTGACCACCACCTCGCCGACACGTCGGGGGAGGCGCCCGTCGACCACCGCGACCATCCCGTCGGTCACGGGGTGCGTGGTGTCGACCTCGAGGACCTCGACACCCGAACGGGTCACGAGCGGCGCCCAAGTGCTGTGCAGCTCCACGACGTCGGAGCCCGGCAGGAGCTGACGGATGCGATCGGGGCTGGGCTCGGTGGCAAGCTGCCCGCCAGGGCCCGTTCCGCCTGCCCTGCCGTCCGGGGACTGCTCGATCGGAGCGCCCGCCCACGACAGCCGTGCCGCCGACTGCCCCAGCGTCGCAGGCATGTCCTCGAGCGGCGTGACGTCATCGGTGGCGTACAGGGTCGAGAGGACCACCGCGAGCATCACGGGGGTGCCCACCATCACGGCGACCAGGACGCTGCGACCCTTCGAGCGCCGGATGTCGCGGCGGGCCATCCGGAGTGCGAGTCGCCAACGAGCGAGGACGGCACTCATGCCGGTGCCACCTCGCCGATGCCCACCGGGATCTCCCGTGCGTCGGCCGCGTCCACGACGAGACCGTCGCGCAGGAACACGACGCGGTCGGCCCAGGCTGCGTGGCGTGCCTCGTGGGTGACGAGGAGCCCGGCCGCTCCCGCATCGACGCGACGACGCAGGACGGCGAGCACCTCCTCGCCGGTCTCGGAGTCGAGCGCCCCCGTGGGCTCGTCGGCGAGCAGCACGCGTCGTGGTCCGACGAGGGCGCGCGCGATCGCGACCCGCTGTTGCTGGCCGCCCGACATCTCGTCGGGGAAGCGGTCGGCGAGCTCGGCAGTGCCGACCTCGTCGAGCGAGCGGAGCGCCTCCTCGCGGGCGTCGCGGGTTCGAACCCCGTCGAGCTCCAGCGGAAGCGCGACGTTCTCGGCGGCGGTGAGGCTCGGGATGAGGTTCAGGTCCTGGAAGACGTAGCCGAGGCCGCGGCGGCGTACGCGGGCGAGCTCGTTGCGGCCGTACGTCGCGAGCGACCGTCCCTCCACGATGATCTCTCCGGCCGTCGGTGCGTCGAGACCGCCGGCGAGGTTGAGCAGCGTCGACTTGCCGGAGCCGGAGGGCCCCATGACTGCGACGAGCTCACCGGCCGCCAACCGGAGGTCGACACCACGCAATGCGTAGACGGTGGCGGCACCCTCACCGTGCGTACGGCGCACGTCCCGCATCTCGAGCAGGACCTCGACGTCGTCGGGGATGGTCATCGCGCGTTCTCCTCTGCGGCGGGGGTGGTCGTACGGCGGTGGCTCCGTCGGATCCGTGACTCCATGTGGTCGAGCCAGCGCACCTGCGCCTCGATCGCGAAGATCGAACGCTCGAGCACCAGCTCGCGAGCGAGATCGTCCTTCTCGACCGCGGCCCGCTTGCGGCGGGTGAGCACCTGGAGGTGGCGCATCGAGTCGACGCGCTGCGTCTGGACGACGGACCTGACGTCGACGTCCGGCAAGGTGACGCCGAGCGCGACCTTGATGGTCAGCTCGTCGCGAGGGTCGGCATCGGGCGAGACCGACGAGGCGAACCACTCCCCCACGGTGGTCCGACCCACGTCGGTGAGCCGGTAGGTGATCCGGCCCTCCTCGTCCGGCTCGCCCGCCGACTCCACGAAACCGTCGCGCTGGAGGCGACCCAGGGTGGTGTAGACCTGTCCGACGTTGAGCGGCCACGTGCCAGCGGTTCTGTCCTCGAACTCGGCGCGCAGCTGAGCGCCGTACATCGGCTGCTGTGACAGCAGCGCGAGCAGTCCTTGCCGGATCGACATCCGCACCCCCTATACCGAGTATTCATCCAGGTAGAGAGATGTATACCGGGTATGCACGCTGCAGCGCAACCACCCCTCCGCGTTTGAGGTGCCCGCACCGGAAATGCCGGGATCCCACCCCGTACTCGAGGTGGGATCCCGGTGTTCGAGGTGCTCACACCTCAAACGGAGCGACGCGGACGGTCGGGGCAGGGGTCAGGCGGCGGCCTGGACCCCCTCCGCGGCAGGCTCGAGCGCCTGCGCGACGATCTCGGCCACGTCCGTCATCGGACGGACGTCGATCGCCTCGAGCACCTCCGCCGGCACGTCGTCCAGGTCGGGCTCGTTGCGGTGCGGCACGAACACGGTGGTGAGCCCGGCCCGCTGGGCGGCGAGCAGCTTCTGCTTCACCCCGCCGATCGGGAGGACCCTGCCGTTGAGCGTGACCTCGCCCGTCATGCCGACCTCCGAACGGACCTGCCGTCCGGTGGCCGCCGACACGAGCGCGGTCACCATCGTGACGCCCGCGGACGGGCCGTCCTTCGGGATCGCCCCGGCCGGCACGTGGATGTGCACGTGGTGGTCGAAGAACGCCGGATCGACGCCGAGGGCCTGCGCGTGCGAGCGGACGTAGGAGTGCGCGATGTGCGCCGACTCCTTCATCACGTCACCGAGCTGTCCGGTGAGCGTGATGCCCGGCTTGCCGTCGGTCGGTGTGGCCTCGATGAAGAGCACGTCGCCTCCGAACCCGGTGACAGCCAGGCCCGTCGCGACGCCCGGCACCGCCGTACGCTCGTCCGACTCCGGTGTGAACCGGGGGCGTCCGAGGTAGTCCTTGAGCTCCGCCTCGTCGACCACGACGGTCTGCTGACCCGTGGCGCCGGCAAGCTTCGTCGCGACCTTGCGCAGCACCTTGGCGAGGAGCCGCTCGAGCTGACGCACGCCCGGCTCGCGGGTGTAGTCGGCGACGATCTTCGCCAACGCGGCGTCGGTCAGCTCCACCTCGTCGGCGTCCAGCGCCGCCCGCTCCAGCTGGCGCGGCCAGAGGAAGTCACGCGCGATGGCCGCCTTGTCGTCCGCGGTGTAGCCGTCGAGCGTGACGAGCTCCATCCGGTCGAGCAGCGCCTGCGGGATCTGCTCCACGACGTTGGCCGTCGCGAGGAACAGGACGTCGGACAGGTCGAGGTCGAGATCGAGGTAGTGGTCGCGGAACGTGTGGTTCTGCGCCGGGTCCAGGACCTCGAGCAACGCGGCCGCCGGGTCGCCCCGGAAGTCGGCGCCGAGCTTGTCGACCTCGTCCAGCAGCACGACCGGGTTCATCGAGCCCGCCTCGTTGACCGCACGGACGATGCGGCCCGGGAGCGCGCCGACGTACGTACGCCGGTGGCCGCGGATCTCGGCCTCGTCGCGCACGCCGCCGAGGGCGACGCGGACGAACTTCCTGCCGAGGGCGCGCGCGACGGACTCGCCGAGCGACGTCTTGCCGACACCGGGAGGACCGGCGAGGACCATCACGGCGCCGGAGCCGCGGCCACCGACGACCTGCAGACCGCGCTGCGCCCGGCGGGCACGCACGGCGAGGTACTCGACGATGCGGTCCTTGACGTCCTCGAGGCCGTGGTGGTCGGCGTCGAGGACCGCGCGGGCGCCGTCCACGTCGTCGTTGTCGTCGGTCTTCACGTTCCACGGGATGTCGAGGACGGTGTCGAGCCAGGTGCGGATGTAGCCGGTCTCGGGGTTCTGCTCCGAGGACCGCTCGAGCTTGTCGACCTCGCGCAGCGCGGCCGTACGGATCTCGTCAGGGAGGTCCGCGGCCTCGACGCGCTCGCGGTACGAGTCGGCGCCGTCGGGCTCGTCCTCGCCGAGCTCCTTGCGGATCGCGGCGAGCTGCTGGCGCAGCAGGAACTCGCGCTGGGTCTTGTCCATGCCTTCGCGGACGTCCTCGGCGATCTTCTCGGCGACGTCCGCCTCGGCGATCGCGTCCTTCGTCCAGCCGAGCAGCGTCTCCAGCCGCTCGGTGACGTCGGGCGTCTCGAGCAGCTGACGCTTCTGGACGTCGGAGAAGTACGGGGCGTACCCGGCCATGTCCGCGAGCGATGACGGGTCGGTGACCTTGTTCACCATGTCGACGACCTGCCACGCGTCGCGGCGCTGCAGGTTGGCGATCACGAGGGACTTGTACTCCTTGGCGAGCTCGGCGACACGGTCGCCGTCGGCCTGCTCGTCGACGTCCTCCGCCTCGACCCACAGGGCCGCACCGGGGCCGGTGACGCCGTGGCCGATCCGAGCGCGACGCTCGGCCTTGAGGACCGCGGCGGACTCGCCGGACTGGGTCCGGCCGATCTGGACGATCTCTGCCACCACGCCGTACGAGGCGTAGCGGTCCTCGAGCCGCGGGGCCACGAGCAGACGGTCCTCGGAGCCGGCGCGCGCGGCGTCCACCGCGGCGCGGGCAGCTTCGTCGAGCTCGATCGGCACGACCATCCCCGGAAGGAGGACGGGCTCGGTCAGGAACAGGACGGGCAGCTGCTGGGGTGTGCGTGCCTCTGTCATGAGCAACCTTTCGAAGTTGAGCGTGTCCTACTCAACTTTGGTCGCGCACGACTTGTTCCCCCGAACGGTCGAACGGCGTCCGCGCTGAGCGAACACCCTCGCCACGAATCCGGCTCAGTCCCTGACGGCCGGGCGCTCGTCGGCGTCGCGGCGCCGGCGAGGAGGCGGAGGCGGCACCTCGACGTGGGGACGGGGCTCGGGCCGTCCGAACATCACGCGGATCGACTCGAAGCCCTTGTGCCGCTGGGCCTTCGCGTAGTCGGAGTACGCCCGCTGGTCGGCCTTCGTGAGCTGCACGTTGTCGGTGAACGGGGTCAGCAGTGCCCGCGGATAGAGCCGCTTCGCACGGACCACGTTGATCTGGACGCCGATCATCGCCATCACGGCCCCGATGTAGATCAGACCCAGCATCCCGAGGACGATCGCGAAGAGCTGGTTGAGGTTGCTCGAACGGGCGATGACGTTCTCGACGTACGCCGTCCCGGCGAACTGCAGCGCCTGCCACAGGATCGCGACGGCGAAGGCACCCGGAGCCGCCGCCCGGAAGCTGTGCTTGCGCGCCGACGCCAGCAGGAACAGAACGGTGAAGGCGATGCCGCTGAGCACGAGCGCGCCGAAGCGCGCCGCCCACCCGGCCCAGCGGTGCTCGTCGGAGAACCACGGGTTGGTCGACAAGAAACCCGTGAGGCCCGCGATCGTGAGCAGCGCGAAGCCCGCGAACCCCAGCATCACGATGCTGCGGCCACGTCCGAGGAAGGGGTTGGGGCGCGAGTTCCGGGGGACCGCCCAGGCCACGTTCATCGCGTACTGCGCGCACTGACCGAGACCGAGCACGCCGTACACCGCGACGAGCGCGCCGAACACGACGGCACCGGTCGACCCCTCGAGCCCTTCGGTGCTGGTGATCTGGTCGCTGATGATCGGGAAGCTGCCGATCGCGGTGTCGAGGAGCTGTTCTCGGAGCTCCTCGTCGTTCTGGAGGAAGAAGCCCAGGATGCTCGACCCGATGAGCAGCATCGGGAAGATCGCGAGGAACGCGTAGTAGGTGACGGCAGCGGCGAGATAGTTGCTCGAGTCGTCGAAGAACTTGTACGTGACGGCGATCGGGAACCCGACGAACGGGTGCCTCCGCTGGAAGCGGTCGATCCGATCGACGACTGACACCAGGCAAAACTACCCGTTGGGCGGATCGAAGTGGGCACGAACTCCCGTGGGACGCCGGTGCGGCACGCGGGTTGCTGCCGCGACGGTCACGCCGTACGTCCGACGCCTCCCCCGTCGAGCCCCAGGATCCCGACCGAGCGCTCCCTCATCTCGACCTTGCGGATCTTGCCCGTGACCGTCATCGGGAACTCGTCGACCACGACGACGTACCGAGGGATCTTGTGCCGCGCGAGCCGGCCGGCGCAGAACTCCCGCACCGCGTCCGCATCCATGGCGCCGGCCCCCTCGCGCAGCCTGATCCAGGCGCACAGCTCCTCGCCGTACCGCTCGTCCGGCACGCCCACGACCGAGACGTCGGCGACGTCCGGGTGGGTGTACAGGAACTCCTCGATCTCGCGGGGGTAGAGGTTCTCACCGCCGCGGATCACCATGTCCTTGATCCGGCCGACGATGTTGGCGTAGCCGTCCTCCCGCATGACCGCCAGGTCGCCGGTGTGCATCCAACGGTCACCGTCGATCGCACCGGCCGTCTTCTCCGGCTCACCCCAGTAGCCGAGCATCACCGAGTAGCCCCGGGTGCACAGCTCGCCGCCCTCCGCTCGGGGGAGCGTCTCGCCGGTGACCGGGTCGACGACCTTCACCTCGACGTGCGGATGGACGCGACCGACGGTCTCCGTCCGCCGCTCGACGTCGTCGTCGGGACGTGTCTGCATCGACACCGGCGACGTCTCGGTCATGCCGTACGCGATCGAGACCTCTTCCATGTGCATCTCGCTCATGCAGCGCTTCATCACCTCGACGGGGCACGGCGAGCCGGCCATGATGCCGGTCCGCAGGGACGCGAGGTCGTACGACGAGAAGTCGGGGAGGCTCTGCTCGGCGATGAACATCGTCGGCACGCCGTACAACGCGGTGCAGCGCTCGTCCTGGACGGCCTGCAGCGTCGCGGCCGGCTCGAAGGTCGGCGCCGGGTAGACCATCGTGGCGCCGTGCGTGGTGCAGCCGAGGTTGCCCATGACCATGCCGAAGCAGTGGTAGAGCGGCACCGGGATGCAGAGCCGGTCCTGCTCGGAGAAGCCGATCGTCTCGGTCGTGAAGAAGCCGTTGTTGAGGATGTTGCGGTGGCTCAGGGTCGCGCCCTTGGGGAAGCCGGTGGTCCCCGACGTGTACTGGATGTTGATGGCGTCGTCCGGGCTCAACGCCGCCATCCGAGCCGGGACCGCACCGTCGGGCTGCGACTCACCCGCGGCGACCAGCGCCGTCCACGTGTCGGTGCCGATCTCCACGACGTCGGTGAGCGTCGGACAGTCCGGACGGACCGACTCGATCATGTGACGGTAGTCGCTGTCCTTGTACGCGACGGCGGAGACGAGCATCCGCATCCCGGACTGGTTGACGACGTACGACAGCTCGTGGGTGCGGTACGCCGGGTTCACGTTGACGAGGATCGCGCCGACCTTCGCGGTGGCGTACTGGAGCAGCGTCCACTCCGCACACGTCGGCGACCAGATGCCGACCCGGTCGCCCTGGTCGATGCCACGGGCGAGGAGGCCTCGGGCGAGCGCGTTGACGTCGGCATCGAGCTCGGCGTAGGTCCAACGGCGCCCCGTCCACGTCTCGACCAGGGCTTCGCGGTCGCCGACGCGTGCGACGGTCCGTTCGAGGTTCGCGCCGATGGTGTCGTCGAGCAGGGGGACCTCGTCGGCACCGGCGGCGTAGGAGTCAGTTGTGACCGGCGTCATAGCGCCGAGTCTAGGCTCGCGTCAGTCGCAGGTGCAGAGGCAGAACGGGTGCCCGGCGGGGTCGGCGTACACGCGAAAGCCGCGCTCGACGGTCTCCGAGGGCGGGTCGACCGGGTCGAGCGGGGTGGCGCCGAGCGACACCGCGAGCGCGTGGGGCGCGGGGTACGACTCCACCGCGAGATCGAGGTGCGCCTGCTGCGGGAGGCCGTCCGGCCACTGCGGTGGCTCGTGGTCGTCGACGCGCTGGAACGCCAGCGCCGGTCCGGCACCGTCGAGCTCGGCCCACGCGTCGGTGCTGTCCTCCGCGACGTCGACGCCGAGCAGGCCGGCATAGAAGCGCGCGAGCGCGAGCGGGTCCGGGCAGTCGAGCACGTACGCACCGAGGCGCACGCCGGTGCCGCTCATACGGCACAGCCCATCGCGCGGGTCGGGCGGGCGGGGGCATCACGACGTCCGGTGCGCGACCTGCGGTGACGCTCCTCGCGCGCGATCGCGTCCCGGCTGATCAGGTATGCGGCCCACGGATGCATGGCGGCCTCCTCGATCGGTAACTGGTGATCTCACTTTGCCAGTTATCTGCCCGTACTGCAACCAGTGAACGGGCTATGCTGGTTGCATGAGGCGGGTCCGATGAGTGCGTACGAGGCGGCCGGCGTCGACCCCGCGGACCGCGTGGTCGCCTTCCTCAACACCCTCGACGTCGAGGACGACCTCGACGCGCTCGCCTCGGTCGAGGAGTACGCCGCGTGGTCGGGGCAGGACCAGACGCGTACGACGCTGGCGAAGGCGCGACGGCTGCGCGACCACCTCCGCGCCCTGGCGGCCGGAGAACCCTCCCCCGAACCGCGGCTGGAGGTCGGGGTCGACGTCGTCCTCGACGGCAGCGCGAGACTCAGCGGGCCGGACGTCGTCGCCGAGGTCGCGGCCGCGGCGGCGACCCTCGCCATCGAGGGACGCCTCGCGCGCGTCAAGATCTGCCCGGCCGACGACTGCCGATGGGCGTTCTACGACCAGTCCAAGAACCAGTCGCGTCAGTGGTGCTCGATGCAGGTGTGCGGCAACCGCGCGAAGGTCCGCACGCACCGCGAGCGCACCGCGCGCTGACCTCGAGCGCCGCGCCGTGACCGAGAGCTCAACCCACGTCGGCGTGCTTGCGTACGCCGGCGACGACCGCGTCGAAACGCTCGCGCGGCAGCACCGCACCCTCGCGACGCACCGCTGTGGGATCCACGGTGATCAGCCGGTCGAGCCGCACCTCGCTCGGGCGTCCCTGGCGGTCCCACCCGCCGGCGCCGATGTCGAGCCAGTGGCGACCCCAGCGCGCCTCGTCGGCGGCGTCGCGGTCGTGGTCCTTGCTGGTCATCGTGACGGCGACGAGCGTGCTGCCGCGCCTCCCGACGACGAGCACCGGGCGGTCCTTGCCCTGGCGCGGGTCGTCCTCGTACGCGACCCACGTCCAGACGATCTCGCCCGGGTCCGGACGTCCGTCGGGCTTCGGGGCGTACGTCATGTCGAGCGCCCCGGGAGCCGCCGTACTGGACGAGCGGCGCGTGGGCACCAGCGCCGACATGAGGCGGCCGAGGACGTCGCGTGTGCGGGACATGGGGCGAGCGTAGTGCGGCCGGTGGCGAGCACGGGACTACCGTGGGACGGATGACGACGTCCGAGGAGGCTCCGCGCACGCTCGCGGAGGACCTGCGCGCCCGCAGCGACGACGCGCTGCAGGTCCTGGTGCGCGCACGGCCCGACCTCGCGTCCCCTCCCCCGTCGGACATCGGCCAGCTCGCGTCCCGCGCCGCGTCGAGACCGTCGGTGCTGTGGGCCCTCGACCGTCTCGACACGGCTCACCTGTCGACGCTGGCGGCGATGGCGCTGCTCGAGCCTCCGGTCACGCGTGCAGCGCTCGAGCGGCAGGTCGACGCGCCCGACGACCGGATCGCAGCCATCGTCGCGCGGCTGCACGCCAGCGCCCTCGTCTGGGGGCGTCACGACGAGTGGAACGTGGTGCGCGAGGCGCGCGACGCGCTCCGCACCTACGGCCCGCGCGGTCCGTACGCAGGCCCGCCACCGGTCCGCACCCGCGAGGTCGACGACCGTCGCCGGCGCAACGCGAGCGCCGGCACCGTGATGGAGGTGCTCCAGCGTCTCGAGCAGCTTCTCGCCACGTGGGGCGAGTCGCCGCCGCCCGTGCTGCGCTCAGGCGGCAGAGGGGTTCGCGACGTCCGCAACGCGGCCACGATGCTCGGGGTCGATGTCGACCAGGTCGAGTTCCTGATCGGCGTCGCCGAGTCCGCACGTCTGCTCGGACGGGCCCCGGACGACAGCGCCGGTGAGGTCTGGGCGCCGACGACGCGCTTCGACGGCTGGCGCGACAGCCCGCCCGCGAGCAGGTGGGTCGAGATCGCGACCGCCTGGTTGACGGGTCCGGGGCGGCGCGTCCGCACCCAGGTGCTGCGCACGCTCTCGTCGCTCGACGGCGCCGCGTACGACGACGTCGAGGACGTCGTCGACGCCGCGGCCTGGGCGGTGCCGCGGGCCGACGACGAGCGCGACCTGCTGGTCCGGCGCACCTTGGTGGAGGCGGCCTGGTTGGGTGTCGTGACGCTCGACGCACTGAGTCCCGCCGGTGCAGGTCTCGGCCTGCCCGACGCCGCTGCCGTCGTCGAGGGGCTGCTCCCTTCGGCGGTCGACCACGTCCTGGTCCAGGCCGACCTCACCGCGGTCGCGCCTGGGCCCCTCGAGCCCGCCGTCCGCGAGCGGCTCGAGGACGTCGCCGACGTCGAGTCCCGTGGTGGCGCCACCGTCTACCGGTTCACGTCCGACTCGATCCGCCGCGCGCTCGACCGCGGCTGGCCGGCGAGCGAGATCCACGCCTTCGTCGAGCACGTCTCGGTGACCCCGATCCCGCAGCCGCTGACGTACCTCGTCGACGACACCGCGCGTCAGCACGGCCGGCTGCGACTGGGTGACGCCACCGCCTACCTGCGCTCCGACGACCCCGCCGAGCTCGACGCCCTCCTCGCCGATCCTTCCCTCGGGCCGACGCTGCACCGCATCGCACCGACGGTGGCGGTCAGCGGTGTCCGCCCCGACGTCCTCACCGAGAGGCTCGCCGCCGCCGGCCACCGTCCGGTGGACGAGGAGCCCGGCGGCGTCCTGCGCGTCCAGCGGCGCGACGTACGCCGTGCGGAGGTCGTCGACGTCGACCGCCGGTCTCCTGGAGACCCCGCAGAGACGGTCCGGGCGATCCGCGCCGGCGAGCTCGCGTCGTCGCTCCGCCCGGCTGACGGCCGCGACGTCGCACGCGGCTCGCTCGCCACGATGGCTCAGCTGCGCGAGGCCGCCGAGGACCAGCGGCGCATGTGGGTCGCCTACATGGATCAGGCCGGCACCCGCACCGAGCGCGTCGTCGAGCCGTTGCGCGTCGACGCGGGTTGGCTCACGGCGTTCGACCACCGGACGCAGAAGGTGCAGCGCTTCGCGGTCCACCGGATCGTCCAGGTAGCCTCCGCACCGTGACGGACCTGCCCGCGACGGCCGACGAGGCCGACCTGCCACCCCTGCCCGCAGCGAGCTTCTACGAGCGTGTCGACACGCACGCCTTCCGCTCGACCGCCGCCACCGAGAGCCCGTGGGACCCACGTGCTCAGCACGGCGGCCCGCCTGCGGCACTGCTGACCCGAGCGATCGAGGACGTCGTGGCCGGCGACGGGCTCGCGATCGGCAAGATCGACCTGGACTTCCTCGGCCCGATCCCCCAGGGCACCTGCGAGGTCGAGGTGACCACGCTGCGGCCGGGCCGACGCGTCCGGCTCGTCCAGGCGTCGCTGTCCAGCGACGGCCGAGCGGTCGTCGGAGCACGCGCGTGGCTGGTCTCGTACGACGAGGCGCGCGCACCCCGTACGGGGTCGGCCGCCTTCCCACCCGCCGTGCCCGACCCGCAGCCACAACCGCCGATGCCCGGGGCCGCTCCCGAGTGGGGCTACGGGCGGGCGATCGAGTGGCGCTACGTGAGCGGCGGGCTGTCGGGCCAGGCGCCGCCCGCCCAGGACGGGGTGACGCGGGCCTGGATGAGAGTGCGGGTCCCGCTGGTCGCCGGTGAACCGACGTCCGGCCTGCAGCGGCTGATGGTGGTCGCCGACTCCGCCAACGGCGTGAGCGCGACGCTGCCCTTCAGCGACTGGCTGTTCATCCCGCCGGGGCTCGGGGTGACGGCACAGCGACCGCCGGAGTCGGAGTGGCTCCTGCTGGAGGCCTCGTCGTGGAGCGAGACCCGCGGCACGGGGATGGCCCACGCCCGTGTGCTCGACGCCGTGGGCCTCTGCGCCTTCGTCGCTCAACCGCTGCTGGTAGCGCCCCGGGGATGATCCCGGGCGCAGATCACGCGCGTAACAGGCATCCGCCCCGCCACGACTTACACGTCAGCGGCCGGTCCGTCAGGTCCACAGCGATGCGCACCGCTTACGGCGCCTTGCCCCGCGGCTACGATTGCCCGATGGACTTCGTGGGGTACGCCGAGCGCGCCGCAGTGCTCGCGAACACGCCCCTCGGCTCCGTCGACGAGGTCCGCGCACACCTCGCCGGTCGCGAGTGGTTGGTGCCCCAGGTCACCGACCGTGACGTACGGGTGCTCCAGCGCTTCCAGCGTCGCCTCCGCACCGTGTTCGAGAACGGCGGCGCAGGCGAGACCCAGGGCGCGATCGGCGCGCTCAACGCCCTGCTCGCGTCGCACCGGATCACCCCGCTGATCGTCCCCACCGACGACGCCGGCACCGACTCCGGGCGTACGGCGAGCGGCTGGCGACTCCACGTCGCCGACCGTGCGGCGACCGTGGCCGACCTGCTCGTGGCGGAGTCGCTCATGGGCCTGTCGATCCTGGTGTGCGACCTCGGACCCGGACGCCTCGGCGTGTGCGCGTCGCAGGGCTGCAGCACGGCGTACGTGGACACCTCGCCCAACCACTCTCGCCGCTACTGCTCGGACCGGTGCTCGTCCCGGTCGAACGTGGCGGCGTACCGGGCGAGGAAGAAGGCGGGCACCCGAGCGCGCCGCTTGACCAGCGAGACCGATGGAGGAGACGCATGACCGGCGGCCCGCTGATCGTCCAGTCCGACAAGACGCTCCTGCTCGAGGTGGACCACGAGCAGGCAGCAGAGTGCCGGCGCGCCATCGCCCCGTTCGCGGAGCTGGAGCGATCACCCGAGCACATCCACACCTACCGCATCACGCCGCTCGGGCTGTGGAACGCACGCGCGGCCGGCCACGACGCGGAGCAGGTCGTCGACGCGCTCATGGACTACTCCCGCTACCCCGTCCCGCACGCGCTCCTCGTCGACGTGGCGGAGACGATGGCACGCTACGGGCGGCTCCGGCTCGAGAAGCATCCCGTGCACGGACTGGTCCTGATCACGACCGACCGTCCGGTGCTCGAGGAGGTCGTCCGCGCCAAACGGATCCAGGGAATGCTCGGCGAGCGGCTCGACGACGACACCGTCGCGGTCCACCCCAGCGAGCGGGGCGCCCTCAAGCAGGCCCTCCTCAAGGTCGGCTGGCCCGCCGAGGACCTCGCCGGGTACGTCGACGGTGAGGCGCACCCCATCGACCTGTCCGACGTCGACTGGCACATGCGGCCGTACCAGGCCGAGGCGGTCGAGTCCTTCTGGCACGGCGGCTCCGGTGTCGTCGTCCTCCCCTGCGGCGCCGGCAAGACGATCGTCGGCGCCGGCGCGATGGCCCAGGCCCGCGCGACGACGCTGATCCTGGTCACCAACACGGTCTCGGCGCGGCAGTGGAAAGAGGAGCTGCTCAGGCGGACGACGCTGACCGAGGACGAGATCGGCGAGTACTCCGGCGCCAAGAAGGAGATCCGACCCGTCACCATCGCCACGTACCAGGTGATGACGACCCGACGGAAGGGCGTCTACCAGCACCTCGAGCTGTTCGACGCCCGCGACTGGGGCCTGATCGTGTACGACGAGGTGCACCTGCTCCCGGCGCCCATCTTCAGGATGACCGCCGACCTGCAGGCGCGCCGTCGCATCGGGCTCACCGCGACGCTGGTCCGGGAGGACGGCCACGAGGGTGACGTCTTCAGCCTGATCGGTCCCAAGCGGTACGACGCCCCCTGGAAGGACATCGAGGCGCAGGGCTACATCGCTCCGGCCGACTGCGTCGAGGTCCGGGTGACGCTCGGCGACTCCGAGCGGATCGTCTACGCGACCGCCGAGGCGGACGTGCGCTACCGCCTGGCCGCCTCGACCGCCCGCAAGACCGAGGTCGTCGAGCGGCTGGTCGAGAAGCACCGAGGCGAGCCGACGCTCGTGATCGGCCAGTACATCGACCAGCTCGACGAGCTCGCCGAACGGCTCGGAGCGCCGGTCATCAAGGGAGAGACGTCGGTGAAGGAGCGCGAGTCCCTGTTCGCAGCGTTCCGCACCGGCGAGATCGACCTGCTCGTCGTCTCGAAGGTCGCGAACTTCTCGGTCGACCTGCCCGAGGCGTCGGTCGCGATCCAGGTGTCGGGCTCGTTCGGCTCGCGCCAGGAGGAGGCACAGCGGCTCGGGCGGCTGCTGCGGCCGAAGGGTGACGGCCGTACGGCGCGCTTCTACGCGGTCGTGGCCCGCGACACCGTCGACGCGGAGTTCGCCCAGCACCGCCAGCGCTTCCTGGCCGAGCAGGGCTACGCCTACCGGATCGTCGACGCCGACGACCTCTGAGCGATGAGATTCGCGCCTCGAGCGGGTCGACCCTGACGTACCGACCACGCTACGAGAGGAACGCGCATGCCTGGATTCCCCGATCTCGGACCGGCGACCCGTCGCGTCACCGAGCTCCTCAGCGGCGTCACCGACGACGGTCTGGGCGACCCGACGCCCTGCGACTACGACGTCGCGACCCTGCTCGACCACCTCGACGGCCTCGCCCTCGCGTTCACGCTCGCGGCACGCAAGTCCGACGACCCCGGTCTGGACGCACCGCCGGCCCCGTCGGCGGACCACCTCGCCGACGGCTGGCGCGACCGCATCCCCGCCCGCATGGCCGAGCTGGCCGAGGCGTGGCGCGCCCCGGAGGCGTGGACCGGTACGACGAAGGCGGGCGGCGTCACCCTGCCCGCCGAGGTCGCCGGCGTCGTCGCGCTCGACGAGGTGGTGCTGCACGGCTGGGACCTCGCTCGCGCGACCGGGCAGCCGTACGACGTCGACCCCGAGGCGCTCGCGGCGGTGCACGCGTTCGTCGAGGAGGCGGCGCGGCCCGAGGAGGCGGCCGGGCGCGAGGGACTCTTCGGCCCGCCGATCCGGCTGCCCGAGGAGGCCCCGCTCCTCGACCGGGTCGTCGCGCTGGCCGGCCGCTCACCGTCCTGGCCGCGGTGAACCGCAGGTGTCGTCTCGATGAGAGCGGTCTCATCGAGCCCTCACCTGATCCTCACCCCCGGTTGTTCTCTTGAAGGGACGACGAAGCCACACGAAGGGGAACATCATGACCAGCACCACGGTTCGCCACAGCCTCGCCCTCGGAGCCGCATCCCTGCTCGGGATCTCCGGGCTCGCTCTCGCGACAGGCACGGCCGCAGCAGCCCCGAACGCGACCTGCGGCGGGCTCCGGGCCACGATCGTCGGCACGAGCGGCGACGACGAGATCCGCGGCACGAACGGCCGCGACGTCATCGCCGGGCTCGGCGGCGAGGACGAGATCGCGGGACTCGGCGGCAACGACGTCATCTGCGGGGGCGCCGGAGAGGACGACATCGAGGGCGGGTCCGGCCACGACCGCCTCCGCGGCGGCAGCGGGGAGGACGACATCGAGGGCGACTCGGGCAACGACCGCATCTGGGGCGGTTCGGGGGGCGACGACCTGCAGGGCGGCTCAGGCAACGACCGCATCCGCGGCGGGTCGGGCAACGACGACATCGAGGGCGACCGCGGCCGTGACCGCCTCTGGGGCGGCGCGGGCAACGACAAGCTCGAAGGCGGAGCGGGCCGGGACTGGCTCCGAGGCGGGGCAGGTCGCGACCGGGTCTACCAGGGCTCGGACGACGACTGAGCCGACAACAGCCGTGGAACCCGGGTGCGCGATGATCGGACCATGGAGGCTGCGGCGCGCGAGAGCGCGGTCCACGTCGTCGTCCGGGGACGCGTCCAGGGCGTGTTCTACCGGGACACGCTGCGGCGCCGTGCCGACGCGGCGGGTGTTCGCGGATGGGTCCGCAACACCGAAGACGGGGCTGTCGAGGCGCTTCTGGTCGGGCGGCCGACCGCCGTCGATCGGCTGATCGAGTGGATGCGTTCCGGTCCAGAGGATGCCGTGGTCCTCAAGCTCGTGACCGAGCCGGCGACCGACCCGGGCGTCGACACGTTCGAGGTCCGGCCATGAGGGCCGCGAGGGTGTCCGCGGTGGACCGGTCACCGGCAGCGATCGGGTTCGGGCCGTAGATTGGATCAGGTGCACCCCCGCATACGGCTCGAGCTGGCGAAGCGCTGGTCCGAACCACACCGTGAGCATCACGACACGGACCACCTGGCAGAGGTCGTCCGCGCCGTGGACCTCCTCGCGTCCTCCGGGATGGCGTTCGACATCGACACCGTGAACACGGCCGCGTGGTTCCACGACGCCGTGTACGACGTCCACCGTGCCGACAACGTCGAACGCTCGGCGACGCTGGCGCAGCGTTGGCTGGGGCCGGGCGAGGGAGACCGCATCGCCCAGGTCGTCATGGCGACCACCGACCACGTCGCGGCCACGGGCGATGTCGAGAGCGCGGTGCTGTGCGACGCCGATCTGAGCATCCTCGGCGCCGACACGGAGCGCTACGACCGGTACGCCCATGCCATCCGGGTCGAGAACCTGCACGTCCCCGACGCCGAGTACAGGCGGCTGCGTTCCCGCGTCCTCGCCCGCTACCAGGCACGTTCCGAGCTGTTCGCGACTGCGGCGGCCCGTGAGCTCTGGGAGGACCAGGCCCGGGAGAACCTGGCCCGTGAGCTGACGCGCCTCGGTCGCCCCGTCGCGGTGTAGGGGTTGCCCCGCACGCCTAGTCTGGAGGCCGTGACCGAGTACCTCCTCGAGGCCCGTGCGCGGGTCCTGCACGACCTCGACGCGTGCCGTATGGCCGACGCCGCCGCCGTGTCAGCACTCGAGGCGGCGCTCAGCCAGCGCGGCTGGTGGGTCTCCCAGTGGCCGGACGGAGCGCCGTACGTCGTCGGGCTCGTCGCCCAGGACGTGCAGGACGCCCTCCTCGATGCCGGGAGTCGCTGGCCCCGCTGCGGCGCGTGCGACGAGGTCGCTGAGCACTCCCTCGGCGTGGAGCCGGAGCTCGGCGACGACCCTCACTGGGTCTGCACCGAGTCCGGGCTCGAGGTCGCACGGCTGGGCGCCCTGCGCGCGCCCCAGCAGACGGGTTGACCCGAGCGGCTCGCCCACGTCAGGATCTGCGCCGGCTCCTCACCAGCCGCCACAGGACGAACGCCACCAGGAGACCGACGAGCATGCGCGGGGCGTACCGGCGTGCGAGCACGGGCACCACGGTCGCACCCAGGTCGAGCTCTGCAGCCTCCGTCGCGAGCGTGTCGCCGGACGGCCCTCCGATCGGCGCGGGAGCGGGTGCGGCGACCGGAGCCGCAGCAGGCTGCGCGACGTCGCCGGACTCAGCCTCGCGCACCGGGGCGGAGTGACGCCCGCCGGCCGGCTCGACCGCCGGAGACGGCTCGACCGCCGGAGACGGCTCGACCGCCGGAGACGGCTCGACCGCGGGAGCAGGAGTGGTCAGACGGTCGCTGATGCAGCCGACGAACTGCGACAACAGCTTGTCGCTGACGTCCTGCATCACCCCGCGACCGAACTGCGCGGGCTTCCCGGTGATCGCGAGATCGGTCTGCACCTCGACCCGCGTGCCGTCTGCTTCCGGGAAGAGCCGTGCGGTCACCTTCGCCCCCGCCGTGCCCTGTCCTCGCTTGTCCTTGCCCCGCGCATCGATCACGACCCGACGCTGGGCCTCGTCACGCTCGACGTACGTCCCCGACCCGCCGTAGATCAGTGAGATCGGCCCGAGCTTGATCTTGATCGTGCCTGTGAAGTCGTTCTCGTCGACCACCTCCACCGTCGCCCCGGGCATGCAGGGGGCGATGGACTCGAGGTCGTTGAACGCGGCCCAGGTCGTCTCGATCGGTGCGGGGACGGTGAAGGTGTGCGTGAGCTCCATCAGGCGGTCGCCCCCCGCACCACGGCACGCTGCGTGAGGACGCGGGCAAGGTGCCGGCGGTAGTCCGCAGAGCCGTTGAGGTCGTCGGGCGGAGTCGTACCGTCGGAAACGCCGGCCACCGCGGCCTCGACGGCGTCCTTCACCGGCGCGACACCGATCAGGGCCTGCTCCACGGCGGTCGGGCGTACCGGTGTCGAACCCATGTTGGTCAGCCCCAGCCGCGCCTCCGCGATCGTGCCGCCCTCGACACGGAGGGTCGCCGCGACACCGACGATCGACCACTGCTGGGAGACGCGCACGAACTTCTCGTATGCGGCTCCCCACCCGGTGCGCTTCGGGATCCGCACGGCGGTGAGGATCTCGTCCTCGCCGACAGCGGTGGTGAACAGGTCGACGAAGAAGTCGTCCGCGGCCACCGTCCGTGCGCCCGACGGGCCTGTGATCTCGAAGCTCGCACCCAGCGCGAGAGCCGGCGCCGGCAGGTCGCCGGCGGGATCCGCGTGGACGAGCGCCCCGCCGAACGTGCCGCGATGGCGCACCTGAGGATCGGCCACGGTGCCGGCAGCCTCGGCCAGCAGAGCGGCGTGGTCACGGACGAGTCCGCTCGTCGCGACGTCGTGGTGCGGGGTCATGGACCCGATGACGAGCTCGTCGCCCTCCTCGCGGATGCCACGCAGCCCGTCGATGCGACCGAGGTCGACGATGAGCTCGGGCCCGGCGAGACGGAGCTTGAGGACCGGGATCAGGCTCTGCCCGCCGGCGAGGACCTTCACGTCGTCGCCGCCCTCGGCCAGCAGGCGTACGGCGTCCTCCACCGTGCCCGGAGACTCGTACTCGAACGCTGTCGGAATCACTGTGCTGTCCCCTCGTCCGTCCCTGTCTGGACCGCGCCCGTCGACGCGACGTCGCGTTCGGCGACCTCGGGGCTGTTCACCGTCGGTGCGGCGGCTTCGGCCCCCCGGCCCTTGTCCGCTCCCTGCAGCGCTGCCCAGACTCGGCTGGGAGAGCATGGCATGAGGATGTCATCGACTCCGAGATGTCGCACGGCGTCGATCACCCCGTTGACGATCGCGGGCGTCGACGCGATGGTCCCGGCCTCCCCCACTCCCTTCACGCCGAGCGCGTTGGTCGTGGACGCCGTCTCGGTGCGGTCGGTGACGAACGCCGGCAGGTCGGCCGCGCTCGGCACGAGGTAGTCGACGAAGGAACCGGTCACGAGCGTCCCGGCGTCGTCGTGGACCGCCTCCTCGAAGAGCGCCTGCGCGATGCCCTGGGCCAGACCGCCGTGGACCTGGCCCTCCACGATGAGCGGGTTGACGACGTTGCCGATGTCGTCGACGCACACGTACTTGCGCAGCGTCACCTGCCCCGTCTCGGTGTCGACCTCCATCGCGGCGAGGTGCGTGCCATGGGGGAACGAGAAGTTCTCCGGGTCGAACGTCGCGTCGGAGTCCAGGCTCGGCTCGACCCCGTCGGGCAGGTTGTGCGCGGCGAACGTTGCCAGCGAGACCTCCCCGAGGCCGACGCCCTGGTCGGTGCCGCGGACCGTGAACGTGCCGTCGGCGAACTCGAGGTCGTCCTCGGCAGCCTCGAGCAGGTGCGCGGCGATGACCTTCGCCTTCGCGATCACCTTGTCGGCCGCAGCGACGACCGCCATGCCGCCGACGGCGAGCGAACGGGAGCCGTACGTGTCGAGGCCCTTCTGCGCGATCGCGGTGTCACCGTGGAGCACCTCGACGTTCTCGAACGGCACGCCGAGCCGGTCGGCGACGATCTGGCTCCACGCCGTCTCGTGGCCCTGGCCGTGCGCACTCACGCCGGTGACGACCTCGACGTTGCCGGTCGGCAGCATCCGCACCTGGGCGTACTCCCAGCCGCCCGCGCCGTAGTCGAGGGAGCCGAGCACGCGTGACGGCGCAAGACCACACATCTCGGTGAACGTGGAGACACCGATGCCGAGCTGGACGGGGTCGCCCTCGTCCCTGCGCCGCTTCTGCTCGGCGCGCAGCTCGTCGTACCCGAACAGCTCGAGCGCCCGAGCGGTCGCTGCCTCGTAGTTGCCGGAGTCGTACTCGAGCCCGCACACGGTCGTGAACGGGAACTCCTCGTGCGTGATCCAGTTCTTGCGGCGAAGCTCGATCGGGTCCATGTCGAGCTCGGCCGCCAGATCGTCCATCAGCCGCTCGATCGCGAACGTCGCCTCGGGACGTCCGGCACCTCGGTAGGCGTCGGTCCAGACCTTGTTGGTGAACAGGTTCGTACACTCGAACCGGTAGGCCGGGATCTTGTAGATCGCCGGGAACATGAACGCTCCCAGGATCGGCACGCCCGACGTGACCAGACCGAGGTAGGCGCCCATGTCGGCGAGGAGCGCGACCTTGAGGCCCGTCACGACGCCGTCGCGGGTCGCGGAGAGGCTGAGGCGCTGCACCTGCGCTCGCCCGTGGTGGGCCGCGACCAGGGACTCCGAGCGGGTCTCCGTGTACTTGCAGGGCTTGCCCGTACGCCGTGCGGCGAGCATCGTGATGACCTCTTCGGGCGTCACCTGGAGCTTGCCGCCGAAACCGCCACCGACGTCGGGCGCGATCACCCGCACCTTCGACTCGGGGATGCCGAGGGTCAGCGCCAGCATGAGCCGCAGGATGTGCGGGACCTGGGTCGCCGACCACATCGTGATCTGCTCGCTGGTCGGGTCCACCACCGTGGACCGCGGTTCCATGAAAGCCGGGATGAGCCGCTGCTGGTAGTAGGTCCGGTCGACCCGGATCTCGTCGTCGGCGGCGTCGGCGTGCGCGAGCGCCCGCTCGACGTCACCGCCGGTGCCGGCCTCGCCGGAGTCGAAGACCCAGAGCGCGGACCTGTTCGTGCCGAGGTCGGGGTGCGCGAGGACGGTGTCCTTCTCGGCGTCCTCGAGGTCGAGGAGCACCGGGAGCTCGTCGTAGTCGACGTCGACCAGGTCGGCGGCGTCCTGCGCCTCCTTCTTGGAGCGTGCGACCACCACGGCGACGACCTCGCCCGCGAACGCCACCCGGTCGACGGCGATGGCCGGGTGCGGCGGCGCCTTCTGGTCCGGGGTGATCGGCCACGCGTTCGGGAGGCTGCCCTGGATGTCGGCGACGTCGGCACCGGTGATCACGGAAACCACGCCCGACGCGGCGCTCGCCTCGCTCGAGTCGATGTTGGTGATGCGGGCGTGCGCGAAGGGACTG
This sequence comes from Mumia sp. Pv4-285, assembly GCF_041320275.1. Lineage (NCBI taxonomy): Bacteria > Bacillati > Actinomycetota > Actinomycetes > Propionibacteriales > Nocardioidaceae > Mumia > Mumia qirimensis. The sequence goes on along the minus strand of NZ_CP162023.1, from coordinate 977,785 downwards.
CGCACCATCGCGAGGTGCAGCATCCCCGGCAGCACCATGTTGTCGGTGTAGCGCGAGCGCCCGGTGATCAGGCGCTGGTCCTCCTTGCGGCGTCGCGGCGCGCCGATCTCGGTGACCGTCATGCCACACCTGCCTCGGTGGAGGCCGGCGCCGCTGCGCCGCCCATCTCCTTCGCGCCGGCCTGGACCGCCTTGACGATGTTCTGGTAACCGGTGCACCGGCACAGGTTGCCCTCGAGGTTCTCGCGCACGGTCGCCTCGTCGGGCTCCGGGTGCTCGTTGGCGAGGTCGATGGACTGCATGATCATGCCTGGCGTGCAGAAGCCGCACTGGAGGGCGTGGCACTCGTGGAACGCCTGCTGCATCGGGTGCAGCGTGCCGTCAGCGGCAGCGATGCCCTCGATGGTGGTCACCTCGTGGCCGTCTGCCTGGACGGCGAACATCGTGCAGGACTTGATGCTGCGCCCGTCGAGGTGCACCGTGCAGGCGCCGCAGTTGGTGGTGTCGCAGCCCACGAGGGTCCCGGTCTTGCCGAGCTGCTCGCGGAGGTACTGGACGAGAAGAGTTCGCGGTTCGACGTCGTCGGCGTACCGCACCCCGTCGACGGTGAGACTGATCGGCTTCTTTGCCATTGGACTGGACTCCACTCCGCTCGGCGAGGGCAGGCGCCCGACTGGTTGAAGCCTTTCCTACACCCGAGTGACGTGGATCACAACGCGATCGCAAAGACTGGTGCCGTCTCGAGGCACCCCGCTCATCGGCGTTTGAGGTGTCCACACCCCAAGTACCGCGATCGCACCTCCCACATGAGGTGGGATCGGGAAATCTGAGGTGTGAACACCTCAAACGCCGCGCACCGGAAATGCGGAGGGCTGGTCACTCCACCTCGTGGTGGATGCGACCGTCCCGCTCGGTCAGCCGGTCGCCGCGGCCGCCCCACTGGAGGGCGATGATCTCCGCCGCGATCGAGACCGCCGTCTCCTCGGGCGTACGGGCTCCGAGGTCGAGACCGATCGGGCTCGACAGCCGTGCGAGCTCGTCCTCGGCGAGCCCGGCATCGCGGAGCCGCGCGAGGCGGTCGTCGTGGGTGCGCCGCGACCCCATGGCACCGACGAACGCCGGCCGGTGGGGTGGCTCCAACCGCAGCGCGAGCTCGAGCAGCGGCACGTCGAACTTGGGGTCGTGGGTGAGGACGCAGATGACCGTACGCTCGTCGATCGCGCCGGCCTCGACCTGCTTGGCGAGGTACTTGTGGGGCCAGGAGACGACGACCTCGTGCGCGTCGGGGAACCGCGCGGCCGTCGTGAAGACGGGGCGGGCGTCGCACACGGTCACCTGGTAGCCGAGGAACGCTCCCTGCCGCGCGACCGCGGCGGCGAAGTCGATCGCGCCGAAGACCAGCATGCGTGGCTTCGGGGCGTACGACGCGACGAACACGCGCATGCCCTCGCCACGGCGCTCACCGTCAGGTCCGTACGTCAGGGTCGCGGTGCGTCCGGCAGCGAGGAGTCCGCGGACGTCGTCGGCGACGGCGGCATCGGCACGGTCGGAGCCGAGCGAACCGGTGGCCTGCTCGGGACGGACCACCATCCGGCGCCCGAGCCAGCCGGCCTCCGGGTGCGCGATCACCGTGGCGACGGCCACCGGTCGGCCGGACTCGATGTCGGCAGCGACCTCACCGAGCTCCGGGAAGGTCGACTGCGACACCGGCTCGACGAACACGTCGAGGATGCCGCCGCAGGTGAGTCCGACCGCGAACGCGTCGTCATCGCTCACGCCGTACCGCTGGAGCGTCGGGGCACCCGACCCGACGACCTCCTGCGCCAGCTCGTACACCGCGCCCTCGACGCAGCCGCCGGACACCGAGCCGTACGCGCTGGCGTCCGGTGCGACGACCATCGAGGCGCCGGCCGGTCGCGGCGCCGACCGGAAGGTCTGCACCACAGTGGCGACCCCGGCGGTCTCTCCGGACTTCCACGTCTCCAGCAGCTCGTCGAGCACGTCGCGCATGTAATCCAGCCTACGTCGGTGGCGCTGGTCTCCGGGCGGTTCGACTTTCCGTTGGGCCCCACGGAGAGTCGCTGCCCCACCGCAACGTTCCGGTGGGGCAGCACGTCTCCGTGGGGCCCAACGGAAAGTGATCACCGCGGGGAGTCAGCGACCGACCTCGTCGAGGAGTGCCTGGAACGCTGCGAGCGAGTGACCGGCCACGAGCGCGTCGAGGTGCGGGTGCACCGCGGCGATCCCACCCTGTACGGGGGCGTAGCCGGGGCGCCCGCGGTGCGGGTTCGCCCACAGCACCCGGTACGCCAGGCGCTGCAGGCGCTGGACCTGCTCACCGAGCAGCACGGGGTCGCCGCGCTCCCATCCGTCGCTCGCGACGACGACGACCGCTCCCCGAGCCATGCCCCGCTGTCCCCACCGGTCGACGAAGGCCCGCAGCACCTCGCCCAGGCGGGTGCCCCCCGACCAGTCGGGGACGGCGGCGCCTGCCGCGGTGAGCGCGTCCTCGGCGTCGCGCAGCCGCATCGCAGCCGTCACCCGGGTCAGCCGCGTGCCGAGCGTGAAGACCTCGACCTGCCGCGGCGACGCGCTGACGAGGCGGTGCGCGAGCCGCAGCAGGCTGTCGGCGTACGCGCTCATCGAGCCGGAGACGTCGACGAGCAGCACGACGCGCCGCGGCCGCCGACGCGGGGCGCGGAACCGCAGCGGTCCTGGCTCGCCGGCGCGGCGGAGCTGGTCGCGCAGGGTGCGGGTGGGGTCGAGGTCGCCTCGGCGGTGCGGCGTACGGCGTGGGCTGCGGCGCAGCGGGACGCTCACGTCGAGCCCGTCGAACATCCGCGCCACCGCCGCACGCTCGGATGCGGACAGGGAGGCGACGTCGCGGTGCCGCAGCGTCTCGGTCCGGCTGGCCACCATCGCCACCTGCTGGTCGTCCCCGGAGCCGGTGCCGCCCTCGTCGGCGTCCTCGAGGCCGGCCTGCACCACGACCTGCGGGGACGGCTGCGTCCGCGTCCGCAGCCGGGGCTCCTCCGGGGAGAACCACGCCGCGAAGACCTTGTCGTACGTCACCACGTCGTCCGGCTCGGCGCACAGCGTGGCGCGACCCGCCCAGTAGACGTCGCTGCGCCGGTCCGGACCGAGGACGCTCACGGCCTCGAGGAACGCCTGCGTCCGGTCCGCGGTCACGCCGGTGCCCGCCTCGCGCAGCGCCTTGGCGAACCCGATGAAGATCGCGACGTCGGCCATCGGGTCAGGCGAGCATCGACGAGAGCGACTCTCGGACGCGGTCGATGTCCTCGCGGTACTTGCAGACCGCCCCGATCGTCGCCGCCGCGGTCTCGAGGTCGAGCTCGTCACGCTCCAGCCGGACCAGCGCCGTCGTCCAGTCGAGCGTCTCCGCGACACCCGGCGGCTTGAGCAGGTCGCCGCGGGTGCGCAGGTCCTGGACGACCTGGACCACCTGCTCGGCGAGACGCTGCGAGACCTCCGGCATCCGCGTACGGACGATCTCGATCTCGCGGGCCATGCCTGGGTGCTCGATCCAGTGGTAGAGGCAGCGCCGCTTGAGGGCGTCGTGGAGCTCGCGGGTCCGGTTGGACGTCAGCACGACGATCGGCGGGACCGCTGCGCGCACGGTGCCGAGCTCGGGGATCGTCACCTGGTTGGTCGAGAGCACCTCGAGAAGGAACGCCTCGAACTCGTCGTCGGCACGGTCGATCTCGTCGACGAGCAGCACCGCGGGGGCCTCCCGCAACGCGCGCAGGATCGGGCGCGCCAGCAGGAAGCGCTCGTCGAACAGCGACTGCTCCACCGCGTCGGGATCGACCTCGGCCGGGTCCGCCGTCGCCTCGACCGTCCGCAGGTGCAGGATCTGGCGCGGGAAGTCCCAGTCGTACAGCGCCTGCGTGGCATCGATGCCCTCGTAGCACTGCAGACGGATGAGCGGCACCTCGTACGCGGCGGCGAGGGCCTCCGCGAGCGCGGTCTTGCCGGTGCCGGGCTCACCCTCGAGCAGGAGCGGACGCTGCATCGCGAGCGCGAGGTACGCGATGGTGCCGAGGCCCTCGTCGGCGAGATAGCCGACCTGGCCGAGGTCCGCGACGAGCTCGTCGCTGCTGCGAGGCTGCTTCACGCGATCAGCCTATTGCGGCGGCGGCGACGGCGTGTCCTGATCGCGTCCCGTCGCGAGGTCGCCGCACTCGACCGCGAGCGCGCCGTGGTCGGCGAGATAGCGGCGTCCGCCCTCGTCGCCCGACAGCGTCGCCGCCATCGCCGCCCAGTGGTCGCGCCCGATGAGCACGGGGTGGCCTGGCCTGCCGTCGTACGTGGCGCGGGCGAGGACCGCAGCCCGGTCGGCGGCGGCGTCGGCCTGTTCGAGCATCCGTCGCACCACGTCCGGACCGACGTCAGGCAGGTCGACGAGCGCCACCACTGCGGCATCGGCGCCGGACGCAGCACCGAGATGTGCCAGCGCCGCACGCAGGGATGCGCCCATCCCCTGCTCCCAGTGCACGGCCGGAACCACCTCGGGCGCGGGCCGCAGGATCCCGAGCGCCTCCGTCACGCGCTCGGGCTCGGCTCCGACCAGGACCATCACCGGATCGCAACCACCATCACGCAGGACGCGGACGCCGCGGCGTACCCAGGGCTCTCCGCCTGTGTCCTTCACCAACGCCTTCGGCATACCCATCCGGCGCCCGGCGCCCGCCGCCAGAAGGACTCCCGTGACGTTCGCTCGGTCCGTCATCCCGCGATCCTGCCATCTCGCCTCGCGACGTGGAGCGGAGGAGCACACTGATGACGTGACCGTCTCCGTCGACAGCAGCGCCGTCCTCGCCCACCTCGACCCCGACCAGATCGCCGCCGACCTGGCAGCACTCGTCGGCCTTGCGCCCGTCGACGGCACCGTCGGCGAGGTGGCGGCGAGCCACTGGTGCGCCGATCGGCTGACCGAGCTCGGCGCCGAGGTCGACCACTGGGAGCTCGACCTTCCGACCCTGCGTCAGGAGACCGAGTTCCCCGGCATCGAGGTCGAGCGGACCGAGGCGTGGGGCACCGTCGGCATCGTGCCCGGGGAGAGCGGCGGCGTGCCCGCGCTCGCACTCTCGGGTCACCTCGACGTGGTCCCACCCGGAGACTCCGCGCTGTGGGCCGACGATCCCTTCACCGTGCGGGAGCGTGACGGTCGCTGGCACGGTCGAGGGGTGTGCGACATGCTCGGCGGCGTCGCGGCGGTCCTCGGCGCCGTCCACGCGCTCCGCACGAGCGGCATCCGCCTCGCCCGCCCCCTGGCGGTCCACACGGTGATCGGCGAGGAGGACGGCGGCCTCGGTGCGTACGCGACGTTGCGACGCGGTCATACCGCCGACGCGTGCGTGATCGCCGAGCCGACCGCCGGACACGTCGTGACCGACAACGCCGGGTCGCTCACGTTCCGGCTCGTCGTCCGTGGCCGCGCCGCGCACGGCTCGATGCGTACCAGCGGCATCAGCGCCCTCGACGGTCTCGACGTCGCCCGCGAGGTGCTCCGAGAGCTCGAGGCGCAGCGCAACACCGGCGTGGGCGAGCGCTTCGCCCACCTGTTGCTGCCGTTCCCGATCTCGATCGGCACCGTCCACGCCGGCGACTGGGCCAGCACCGTCCCTGACGTGTGCGTGGCCGAGGGTCGGTTCGGAGTACGCCCGGGCGAGCCCGTGGCCGCTGCGCAGGCGACCCTGCGTGCAGCGCTCGACGAGGCAGGTCGCGGCGACCTCTGGCTGCGTGACCACCCGATCGAGGTGTCGTTCCCGGGCGGGACGTTCGCGCCCGGACGGCTCCCCGACGACCATCCGCTCCTCGACGTCGTCCAGGATGCCGCCGCGGGGGCAGGCGCTCCCCGCCCGCGTGCGACGGGCGCGCCGTACGGCTCCGACCTCAGGCTGTACGCCGCGGCCGGGGTGCCGACCGTCCAGTACGGCCCCGGGGACATCGCGAACGCCCACGCGGTGAACGAGTACGTCGAGATCGACGAGGTCGTGCGGTGCGCGCGGGCGTACGTGCTCACGGCGCTGCGTCTGTGCGGCTGACGTCGATCGAGAGGAACGGCTTGGCCCGTCCGTCCGGGACGGGTTGGAGCGACAGCGTCACCTCGGCGCCGCCGGCCGGCTGGGTGGTCGACCACGGCAGGTCGCCGTCACTGTCGAGCCCGGGCGTCTCGAGGTCGAGGTCGTCGGCCCACGCTCGGACGACGTCGACGGCCTCGCCCTGCGAGGTCGTACGCCGGTTGACCTTGACGGACGTGACCACGTCCTCGTCGGTCCAGACGGTCACGGCGTCGGCGTCGGAGGAGAGCTCGGTGCCGTCCGGCAGCACGAGCTCGACACGATCCGAGCCGTAGTCGTACACCCCGGGGAAGCCGGGCATCTGCTCCTTGTCGAGCGATGCGGCCGTCACGGGCTCACGCAGATCGAGCTCCAGCGTGTCGGGATCGCTGGTCAGACCCACCCAGACGACCACGGCGATCGCGACAGCGGCGACGACCGCGAGCATCGACGCTCCCGCCCACACGAGCGGGCGCCCTCCCGGGCGACGAGACAACCCACCGGCCAGGAGAAGACCCATGCCCAGCACGGCGAGGCCGAGCAGCACGAGCGCCGCCAGCGCTACGAGGAGGCCGGCGGCGAGTCCGGAAGCGCCCACGTGTCAGCGGCGATCGCCCTTGCGGCGTTCGAGCATCCGACGGACGCGGGTCTGGTCCTGTCCGAGGACCTTGGACAGGAGCTGGACCCGGAAGACGTAGGCGGCGGCGACCAGCGCGATGATGATGAGGAGCCAGAGCATGGGCTCAGCCTACGTCGGCGGGATAGCCTCGTACGATGCTCCGCCTCGCCGCCGCCCTCACCGCCGCCACCCTCGTGGCCTCGGCAGGGTACGCCGCGGCCTCCGCGTCCACCGCGCCGACGCGGCCGACCGTGAGCGACGGCGCGGTGCCGGCGCCCTCCTCCGCGAGCCCGCACGCTGGATCCGTGTCACGTGCAGCGGCTCCGCTCGCGGGCACGACGATCGTGATCGATCCCGGCCACCAGCTCGGCAACAGCCGCTTCCCGCGCCAGATCAACCGGCCCGTGGCTGCCGGCGGTCTCCGCAAGGCGTGCAACACGACCGGGACGGCGACGAACGCCGGCTTCCCGGAGGCGACATTCACCTGGCGCGTCGCCAAGCGGCTGCGGGCGATGCTGCGGGCGCGGGGCGCGACCGTCGTGATGACCCGCACCCGCAACAGCCGGGCACTGTGGGGCCCGTGCGTCGACGTCCGCGGCAAGCTCGGCAACAAGGGATACCGCGGTCGTACCCGTGCCGCCGACCTAAAGATCAGCATCCACGGTGACGGCGCTGCGGCGTCGGGACGTGGATTCCACGTGATCGTGACGAGCAGGCGCGGCGCCGTCGTACGCTCCGCGCGCCTCGGCCGGCTGACCCGTAGCGCGCTCGAGGACCGCGGGTTCCGCCGTTCGACCTACACCGCGGCCGGGACCGCGCTCGTCCGACGCGGCGACCTGGGCACCCTCAACCTCAGCCGCATCCCGACCGTGATGGTCGAGCTCGGCAACATGCGCAACCCCAGGGACGCACGCACGATGCGGGCCAAGGCGGGCCAACGGCGGTACGCCCGCGCGCTCGCCGTCGCTGCACAGAGCTATCTGGGACGCTGACGTCCGTCGGTCGACGACCGTAGGCTGCGACGGTGGCCCCCACGCATCGCATCCTGCACCTGTCCGACACCCACGTGTCCCGCACCGGGCCTGACGAGGACGGCGTCGACGCGGTCGCCTCGCTCGAGCAGATCCTCGACGACGTCCGTCACGTTCCCGATCTCGACGTGGTGCTGGTGACCGGTGACATCGCCGACGACGGGTCGTACGAGGGATGCGTCGCCGTCCGTGACCTTGTGGGCGCCTTCGCCGAGGAGCGCGGCATCCCGCACGTCTACACGACCGGCAACCACGACGATCGTGAGGCGTTCGGGCGCGCGCTCGGATCGGGCCACCTCGGCCCCGACGGTCGCGACGTCGGCAGGCTCGCAGGCGGGACGAGCGGCAAGCGCGCCGCGGTGAGCGAGGTGCGGGGGCTCCGAGTCGTCACGCTCGACAGCCTCGTCCCGGGTTCGGTGCACGGCGAGCTCGACGGCGGTCAGCTGGCGTGGTTGCGGGGGCGTCTCGCCACCCCGGCGCCCTCCGGCACCGTCGTCGCGCTCCACCACCCTCCGCTGCACGTCGACTGGTCGCCGTTCATGCGCGACCACGGCCTCCACGACCGTGACCAGCTTGCCGCCGCGGTGGCAGGTGCCGACGTCCATGCGGTGCTGTGCGGGCACTTCCACCTCCAGCTCTCCGGGATGGCGAACGGCGTGCCGGTGTGGTCGACACCGGGCGTCGTCACACGGAACGACCGCACGTGTCCGCCGGAGCTGATCCGCGGTGTGCTGGGGGCGTCCGCGACAGTGGTCGACCTCGGTGGGCCCTTCTCACCGACGTTCCACACGCTGCACGCGCGTGACCCGCGGGCCGGCGAGCAGGTCTACCTCGTGGACCCGACGTCGTGGGACGACGTCGAGTCGGAGTGAACGTCCGGCCGCAGCGGGTCGGCCGTCATCGCGTCAGCGACGGCGTGCTCCTCCGGGCCACCCTCGGCACGCAGCCCAGCGACCACGCCCGCACGGTCGGCGTCGGAGCGGTTCTGGCTCAGCTTGGCCTTGCCGGCGACCGAGGTCACCAGGACCTCGATCCCGACGATGCCCCGCAGCTGGCCCTCGACGTACGCCTCCGGAGCATCGGTCACCTGCCACGGCTCGGGCCGCGGTCGCTCGTGCACCACAGTCAGGCGGGTGACGGCGTCCCGCAGCCACCCGGCCTCGCGGTGGACACGGACCGACCCGCGCAGCTCGACCCGGCTGTAGTTCCAGGTCGGCACGACGCGCCCGTGCTCGGCCTTCGCGGCGTACCAGGACGGCGACACGTACGCCTGAGGTCCCGTCACGACGACCAGGGCGGGCGAGCCGTCGTCGATCGTGCGCCAGTGCGGGTTCGCGACCGCCATGTGCGCGATCACCCGGTCCTCGTCGCGCAGCCACACCAGCGGGAGCCGGGTGGCGTACGGGAGCCCGTCGGCGTCCGCAGTCACGAGGTCACCCGCTCCCGCACTCGAGATCAGCGCGTCGATCGCGGCGGGGTCGTCGAGGGCGTTGGCTCGCGGCACGTACACAGCTCCACGGTACGACGGAGGCGCCCGCTGGCGTGGTCGGGCGACCTGAATGAACCGATCGCCCGCCCGACAACGTCCTTGAGACCATGACCCCTGAAGAGCGCGAATCCTTCGAAGCGTTCGTCGCCGTCCGCTGGACACCGATGTTCCGGCTCGCCCACGCCCTGACCGGCAACCGGAGCGATGCGGAGGACGTCGTGCAGTCCGCGTTCGCCAAGGCGTACTCGTCGTGGCAACGCGTCCAGGTCGCCGACCACCCCGACGCCTACGTACGCCGCATGGTCGTCAACGAGGCACGCGACGGGTGGCGCCGACGATGGCGGCACGTCGAGCGGTCGGTCCCCGACGTACCGGAGCGCGGGAACGTCGGTCACGCCGACGCGGTCGCGACCTCCGACCAGGTGTGGCGGTGCCTCCAGCGGCTCCCCGCGAAGCAGCGTGCCGTGGTGGTCCTCCGCTACTTCGAGGACCTGAGCGAGCGTGAGGTGGCGACCGTCCTCGGGATCCCGCCAGGGACCGTCAAGAGCCGTGCGAGCGCGGCAATGCGCGCCCTGCGCGCCGAGCTGGGTGCACGCGGCCACCGGCTCGCCCCGGAAGACGAACCCGACTCCGACCTCGCCCCGCAACCCACGATCGATCTCGGAAGGAGCCCGGCATGAACCTCGAGACGCTCGTTCACGACTCGGTCACGGACCACACGGCAGGCCACGTCCCTGCCCCCGACCTGGCGGCGATCACCGGACGCGAGCTCCGCCGTCGGGTCCCCCGGCTGGCGCTCGTCCCCGTCGTCACCGCCGCGGCCGCCGGTGCACTCGTCCTCGGCACCGTCCTCCTCCGGCCCCTCCTGCACGACAGCCAGCCACCGGTGAGCGTGCAGCCGACCTCGGGACTCCATGCCCACCTCGTCGGGTCGACCCACATCTCGATCCTGGGCACGGCGCACCCCCGCACCCACGGGGGTCCACGCGGGATGGCCGTCGCCACCCCCGAGGGCGTCGTCTACCTGGGCGACGACCGTCGGCCGTACCTGATGACGCCGGACGGGCACGAGACGCCGATCGGAGATCCGGTGAGCCGCGACGACGGATGGTTCCCCAGCCTGGCCGCCGACGTCGAGTCCTCCGTCGTCGCCTGGACGAGTCGCGCCGGAGGCCGCACGACTGTGCACGTCTACGACGTCGCCGAGGGTACGGAGCAGGCTCGACGCGTCCCGCTCGAGAAGTCGTCCGCCGAGGCTCCCGCCGACGACGGGGTCGTCCACGGCGTCTCGCGCGGTGTCGTGGTGATCGAGATGAAGATGGGGTCCGGTGGTGAGTACCGGGTCTGGAACACCCGACGAGACGACGGGTTCTTCGAGCCCGAGACGGCCGGTGACGTCCTGGTCGCCGCCGTCGCCGGACGCACCATCCTCACGTCCGGTGACGGCGAGCTCGGCCGGGGCGGACCCGGCGGAGGCCTCGAGGGCTGGACCGTCGTCCCGTTGAAGGGCGACGAGCGTGACGAGCAGCAGTACCTCGCCCCCGACGGGCGGCTGAGGCTGCTGGCCGGGAGCTGGGTCCAGCGGGACGGCCGACCGGGCGATCCGATCGTCGCCGAGGACGTCCGGACCGGACAGCGCACGGAGCTGCAGATCGACGAGCAACGTCTCGACATCCCTCAGGTCACGTTCGACACCGACGGGAGCCCGATGGTGCTCACACGGCTCGAGGGCCGTAAGGGCTGGACGCTCTACGACTGCGACGTGCCCCAGCGCGGCGTCGAGTCCGTCGAGTGCCGGGCACAGTCGACCGAGATCAGGAAGGCGATGTTCCCCGGCGAGGACACGTTCTGACATCACCGCACAGACGACGACGCCCCGCCGGTCCGAAGACCGACGGGGCGTCGTACGTGGTGCGTCAGACGGTGGCTCCGATCAGCTGTGCTGATCGTTCTGATCGCGAGCGATCAGAAGCCCATGCCGCCCATGTCGCCCATGTCGCCGCCCGGCATGGCCGGAGCGTTCTTCTCGGGCTTGTCGGCGACGACGGCCTCGGTGGTGAGGAAGAGCGCCGCGATCGAGGCTGCGTTCTGCAGCGCCGAGCGGGTCACCTTGGCCGGGTCGAGGATGCCCTCGGCGATGAGGTCGACGTACTCGCCGGTCGCCGCGTTGAGACCGTGACCGGCGGGGAGGCCCTGGACCTTCTCCGCCACGACTCCGCCCTCGAGGCCGGCGTTGATCGCGATCTGCTTCAGCGGAGCGGTCGAGGCCGAGCGCACGATCTGCGCACCGGTGGCCTCGTCACCTTCGAGCTCCAGCTTCTCGAACGCCGCAGCGGTCGCCTGGACGAGCGCGACGCCGCCACCGGCGACGATGCCCTCCTCGACGGCAGCCTTCGCGTTGCGAACGGCGTCCTCGATGCGGTGCTTGCGCTCCTTGAGCTCGACCTCGGTGGCCGCGCCGACCTTGATGACCGCAACACCGCCGGCGAGCTTCGCCAGGCGCTCCTGCAGCTTCTCGCGGTCGTAGTCCGAGTCGGAGTTCTCGATCTCGGCGCGGATCTGGTTGACCCGGCCGGTGATCTGGTCCTCCGAGCCACCGCCGTCGACGATGGTGGTCTCGTCCTTGGTCACGACGACCTTGCGGGCCGTGCCGAGCAGCGAGAGGTCAGCGTTCTCGAGCTTGAGGCCGACCTCCTCGCTGATGACCTCGCCACCGCTGAGGATGGCGATGTCGGTCAGCATGGCCTTGCGGCGGTCGCCGAAGCCCGGGGCCTTGACGGCGACGGACTTGAACGTGCCACGGACCTTGTTGACGATCAGGGTGGCCAGCGCCTCGCCCTCGATGTCCTCGGCGATGATCAGCAGCGACTTGCCCGACTGCATGACCTTCTCGAGGACCGGCACGAGGTCCTTGACGTTCGAGATCTTGGAGTTGGCGATGAGGATGTAGGGATCCTCGAGCACCGCCTCCATGCGCTCGGGGTCGGTGTAGAAGTACTGCGAGATGTAGCCCTTGTCGAAGCGCATGCCCTCGGTGAGCTCGAGCTCGAGACCGAAGGTGTTGCTCTCCTCGACGGTGATGACGCCTTCCTTGCCGACCTTGTCCATCGCCTCGGCGATGATCTCGCCGACGGTGGGGTCAGCAGCGGAGATCGAGGCCGTCGAAGCGATCTGCTCCTTGGTCTCGACGTCCTTGGCCATCCCGAGCAGCTGCGCGCTGACGGCCTCGACGGCCTTCTCGATGCCACGCTTGAGCGCGATCGGGTTGGCGCCGGCCGCGACGTTGCGCAGGCCCTCGCGCACGAGCGCCTGGGCGAGCACGGTGGCGGTGGTGGTGCCGTCGCCAGCGACGTCGTCAGTCTTCTTGGCGACCTCCTTGACGAGCTCGGCGCCGATCTTCTCGTAGGGATCCTCGAGCTCGATCTCCTTGGCGATGCTCACACCATCGTTGGTGATGGTGGGGGCGCCCCACTTCTTCTCGAGGACGACGTTGCGGCCCTTGGGGCCGAGGGTCACCTTGACGGCGTCGGCGAGGGTGTTCATCCCGCGCTCGAGGCCGCGACGGGCTTCCTCGTTGAATGCAATGGTCTTCGGCATGCTCCCGCGATTCCTCCGCGTAGAGGTGGATGGCCCAGGGGATGCCCGCGACGGACGGCCCGCGTCCACGACGAACCCTTCCCGCCGCGACCTTCGAACCTCATCGTCCTGGTCCGTTCGTGCTGTGCTTTGGCACTCGCCAGAGACGAGTGCTAATGCCATTTTTAGCACTCGGTCCCTGAGAGTGCAAAGAGTGGGGCGGACCGATGAGTTCGGCGTCGCCGGCTGGTCCCTGCTCCACACCCGACGGAAGGACCTGCCCGTGGCCACCTCGCTCTACCATGCCACTGCCAGCCTCGACGGCTTCATCACGGGCCCCGGCGAGGAGTTGAGCTGGCTCCTCGACCCCACCATGGGCGGCCCGAACGCGATCGTCGACACGGTGATCGCAAACATCGGCGCGCTGCTCGTCGGCGGGAGGACGGCGCACTGGCAGCCGCCGGGCGCCCAGCCCGACGACATCGAGGAGCTCACGGGCAAGCCGTTCGGCGGCGCGTGGGAGGGCCCGATCGTCATCCACACCCACGATCCGGAGGAGGCGCCGGCCAGCGAGGACCACGTGCACGTGACCGGCACCGTCGAGGAGGCGTACGCGGTCGCGGCCGAGGCCGCCGGCGACAAGTACGTCGTCGTCCTCGGCGCCGTCACGTCGCGGCGGCTCCTCGAGGCGGGACTCCTCGACGAGGTCCTGCTGCACGTCGTCCCACGGTTCGTCGGGGACGGCACCCGGGTGCTCGAAGCACCCGGCGGCCTCCCGGTGGCCCTGGAGTGGCTCGACCGGTCGACCTCGGGCGACGTGCAGAACCTGTGGGCGCGCGTCGTGCGCTGACCCGTCAGCCCAGCTCCGCCGCCACGTCCTCCAGCACCCTCAGCACGCGGCGTACGGCTGCCCGCTCGGCGCGGTCGGGGCGAGCGAGGGCAAACACGTGCCGCCCCGCGCGGACGCCGTCGAGCCGCAGGAGGCGTACGCCCTTGGCCTCGGCAGCTCGCCGCCACAGACGGGGCAGCAGGGCGACTCCCTGACCGGCCGCGACGAACGCGGCGACCACGTGGTTGTCGAGGAACCGCTGGACGACCCGCGGCTGGCGTCCGTCGACCGCGAGCATCGGCAGCAGCAGGTCGAACGGGTGTCCGACCGGGACGCCGATCCACGGCTCGTCGACCAGGTCCTGGGGTCGGACGCTGCCGGCGTCGGCGAGCCGGTGCTTCGCGGGAACCGCGACGTCGAGCGGCTCGCGCAGCAGCGGCGTGACGTGCAGGCGGGTCGTCGCCGGGTCGGGCACCGCGAGCACGGAGTGACCGAGGACCAGGTCGTGGTCGGCGGTCGCAGCCGCGAGCTCGTACTCGGCGAGATCGAGGTCGCTGAGCCGCAGCGTGACCCCCGGAGCCTCGACGGCGAGGCGGGGCAGCAGCGGTGCGAGCAGCATCTCCGCCCCGCTCGGGAATGCCGTGACCGTCACCTCTCCGGTCACGCCGCCGCGGAACTCCTCGAACCTGGCCCGGGTCCGCGCGACCGCCTCCGCCACCTCGACCGCACCGTCGGCGAGCAGCGCGCCGGCGTCGGTGAGCCGGACCCCGCGCCCCTCGCGCACGACCAGGACAGCGCCCAGGTCGCGCTCGAGCGCCTTGATCGCCTGCGAGACGGCGGAGGGTGTCCGGTACGTCGCGTCGGCGACCGCGGTGATGCTTCCCCGCTCAGCGAGCTCGCGCAGCATCGCCAGCTTCTCCACGTCCATCCCGGCGGTTTCCATGAAGGAACGCTACAACGTCAGCGAAGCAATAGTCGCTTGTGCTTCATCCTGGTTCACCCGCACGCTGGTCCGGTGACCAACCGCGACCGCTCGCTCGCCGTGCTCGTGGCGATCTGCTGGGGGCTGAACTTCATCGCCATCCACGCCTCGCTCGAGCAGTACCCGCCGATGTTCTGCGTCGCGCTGCGCTTCGGCCTGCTGGCGATCCCGACGATCCTCCTCGTCCCTCGTCCGGACGTGCGCCTGCGCTGGCTGATCGGCTACGGCGTCGGCTTCGGCATCGCGCAGTTCGTCTTCCTGTACGCCGGGATGCGTGCCGGGATGCCCCCCGGTCTCGCGTCGCTGGTCCTCCAGGCATCGGCACCGTTCACCGTCGTGCTCGCCGGCGTCCTGCTCCGGGAGCGGCTGAGCGGACGCCAGGTCCTCGGCATCGTCGTCGCGATCGTCGGGCTCGCCGGCGTCGCGTGGCACCGCTCGCAGACCGCGGCGCTCCTCCCCGTCGTGCTCACGCTGCTGGGCGCGCTCGGCTGGGCGTTCGGCAACCTCGCCAACCGGCAGGCGCGTCCCTCGAACCCGCTCCACCTCACGCTGTGGATGTCGGTCGTGCCGCCGCTTCCGATGCTCGCGGTGGCGCTGATCGTCGAGGGCCCGGACCGCATCGGCGAGTCCCTCGCCACGTCGTTCACGGTCGAGGCGCTGCCCGCGGTGCTCGGCATCGCGTACACCGTCGTCATCGGCACGGTGCTCGGGTCGGGCCTCTGGACGATCCTGATGACGCGCTACCCGTCCAGCACCGTCGCGCCGTTCTCGATGCTGGTCCCGGTCGTCGGGATGAGCGCCAGCGCCCTCCTCCTGCACGAGCGGCTCGACCCGGTGGAGCTGGTGTTCGGCGGGGTCGTGATCGCCGGTGTGCTGCTCGGATCCACGCAGTCGCGGCGACGGTTGACTCCGCCGCCTCCCGACGCCTACGGTGCGGACGTCCCCACGGGAGCCCTGGCCAAGGGCTGAGAGGGAGCCGATGCCGCTCCGACCGTCGAACCTGATCCGGGTCATGCCGGCGAAGGAAGGCAGGAGCAGGTGCCCTCGTCCGTCCCCAGCGTCGCCGTCGTCGGCGGCGGAGTCATCGGGCTCACCGTCGCGTGGACGCTCGCCCGTCGTGGCCACCGCGTCACCGTGTACGACCCCGTGCCCGCGCGCGGCGCGTCCTGGGCTGCCGCCGGGATGCTCTCCCCTGCGGGCGAGGCGTGGTTCGGCGAGGAGTCCCTGCTCCGCCTCGGGCTGGCCTCCCTCGATCGGTGGCCCGCCACCGCTCACGACCTCGAGGCCGATGCCGGGTGGGGGCCCGAGCTGCGCTCCGAGGGCACGCTCCTCGTCGCCGCCACGGACGACGATGCCGGCACGCAGGCCCGCCTCCACGCGCTGATGGCCTCGGCCGGGATCACGCACCGCCTGCTCTCTCGTCGCGAGGCGCGAGCGCTCGAGCCCGCACTCCACCCGGGGATGCACTCGGTCACGGAGGTGCTCTCGGACCACAGCGTCAACAACCGGACGCTGGTCGCGGCCCTGCTCGCCGCGTGCGCGCGGCGAGCAGTCGCCTTCGTCGAGGACACGGCCGACGTCATGACCGACACCGGTACGGCGACCGGAGTCCGTACGCGTCGGGCCGGACGGCACCGCCGGCACGAGGTCGTCGTGGTCGCCAACGGCGTGGGACTGGCCGACACCGCCGGCGTGCCCGGCTGGCTGCGCACCGCCGTCCGCCCGGTGAAGGGCGAGATCCTGCGGGTCCGCACCGACCGCCCGGCGCTGCAGCGGACCGTGCGCGCCGACGTCCGGGGGCGCGCCGTCTACCTCGTCCCCCGCGCCGACGGCGAGGTGGTCGTCGGCGCCACGAGCGTCGAGCGTGGGTACGACACCGCGGTCACCGCCGAGGCCGTCCACGACCTGCTCCACGACGCGACCGAGGTCGTGCCGGAGCTTCGGGACGCCACGTTCGTCGAGGCCACCGCCGGGCTCCGCCCCGCCGCACCCGACCACGTGCCTCTCGTCGGGTGGACGGGCGTCGACGGGCTCCTCGTCGCGAGCGGGCACCATCGCGGCGGGATCCTGCTGGCGCCGTGGACCGCTGACGTCGTGGCCGCACTCGTCGCCGGGGACGAGCCGCCTGCCGGCTGGGATACCACCGATCCCCGCCGCTTCACCGGGCCGGCCGGCGCCGGTCTCGCCGATCTCCAGGAGACTCGATGACGATCCGGCTCAACGGGTCCACCCACGACCTGCCTGGTGCGACCACCGTGCTCGGCCTGGTCGACGCCCTCGCCATCGGGCGGACCGACGTCGCCGTCGCCGTCGACGGCGCGGTGGTCCCCCGGTCGCAGTGGGCCGGCCACCTGATCCGCGACGGCGCCGAGGTCGACGTCGTCACCGCCGTCCAAGGAGGCTGACCTCGTGCACGAGAGCGTCCCAGACCCGCTCGTCGTCGCCGGGACCACGATCGAGAGCCGGATGTTCCTCGGGACGGGAGGGATCCCCAACCCCGAGGTGCTCCGCCGTTGCCTCGCCGCGAGCGGGAGCGACCTCGTCACCGTGTCGATCCGTCGTGTCGGCGCCGACGCGCCCGGGTCTCTGCTCGACGTCGTGCGCGAGCACGGTGCCCGGCTGCTCCCCAACACCGCGGGCTGCCGGACGGCGCGCGAGGCGGTCCTCACCGCCCGGCTCGCGCGTGAGGCCCTCGGAACGTCGTGGGTGAAGCTGGAGGTCGTCGCCGACGACGTGACGCTCCTTCCCGACGTCGTCGAGCTCATCGACGCGGCGGAGACGCTCGTCCGCGACGGTTTCGTCGTGCTCCCCTACACCAACGACGACCTGGTCACGGCGCGTCGGCTCGCCGACCTCGGGTGCGCAGCGGTCATGCCGCTGGGCTCACCGATCGGGTCGGGTCTCGGCATCACGAACCCGCGGGCGATCGCGGCGATCGCCGGTGCGGTGGACGTCCCGGTCGTGCTCGACGCCGGCATCGGCACCGCCTCCGATGCCGCTCTCGCGATGGAGCTGGGCTGCGACGCGGTGCTGTGCGCGACGGCCGTGACCCGCGCCGACGACCCGCCGGCGATGGCCGCGGCCATCGCCGGCGCAGTACGCGCCGGACGTGCCGCTCGCCGAGCCGGGCGGATCCCCCGCCGCGAGTCGGCGCTCGCGTCCAGCCCGACCACCGGTCTCGTCGGGACCTGACGTCGCCCGCCGGCAGCGCGCCGGACGTGGGACGGTGACGGCATGACCGACGACTACCTTGCCGTGAACCGGGCGATGTGGGACGACCGCGCACCGGCCCACGCCACGTCGCCCGAGTACGACCTCCGCCGGTACGCCGACGACCCCGCGGCGCTCAGCGACGTCGTACGGTTCGACCTCCCGTTGCTCGGCGACGTCGCCGGGCTGCGTGCCGTGCACCTCCAGTGCCACATCGGCTCGGACACCGTGAGCCTGCACCGCCTCGGCTGCGACGTGGTCGGGCTCGACCTCTCGCCGGCGTCGCTCGACCAGGCACGCGCCCTGGCGCGTCGGGCAGGCGCGGACGTGTCGTACGTCGAGGGCGACGTGTACGACGCGGTCGGGCTGCTCGGCGCCGGAGCGTACGACCTGGTCTTCACCGGCATCGGAGCGCTGATCTGGTTGCCCGACGTCGACCGCTGGGCCGGCGTCGTGAGCGACCTGCTCCGACCGGGCGGCCGGCTGTTCCTCCGTGAGGGCCACCCGATGCTGCTCACGCACGAGGTCGTCGACGGGCGGGCCACGCTGACCTACCCGTACTTCCACCAACCCGAACCGCTCGTGTTCACCACTGCAGAGTCGTACGTCGAGTCGACGGAGACGTTGAAGGAGCTCCCCAGCCGGGAGTGGGTCCACTCGCTCGCCGACGTGGTGACCGCCCTGCTCGACCACGGGCTGACCGTCACCGGTCTGGCCGAGCACGACTCCGTCCCGTGGGTCGCGCTCCCCGGGCTGATGGAGCCGCACCCCGACCACCCCGGGGAGCATCGGCTGGCCGACCACCCGGAACGGATGGCGGCCAGCTACACGCTGCAGGCCGTGAAGCCCTGACGGTCAGCAGCCGCCGGCGACCGCGGGGATGATCGAGACCTGCTGGCCCGTCGGGACCGTCGTGCCCAGCCCCTCGGCGAAGCGGATGTCCTCGGTCCCCACGTACACGTTGACGAAGCGGCGGATCGCACCGGTCTCGTCGACGACACGCGCCTTGATCCCCGGGTACGAGGCCTCGAGCGCGTCGATGACCGACGCGACGTCGTCGCCCTCGACCGTGACCTCGGAGTCGCCCTTGGTGTAGGTGCGAAGGATCGTGGGGATGCGGACGGAGACGCTCATGGTGTCCTCTCGGTCAGACGAGGTTGGCGGCGGTGAACGCCGAGTAGGTGGGGTCGATCGTGGCGGCCGGACCGACACGGTCGGCGATCGCGTCGAGGGTCTTGAGGCCGTCGCCGGTGTTGAAGACGACCGTCTCTGCGTCCGGGTCGAGCTGACCGGTCGCGATGAGCTTCTTGAGCGTCGCGATCGTGACGCCGCCGGCGGTCTCGGCGAAGATGCCCTCGGTGCGGGCGAGCAGCTGGATGCCGTCGCGCACCTCGTCGTCGGAGACGTCCTCGACGGCCCCGCCCGTACGACGGCACGTGTCGAGCACGTACGGCCCGTCGGCCGGGTTGCCGATCGCGAGCGACTTGGCGATCGTGTCGGGCTTCACCGGGCGGACGACGTCGTGGCCGTCGCGGAACGCCTGCGCGACCGGCGAGCAGCCGGTCGCCTGTGCGCCGAAGATCTTGTAGGGCGTCGCATCGACCAGTCCCAGCTTGCCCAGCTCGGTCAGACCCTTGTCGACCTTGGTGAGCTGTGAGCCCGAGGCGACCGGGATGACGATCTGCTGGGGGATGCGCCAGCCGAGCTGCTCGGCGGTCTCGTACGCGAGGGTCTTGGAGCCCTCCGCGTAGTAGGGACGGACGTTGACGTTGACGAACGCCCAGCCCTCCTCCTCGCCGGCGATCTCGCTGGCGAGCTTGTTCACGTCGTCGTAGTTGCCGCGGACCGCGACCAGCGTGCCGCCGTAGACCGCGGTGGTGAGGATCTTCGGCCGCTCGAGGTTCTCGGGGATGAAGACGACGCTCTTGATGCCGGCGCGGGCGGCAGCCGCGGCGACGGCGTTGGCGAGGTTGCCCGTGGACGGGCAGGCCAGCACCTTCATGCCGAGCTCGCGCGCGGCGGACAGGGCGACGGCGACGACGCGGTCCTTGAAGGAGTGCGTCGGGTTGCCCGAGTCGTCCTTGATCCAGAGGGACTTGATGCCGAGCTCGCGGGCCAGGTTGTCGGCCTTGACGAGACGGGTGAAGCCGGGATCGGTGTTGGGGAACGACGCGATGTCGGCCGGGACGGGCAGCAGCGGCTGGTAGCGCCAGATGCTCTTGGGTCCGGCTTCGATCTGCTCACGTGTGAGGGTGCCGAAGTCGTACGACACCTCGAGCGGACCGAAGCACTCGATACAGGCGTAGTGCGGGCCCAGCTCCTGAGCAGTGCCGCATGCGCGGCAGACCAGGCCGGTCGCGTTGCCGAAGGCTCCGGGACGGGCGGTCGTACGGCCGGTGGACTCCAGGGTGCTCGCGCTCACGAGGCCTCCTCGTCATCTCTCCTGTGCGCGACTTTCGCCACAGGACGGAATTGGCACCATCCCCTGGCGCGGCCTCGCAGTCTGCGCGAGCATCGCCGGGTGGTTGCCGGGGCTTCGTCGGGCCGTGTCCCTCCGCCCCTCGTGATGAGCTTTCGCAAGCGTACGTCGCCGTCTCACATACCGTCCAATCAGTCCAGCATCCGGACAGGCGTGACCGAGGGCTCGCCCACTCAGTCTCGCCAGCGCGGCGGGTTCACGCGGTAGTCGCCGTCGACGAGCACGGCGAGCCGCTCGAACGGGTTGTACGACCAGTGGTCGCCGGCCACCGCGTACGAGACCCCGACGCCGGCGAAGTACAGCGGGAGCATCACGGGGCCGAGGCACCACGCGTACTGCGTGCAGTGCCGGTCCTCGTGCAGCAGCAGCGCCGGCCGCCGCGTGAAACGGTCCTCGCCGTGCCGCGACACGATCACGCTGCCGACCGTGAACGCCGATGCCGCCGGGATGCGCCAGCGGTAGCCGGTAGCGACGTACGTCCCGCGTCCGCGCCGCCGCACCTCCGCGCCACCGATCCAGGCGAGCAGGAGGCCCAGCACGGTCGAGAGGTTGACCCAGTTCACCACCGTCCGGACGCGCGTCCACCCGGTGTGCGGAAGCAGAGGCGCGGTCGTCGGGGCCCGCATCAGCGCACCCCGCGCAGGGTCTCGCGCAGCGCCTCGACCTGCGCGTCGTCCCAGCCGTCCGGCGGCAGCATCGCGCGCCAGGCGTCCAGCGGCTGGGTGCCGTAGAGGTGGCCGTTGCCCTCGTCGAAGTCGTTGCCGACCGCCATGTCGAGGGCGACCGCGAAGAACGTGCCGGTCGGCCACCACCGCAGGTACGGGGAGACCGCGGGGTCACGACGCTCGTCCATCCAGTCCGGTTCGTGCCACGCCAGCGACGGCTCCCACCACACGATCGGGTCGTCGGCGTTCTGGAGGTACGTGACGCGCGGCGAGACCCCGTCGAGGTCGCTGACGCGGTTGGCGAAGCGGATCGTGCCGCCGTCACCGAGCACCGGGGCGACCTGCCGTGAACCGCGGACGCGCTCGCGCTCGGCGGTGCGTCGCAGCGCGGTGAACGACGGGGTCCCGACCCACAGGGCCCGGTCGACCTGCGTGGTCATCGCGTCGAGGTCCGCGAAGGCGCCTTGGCCGCCGTAAGCACCGAGGCTCTCGCCGGTGACGACCAGCAGCGGGCGATCGGTCCCGGGTAGCGCGTCGAGGCGGTCGCGCACGGCGTCGAGCGTCGCCCGCGCCGTGACGATCGCCGCGTCCTGCTCCATGAGGAACGCGACCGGGCTCGGCAGGTGCGAGTACTGAATGCCGACCACGGCACTGTCGCCGTCGTGGAAGTACTCCAGGGGCACGAACAGCTGCTCGTTCATCCAGCCGGTGCCGGTCGGCACGTTGACGACCACGATGCGGCGCGCCCACGCGTCCGTACGGTCCATCTCGTCGAGCAGCACCGCGACCCGCTCGTCGACGGTCTCGGCCGACCCGCGCCCGACGTAGAGGCGGATCGGCTCGACCGCGTCCTCGCCCGTCAGCTCGGTGATCCGCGCAGCGGTCGGCCGCCGCCCGAGGAACGTACGCCCCTGGTCACCGAGCCCGTCCCACGCGACGTCCGAGCCGGGTCCCGAGGTGGCGTACGGCGACTCGGGTGGTTCCGGGTCGAACGGCGTGAGGACCGTGTCCGACAACGACATCGAGCTGTTGAGCCCGTCGAGAGTGCGCTGGTACGCCCAGGCGTTCAGCGCCGCGACGACCGCCACCACCGTCACGACCGTCGCGAGGACCGAGGCCACGACCGGCCCGAGGAGCGTGCGGCCTCGTCGCGCGAGGACGTCGCGCACCCACCGCAGCGCGAGCGCGACGCCGACGATCACCAACAGCACCACGGCCGCGACCAGCGGGACGCCCAGGAGGGGACCCGCGGGCGCGTCGACGCCCAGCCGGGCGTACGTCCAGAGCTGGCGCTCGACGCTGCGACCGTAGGTCAGCACGACCAGCACGGCGGCCAGGCCCGGCAGCCACAGGCGCATCCGCCGGCTGCGCAGCACGACGACCGCGCCGGGCCGGACGCGGGCGAGGATCGTGCGGCCGACGAGTCCCAGCAGCGCGCCGAGGCCGTAGCCGATCGCCGTCAGCACCCCGCTCAGCACTCCTTGGAGCACCCACGTCCTCGGCAGCAGGGACGGCTGCAGCGAGAACCAGAAGAACGCGGCGGCGAGCAGCAGCCCGGCAGGACTGCGTCGCAGCGTCCACGCAGCGAGAGCGCGACCGGCCCGCTCAGCAGTCGAGCGCATCGGCCAGTCGCTCGAGCCAGTCCGCGAGCTCGTCGGGTCCGTGGAGGACGACGTCGGCGCGCGGCACCAGCGCCGGCTGCTCGTCCGAGGCGACCGCGACCAGCAGGGCCTCGACCTCTCCGGCGTCGCGCATCACCGTCAGTGCCTCGTACGCGGGCAGGTCACCGAGGTCGTCGCCGGCGTAGACGATCGTCCGCACGTCGGTCTCGGCCACGAGGCCACGCAGCGCGGCGCCCTTGTCGACGGACGGGTCACGGACCTCGACGACGAAGCGGCCGGGCTCCGCGGCGAGCCCGTGCTGCTCGGCGAGCTCGGCGAGCGGGCCCTCGAGGAGCGCCTGCGCTCCGGCCGGGTCCGGCAGCCCGCGGGTGTGCAGCACGACCGCGCGACCCTTGTCCTCGATCCGGACGTCGGCCAGCCCCATCGAGTCGAGCAGCGCGGGGAGCGCGGCGCGGACCTCGGCGACCGCCTCGGGCGGGGGCGGCACGGACTCGTCGCCGGTCGACGAGTCCCAGCGCTCGGCGCCGTACTGGCCCAGGATCGTCAGGTGGCTCATGCCGTCGCGCTCGGCGAACGCGCCGAGCCGCAGAGCGGTGCGGACGGGGCGGCCGGTGATCACGGCCAGCTTGCCCACGCAAGGGCCGATCCGCTGGAGCGCCGCGAGCGACCGGTCGTGGGCGTGCGCCTGCTCGGGGTCGTCGATGATCGGCGCGAGCGTCCCGTCGAAGTCGAAGGCGAGCATCGCCTGCTCGGGATCGCCGACCAGCGAGGCGAGCGCAGCGGCGCCCGCATCCGTACGAGGGGGCGGCGCCGGCACGGCAGAAAGAGGCATGCCTCCCATCATCCCAGGCACCGTCCGTGGGCGTTCGTCCTAGTCCGTGTTCGCGACGAGCGTGCGCAGCCGACGCGACTCCTCGGGTGTCCAGCCGGGAGTCCGCAGGATGGTGGCCCAGGCGTCCACGTGCTCGCCCGCGTAGACGTGGCCGTAGCCGGCGGGCACCTTGGTCCCCAGCGCCATGTCGGCGGTCACCTGCCAGAAGGTGACCAGCGGGATCCAGCGCACGGTGCCGAGGACGTCGGGGCCGCGGTCCTCGGCCAGCCAGTCCGGACGCGTGAGCAGCAGGGACTGGTTCCACCACACGATCGGGTCCGACGCGTGCTGGAGGTAGAGGATCCGCGGGCCGTCCCACGGCTGTCCGCGCGGCGGGATCGGGTCGGAGGCACGCCGCGCGAACCGCACACGCGCGCCGTCGGCGTACTGCGGGAGCACCTCCGGGGTGCCCGTCTCGCGGTCGCGGACGAAGCGTCCCCAGAGCGGGTTGAAGCTCGGCGGACCGACGAACAGCGCACCGCTGGTCCGGTTCGCGAGGTCGTACGCGCCGCTGAAGGCCGCCTCGGCGCCGAACGAGCCGAGGCTCTCTCCGAACACGTACAGCTCGGGCCGCGCCTCGGCCGGCATCGCCGACCAGTGCGCGTAGACCGCGTCGAACAGCTCGCGGCCCGCGTCGCGCGCCTGCTCCTGGTCGACGAGGTAGGAGATCCACGACGGGAACGACGAGTACTGCAGCGCGATCGTCGCGGTGTCGCCGCCGCCGAGGTACTCGAAGCCCGCCACGGAGGTCGGCTCCACCCACCCCGAACCGGTCGTCGTCGTGACGAGCAGCCTGCTGCGCGCGAACCCGCCCGCGCGTTCCAGGTCGTCGACCGCCAGCGCGGCACGCTCGGCGACGTCCTCGGCCGTCGCCAGCCCGGCGAACACCCGGACCGGCTCGCGAGCCACTTGCCCGGTGTACGCGCTGATCTGCGCCGCCCGCGGTCCCGACGCGGCGAACACCTGCCCCTCACGGCCGAGCGTGTCCCAGTCGACCAGCGACGCCTCGCTGCCGGAGCGCTCCGGCTCCAACGGCCGTTCGACGCCGTCGGGCGTGATCAGGTTGCGGTACGAGAAGACGTCGTCGGCACCGGCGCGGAGGCGTTCGAACAGCACGCCGTCGACGGCGGCGACGAGCAACCCGACCAGGACGGCGAGGCCGATCACCTTCGCGGCACGCTCACCGAGAGCGCGGTCGAGGAGACGGACCAGCCGTCGGTAGACCCAGACCGTCGCGCGGCCCAGCATCACCAGCAGGAGCGTGACGAGACCCCACACGAACGGGATCGCGAGCATCCACGCCAGCGGCTCGTCGTCCATGCCCATCAGCGCCCGGACCTCGTGCTGCCATCGCCACCCGAGGGCCAGCGAGGTGGTCACCGCCACCGTGGCGACTCCCGCGAAGACCGTCCAGGAGCGCCGGGACGGCTCCCGCGCCTGGCGCTCCACCAGCTCGCGCCAGACGTACGCCGCCAGCACACCGACCGCGTACCCCAGCGCCGAGGTCACGCCCGCGACCGCGCCCTGGAAGACCGCCGGCCGCGGCAGCAGCGACGGAGTGAATGCCAGGCAGCCCAGGAGGAGGGCGCCGTACGCCCCGGGCAGCGCGCAGTAGAGCAGCGAGCGGCGTGGGGCGAACACCCCGACAGGTTAGGGGGCGTCGGTCAGGATCAGCGTCAGCCGGTCGAACTTCATCGGTTCGATCGCGGGACGGACGCGGCCGATCCCGAGGTCGGCGGCGAGACGCTCGGCCTGGTCCTTGAGCTTCTTCGGGTAGTAGACGGTCGTCTCCTGGATCTTGCCGTACCAGTTGTCGACGCCCACGACCTTCCAGCCGGCATCCTGGACGCGACCGGCCGTCGAGTCGGCGAGGCCGGTGACACCGGAGTTGTTGTAGACCTCGACGAACGCGCGCGGCACCTCGGCCGTGGTGGGCGGCGCCGTGGTCGGTGCGGCGGCGACCGGCTCGGGCGTGGGCTGGGGCGTGGGTGTCGCGGAAGGTGCCGCCACCGGAGCAGGGTCGTCCGGGTCGTTGCCGACGAGGAGGCCGACCGCGGCAACCGCCAGCACGAGGATCGCGGCCACCAGCACGACCGACGGGACGGCACGCGGCTTGACCCGGGTACGGGGTGCGACGCGCTGCCGGTCGTCGACCGGGCGGTCTTCGCGAGTCTCGGTCACCAGGGCTCCTAGGCGTCTGCGTCCAGTCGACGCGCGGAACGGGTACGGCGCCGGGTCGCGCGCATGCGCCGGAGCCGACGCACGAGCAACGGGTCGTGGGCCAGGGCGTCCTCTCGGTCGATCAACGCGTTGAGGACCTGGTAGTAGCGGGTCGCCGACAACCCGAACTCCGCACGGATCGCCTGCTCCTTCACACCGGCGTACTTCCACCAGCCGCTCTCGAACCCGAGGATCGCCTCCTCGCGCTCGGTGAGTCCGGCGCGGGCGGGGTCTCGATCCTCCGCTGGCGCTCCGGCCTCGACCAGCGGTGGGGGTGCTGGCGCTCCGGCCTCGACCGGCGATGGGGTTTCCGTCGGTCGAGGCGACGCAGTCGATCGAGACCCGGGATCCATGCCCCCATCGTAGGTCGGCGAATCACACCCGTGGCATTCCCCGCCCGGCGTGGCGGGACCGTCCCGTACCGCCATGATGGTCGTCATGACGTCCCCCCTCCGCTGGGGCATCCTCGCCACCGGCGACATCGCCCACTCCTTCGTCCGCGACCTCGCCCTGGTCGACGACGCCGTCCTGCAGGCGGTCGGGTCCCGTTCTCTGGCCACGGCCCAGGCGTTCGCCGAGCTGTACACGACCGAGACCGCGACCCCCGTGGCGTACGGGTCCTACGCCGAGGTCCTCGCCGACCCGGACATCGACGTGGTCTACGTCGCGACACCCCACGGTCGTCACACCGAGGACGTCCTCGCCTGCTTCGACGCCGGCAAGGCGGTGCTCTGCGAGAAGGCCCTCACGCTCGACGCCGCCGACGCGCAGCACCTGGTCGACGAGGCACGGCGACGGGGGCTGTTCTTCGCCGAGGCGATGTGGATGCGGACGAACCCCAACATCCGCCGCCTGCGTGCGATGGCGGCGGAGGGGGCCTGCGGAACGGTGACCCACGTACGCGCCGACCTCGGGTTCGTCGCCCCGCTCGAGAAGGCACGGCTCTGGGACCCGGCGCTGGGCGCGAGCGCGCTGCTCGACGTGGGCATCTATCCGCTGACCTTCGCCTACCTGGTCCTCGGCCGGCCGGACGAGCTCCGTGCCGTCGCCACTCTCAGCGACCAGGGCGTCGACCTGTCCGGCGGGGCGACGCTGCGCTACGCCGGTGGCGCGATCGCCTCGATCAGCTGGACCCAGATGGGCTGGCCCGACGCCCGCGCCTCGGTGGCCGGTGACGGCGGCAGGCTCGAGCTGCCGGCGCCGTTCCATCATCCGCACTCCTTCACCTACGCCCGCAACTGGGAGGCCGAGGAGATCGCCGAGCCGGTGGTCGGCACGGGATACGCGCACGAGATCGTCGAGGTCGGCCGCTGCCTGCGCGAGGGGCTGACCGAGTCGCCGCTGCTCCCCCTCGACGAGACCGTGGAGATCATGGCGCTGATGGACGAGATCCGCGAGCAGGTCGACCCCAGCGGGAGCTGATGTCGGACGCCACGCTGGTCTGCCGTGGGTCGACGATCGCGGATAGGGTCGTGCCATGAGCGCTGACGTGTCCGAGACGGTTGCCAAGAGCCTGCGAGGACACGAGCACTCGGCGTCGTTCGTCGTCGTCGCGAACCGCCTCCCGGTCGACCGCGTGCAGATGCCCGACGGCTCCACCGCGTGGCGGACGTCGCCCGGCGGGCTCGTCACGGCCCTCGAGCCGGTGCTGCGCAAGCACGGCGGTGCGTGGATCGGATGGAGCGGCGCTCCCGACGAGAAGATCGACCCGTTCGACCTCGACGGCATCCAGCTGGTGCCGGTGCCGATCCACGACCAGGAGGTCAAGGAGTACTACGAGGGCTTCTCCAACGCGACCCTCTGGCCGCTCTACCACGACGTCATCGCGACCCCGGAGTTCCACCGCGAGTGGTGGGACTCCTACGTGGCGGTCAACCAGCGGTTCGCCGAGTACGCCGCCACGATCGCCGAGGAGGACGGTCTGGTCTGGGTGCAGGACTACCAGCTGCAGCTCGTCCCCCAGATGCTGCGCGACCTGCGACCCGACCTGCGCATCGGCTTCTTCCTGCACGTGCCCTTCCCGCCGGTCGAGCTGTTCACCCAGCTGCCGTGGCGCCGCCGCATCCTCGAGGGGCTCCTCGGCGCCGACATCGTCGGGTTCCAGACGACGGGGGCCGCCCAGAACTTCGTACGGCTCGTCCGGCAGCGCGTCGGCAGCAAGACCCACCGCGACACGATCTACCTCGACGACGGCCGTACGGTCGTGGCCAAGGCGTTCCCGATCTCGATCGACTCCAGCTACTTCGAGGACCTCGCCCGCAAGCCGTCCACCCAGGCGCGGGCCGACGAGATCCGGGCGAGCCTCGGCAACCCGAAGTTCGTCCTCCTCGGCGTGGACCGCCTCGACTACACCAAGGGCATGCCGCAGCGCCTCCGCGCCTTCGGCGAGCTCGCCCAGCAGGGCATCCTCGACCCGGCGGACGCCGTCTTCGTCCAGGTGGCGCCGCCGTCGCGCGAGCGCGTCGACCAGTACCGCCGCCTGCGCGACGAGATCGACCGCATCGTCGGTCGCATCAACGGCGACGTCGGACGCATCGGCCAGCCGCCGATCACCTACCTGCACTCCTCGTACCCGCGCGAGGAGATGGCCGCGCTCTACCGCGCTGCCGACGTCATGGTCGTCACGCCGCTGCGGGACGGGATGAACCTCGTCGCCAAGGAGTACGTCGCCTGCCGGTACGAGGAGACGGGAGCGCTGGTCCTGAGCGAGTTCGCGGGCGCTTCGGCCGAGCTGAAGCAGGCGTACCTCGTCAACCCGTACGACATCAACGGCATGAAGGCCACCATGCTGAAGGCCATCTCCGACACCCCCAAGGAGAAGGCGAAGCGCATGCGCGCCATGCGCCGCCAGGTCATGGAGCACGACATCGACAAGTGGGCCCAGTGCTTCCTGGAGGACCTCGAGACCGTGCGCGAGCCCCACGGCAAGCGCACCCGTCCCGTCGAGTGAGCGTTCGCTAGGGTCGAAGGATGCGACCGAGTCAGTGGTACGAAGCCCAGGACATGTTCGGTGATCACGTCACGCTCACGCAGCTGCGCCCCCACCACGCCGAGGGCGTCCTCGCCGCGTCCGAGGACGACTCCGTGTTCCGGTGGATGTCGTTCGACCGCCCCGAGACGCTGACGGAGGCGGAGTCCCTCGTCGCCCGCTACCTCGCGGTGCCCGGGGTCAACGCGTGGGCCCAGATGGACACGAAGTCCGGCGACCTCGCGGGCATCACGACGTACTACGACATCAACCCGGAGCGGCGGTCGCTGCTCATCGGCGTCACGTGGCTCGGCGAGCGGTTCCAGCGCACGGGCATCAACACCGAGTCCAAGCTGATGCTGCTCACGCACGCCTTCGACACCCTCGGCGCGGTGCGTGTCGCGTGGGAGATCGACGAGCGCAACGAGCAGTCGAGGGCCGCGATCGAGCGGATCGGCGCGACGAAGGAAGGCCTGCTGCGCAAGCACAAGCCCCGCAAGGACGGCTCGTGGCGCAACACCGTGCTCTACAGCGTGATCGACGACGAGTGGCCGGAGGTCCGTACGGCTCTGCGCACCGCGCTCGACCGCTGACCGGTCATCGCTGCGGCGCCGCCGCGAGCGTGCGCTGACTGGCGAGGGCCACGATCAGCGCGAGCCACGCGGCGGTGACCGTCACGCCCAGCGCCGGTGCGTACCCGCCGGCGTCGGCGAGCCGACCCGCGACGGTCGAGCCGATCGCGTACCCGATGCCCGTGGCGCCCGCGAGCAGGGTCATCGCCTGGCCGACGCGGCTGATCGGGACGATCCGCTCGCCCAGGGTGAAGTTGCTGATCATGTACGGGGCGACGGCGAAGCCGAGCACCAGGACGACCGCGACCAGGCCGCCGATGCTGTGCACGAGCACGAGCGGCGCCGACAGCACGGCCAGCGCCCCGGCCGCGACCAGGATGCGCTTCTCGAAGCCGATCCGCGCCGGGACCCAGGCCATCGAGAGGCCCGCGACGACGGATCCGACGCCGAGCGTCGCGTGGACGAGACCGGCGACGCCGGGCGTGCCCTCGGCGGTCGCGAGCGCGGTGGCTCCGGTCTGGACGGAGCCGAACAGCACGCCGACCAACAGCTGCGCCACGACCAGCGCGACGAACGCCGCCGACAGGATGCTCGCCTTCGTGCGTACGGCTCCGCGCGAACCGCGCACGAGCGCCGCGGTCCGGTGGAGGGCGAACCACCCGCCGAACACGACCAGAAGGCCCGCCGCGACCAGCAGCGATCCCGCGGGGTCGATCAGGACGGCGACCGCACCCACGAGGGCAGGGCCGAGCACGAACGATGCCTCGTCGGCGGCGCCCTCGTACGAGAACGCAGCGTCGACCAGCTGCGGCGACTCGCGTCCTGCGTGGCCGGTGATCGGACGCCACCGTACGCGGGCGAGGGGGCCGATCTGCGGCATCGCGGCGCCGGTCAGACCGGCGACGAGGACGAGCCAGCCACCGGCGGCACCCGCCTGCGTCAGCAGGACGAGCACCGAGAGCCCGGCGGCTCCGGCGAAGGACTGGGCGAGCACGACGGGTCGCTGACCGATCCGGTCTGCAGTCGCTCCGGCGATCGGCGAGACGACGGCGTTCGCGACCGCCAGGGCGCCCGCGGCGAGGCCGCCGAGGGTGTACGAGCCGGTGGTCGACGAGACGAGCAGCAGCGTGCCCATCTGGCTCATCGCGAGAGGCAGACGGCCCAGGAAGGCGACGACGACGTAGGCCGGTCCGGCGAGGGAGAAGAGTCGCCGATAGGCAGTCAGGGGTGACACGGATGTCCTCAGGGTAGGTCGAACTCCGGCGCGCCTCCCTCCACCAGAACGCGCCACGAACCCTGAGCCCCTCCAGTGTAACGGGGAAGTAAACCCTCGGCACCGCACGCACGTGCCGCGCACGTACGCTCGTGCGGTGACAGCCCTCCTCCGCGCTCGCGTCGCGACCAGTGCGTTCTTCGTGCTCAACGGATTCACCATCGGCGTGTGGGTCGTCAACATCCCGACCGTCCAGGACCGCGCCGGGGTCGACACCGTGGCCCTCGGGTGGCTGCTCCTGCTGATGGGCGGGTCGGCGTTCATCGGCATGCAGCTTGGCGGCAGGCTCGCGGACTCGATCGGCTCAGGCCGGGTCGAGCTCGTCGCCGGTGCCGTGATGGGTGTCACGCTGCTCGGCCCGGCGCTGGCGCGAGACCCCTATCAGCTGGCCGCGGGTCTCGTGCTCCTCGGCCTCGCCAACGGCGTGCTCGACGTCTCGATGAACACGCAGGCCGTCGAGGTCGAACGCGCGTACGCGCGGCACGTGATGGGGACCTTCCACGCCTACTACTCGCTGGGCGGCCTGGTCGCCGCGGTCGTCGGCGGGCTCGCCATCAGGGCCGGCGTCCCGCTCCCCGCGACCGCCGCAGTCCTCGGCGCCGCGGGTCTGCTCCTCGCGATCGTCGCGCGGTCGTCGGTATGGAAGCAGCGCGAGATCGAAGGAGGGTCCGGCGAGCCCGCTCAGAACACCCGCTCCCGCTGGACCCTGCAGATCGCCGGGCTCGCTGCACTCGCGTTCATGTTGTTCCTCGCCGAAGGTGTCGCCGGCGACTGGTCGGCGGTGCACCTGCACGACGTCCTCGATGCCGACAAGGCGACCGCGGCGTGGGCGTTCGGCGCCTTCTCCTTGATGATGACCGGCGGTCGCCTGGTCACCGACCGGGTCGTGACGCGGGTGGGGCGGGCCGCGTTCGTCCGCGGCGGCAGCCTCCTCGCGGCGGCCGGCCTGGCGGTCGCCGCCCTTGCACCGAGCGTGGCGGTCGCGGTCGTCGGGTGGGCCGTCTTCGGACTGGGGCTGTCGGGGTGCGTGCCGCAGTTCCTGTCCGCCGCAGGCCACGTCGATCCGGCACGGTCGGGCACCAACGTCGCGCGGGTCGCCGGCTTCGGGTACGTCGGCCTCCTCGCGGGTCCGGCGCTGATCGGGGTCCTCACGGCGGTGATGCCGCTGACTGCTGCGTTCTGGTTCCCGGTCGCGGGCTGCGTGGTCGCGGGGGTCGTTGCGCCGACCCTTCTCCGTTCGCGCACCGGACAGGTGACGACCGAACGCTGACGCTCAGCAGTGGCGCCGCTTGGCCTGTTCGGCAAGGGTGCCGGCGAAGACGCTCGGAACGCTCCCGCCGCGCGCCTCGTCGAGGATCAGCGTGGTCCGGCTCGCGAGAACGCCGGGGACCGTACGGATCTCCTCGAGCACGATCTCCCGCAGGCCCACGGTGTCGGAGGTCCTCACCAGCACCACCACGTCCGCGGTCCCGGCGCACAGGGCGATGTGGTCGACACCCGGCACGCGCGCCAACCGGTCACGCACGTCACGCCACTCCGCCTGCCGGATGGTCAGGAGCACCAGCGCCGACGTCCCGAGACCTGCACGCTGTGGCGACACCTGCGCCCCGAACTGCTCGATGACCCCTGCGTCGAGCATCCGCCGCAGCCGCGCGTAGGCGTTGGCTCTCGAGACGTGCAGGCGTGAGCTCAGCTCGTTGACGGAGGCGCGCCCGTCGTTGCTGAGCTCCCACAGCAGCCGCCGGTCGATCTCGTCGAGGCGAGACTCCGTCGTCGGGACAGTCGTCATCGGTCCACACCCCTTGCTCCCCGTGTGCCAGACCTTGGTGCCGACACCCTATGCACGAGCGCGACTGGCCGCAGTTCGACCGATCGTGGACCGTTTGCACGTTTCAAGTCCGACATCGACCGATCTGTCTCGACTGTGCAGCGAGACGCCTCCCCACCGTTGACCGAACCCGACGGCGTCGCGAGCCTGACCGGATCCGATTGGCGCAACTCCCGTCCTGGAGGACCCGACCATGAGAAGACGCAGCATCCTCGCCACAGCAGGCCTGGTGGTCGCCGGCCTGATCGTCTCGACCAGCAGTGCCAGCACCGCGGCACCACGCATCCCCGATCCCCCGACCTTCTTCGGCTTCGAGATGGGCGCCGAGGGGCAGCTGGCCGACTTCGCCAGCATCAAGGAGTACCTGCAGGTCGTCGCGGACAAGTCCAACCGCGTCGAGTACGAGGTGGTGGACAGGACCACCGAGGGGGAGGACTTCCCGATCCTGCGGATCAGCTCGCCCACCAACCTCGACCGTGTCGACGAGATCCTCGACATCAACGCTCGCCTCGCCGACCCGCAGACGATGCGCGAGGAGGCCGCGGAGGCGGGGCTCGAGCGCGACGCGTACGCCCGCAAGCTCGCCGCCACCAGTCTGCCGGTCTACTACGTCGAAGCCGGCATCCACTCCACCGAGGTGGGCAACACGCAGGC
Organism: Mumia sp. Pv4-285; assembly: GCF_041320275.1. Taxonomy (NCBI): domain Bacteria; kingdom Bacillati; phylum Actinomycetota; class Actinomycetes; order Propionibacteriales; family Nocardioidaceae; genus Mumia; species Mumia qirimensis. Next base: position 944,815 of record NZ_CP162023.1, on the reverse strand, counting down.
GCTGATGGATGTCGTCCACCGGCTCGCCACCGACGACTCGGCCTTCACCAAGCGCGTCCTCAAGAACATGGTCGTCCTCGTGGTCCCGTCGCAGAATCCCGACGGGCACAACCGCGTCGTCAACTACTTCAACGAGACGGCGGGCACGGACTACGCGCGTGTCTTCCCGGACCTGTACCAGAAGTACGTCGGCCACGACAACAACCGCGACTGGTTCATGGTGACCCAGAAGGAGTCGAAGATCCGGGTCGCGCTCGAGCAGAAGTATCGCCCGACGGTGCAGCACTACATGCACCAGGCAGGCACGAACAGCCCTCGCATCTGGTCGCCGCCGTGGGACGAGCCGATGTCCAGGACGCTCGACCCGCTCACGGTCTCCTCGGCGAACAGCATCGGCCAGGAGACCCAACGCGACCTGATCGCGGAGGGCAAGCCAGGCGCGAAGACCGACGACGCCTACGGGATCATGTGGAACGCCGACGTGATGGGCTACAGCACCTTCCAGGGCACCACGACGTGGCTCACCGAGATCGCTTCCGCACGCGACCTCGCCTACACGGTCGAGTCCGAAGAGATCCTTCAGCCGAACACCGCGACGCTGCGTTCGCCGCTGCCGTACGACAAGAAGACGTGGTCGCTGTCGCAGATCGTCGACTACGCGGAGTCCGCCGCCTACTCCGGCCTCGACACCGTGGCAGCCAACCCGCAGGAGTGGCTCTACAACAACATGTACCTCGTCAACCGCAACAGCGAGACGTGGACCGGTGGCCCGTACGCGTACGTGGTGCCTTCCAAGCAGCGCGACGCCTTCGCGACGTACGAGATGCTCAGCCTCCTCCACGCCGGCAAGGCGCGGATCGAACAGGCCACGTCGGCGTTCCAGGCCGACGGCAAACGGTACGGGAAGGGCTCGTGGATCCTCCGCACCAATCAGCCCATGGGCCGGTGGGTGGACCAGCAGCTGCGGGTCGACGAGTATCCAGACTCGGCACGCAAGTGCACGACGTGCCCGCTGATCATGCCGTACAGCGAGACCACCGACAACCTCGGTCTGCTGATGGGCGTGACGGTGAAGGCGGTCGAGGATCCGTTCGCCGCGGCCACGCGGCAGGTCACCGACATCGTGCCGACGCCACCGCCCTTCCCTGCGGCGCCCGGACGTCGGGGCGCGTACCTCGTCAGCCCTGAGTCGTACGGCGTGGGGCACGTGATCACGGCGCTGGAGCGTTCCGGGGTTCCGGCGTACCGGCTGAAGAAGAAGGTCTCAGTCCTGGGCAAGACGCTTCCGCCCGGAGCGCTTGTCGTCCCGGCGGCCGCACCCGGTGCGCGTGGGGCGCTGCAGGGCGCCAGCGCGGCGACGGGTCTGCAGGTCCACGCCCTCGCTCGGGTCCCCCGAGCCGCTGCGGTCAAGCTCGCGCCCACGACCCGCGTCGGTCTGGTCCGTGGCGCGAACAACATGCCAGGCGGATGGATGTGGTGGATGCTCGAGCAGTACGGCGCGAACGTGCAGGTCGTCGAGGCCGACGACTACGCCGCGCTCGACCAGTTCGACACGATCGTGCTCGCGCCGGGGGTCTCCACGCGATCGATCACGGACGGGCTCGACCCTGCTCGCTACCCGGCGGAGTTCCACTGGGCCCGCGGGGTCCCGGAGGGGCCGGCGAAGCTCGCGGCCTGGGTGAAGGACGGCGGCAACCTCGTCGCACTCGGGAGCGCCTCGATCACGGCCGCATCAGCGCTCTCGCTCCCGCTCGAGAACGTCACTCCGAGCGATCGTGCGGCGTTCACAGCGCCGGGCGCACTGCTCGAGCAGCGGTACGACCGAAGGGCGGCGGCGACCTGGGGCATGCCGGCCAAGTGGCCCGTCTGGTTCAACAACGACCCCGCGTTCGCGGTGTCGGGTGACGGCCAGGTCGCGGCGTCGTACCCGGACAGCGACGACCTGCTCGTCAGCGGGTACGCGAGGGGCACCGAGGCCATCGCAGGCGCGGCGAACGTCGTGACCTTCGACGTGGGCAAGGGCAACGCGACCGTCGCGGGCGGCCACATCACCTTCCGTACGTGGCCTCGCGCGGCGTGGACGATCGTGACCAACGCGATCTACAACGGTGCGGCGGCCGACGTGAGCGGAAGGGCGCTGGTCGACGCCTTCGGCCGCTGATCGACCCGCTCGACCCCCGGTCCACGTTGCGACCGGGGGTCGAGCGCCGTACCCGTCACGGGATGCCGCGGGTGCCGACAAGCTCGACGAGGACCGTCGACCCCACGTCGACGACCGTCCCGGGGCGGGGCGTGACTTTCAGTCGTGCGTAGTCCTCCGGGGAACTGCCGCCCCGGTCGATCTCCATCGCCAGTCCGACCCGCTCGAGCCGTCGCCGCAGCTCCGCCAGCGTGGGCAGCGCGTCGTTGCCGGCTTCACCGTCGTCGATGCCGATCGAGAGCTGCGGGATAGCAACCGCACCCTCCGGGAGCAGCGCGAGCGACGCCACGATCGTCTCCACGGAAGCGCCCGGGCCGCGTACGGTCAGGCGCACGTCTTCGTCAGGCACCACGACGACTGCGGTCTCGTACCCGGCCTGGGACGAGCGCGCCACGCCGTACGGGTGTCCGCCAAGGTCGTGGGTCCTCTCCCCCGGGTCGTCCGGGTTGCGGCCCGTGGCGGCGATCGAGTCGATCTGGAGGGTCGTGATGCCTGGAGGGCGATGGGCCGAGCAGGCCCTGAAGAAGCCGACCGTGAAGAAGTAGCCGTCGACCACGGGCTCGCTGCACTGCGGTTGGACAGAGCTCCACGTCACGGGAACCGAGACGACGACACGCCCCCTGCCCACCTGACGCGTGCTGACGGCCGTCAGGTGACCCATCCCGGCGTTCGCCCCGCCGGCGTCGTCGCGCCTCGGCGACGAGGTCTGTTCATCGCGAGACCTGTCGAAGATCGACGGGACGAACGCCACGCCCGCGACAAGGGCCGCGCACGCCGCCGCCGCGAGCAGCGGGGCGGCCTTGCGGCTGCGCGCGGACGCCTCAGGTCGACCGAGCCAGCGTCCCACCGCAACACGGTCGAGCAGGTCCTCCCCGTCGGGAGCCCGCTCCGCGAGGGCGTCCAGCCCGCGCCGCAGCTCGTCGGCGTTCATGACCCGATCCCGTCGGCCGACTGGTCCAGATCGGCACGAAGCCGCGCGACGCCACGCGCGAGCAGACTGCGGACGGTCGCCGGTCGGCAGTCGAGCGCCTCGGCGATCGTCGCGTCGTCGAGGTCCACCCAGTAGCGCAGCACGATCGCCTTCCGTTGTCGCTCCGACAGCCGGTCGAGGCCACGGCGCAACGCGTCGACCTCCTCGAACCCCAGCGTCGAGGTCGGCGCGTCGTGCCTCGTGTCCTCGTACGGGACCTCGAACGGCCGCTTGCGCCTCCATCGGCTGCGCTGGAGGTTGGCCATGATGGTCGCGGCGTACGCCCGGGGGTCGTCGGCCGCGGCGACCGCGTCCCACGAGCGCCAGACCCGCTCGCACGTCTCCTGCGCCAGGTCGAGGGCGTCCTCGCGACCGCCGGTGAGGAGGTAGGCCAGCCGGACCATCCACGTCGCGTGCTCGCGCACGAACGCCTCGGCGTCCGTGGCGCGCGGCAGGTCCGTCATGGTCACACATCATGGACGCACCGACGCTCCGATGTGTTGCAGACTCGTCCCATGAGCGGAACCGACCAGCGCTTCGTCCTGGCCAACGAGCGCACCTACCTCGCGTACGTCCGTACGGCCCTGGCCCTGATCGTCACCGGCGGCGCCGTCGTCCAGCTCGGCGACATCCTCGGCGGGACGGGCCGTACGCGCCTGGTCGGATCCGTCATCCTCGCCGGAGGAATCGTCATCGCGGTCCTCGGCTACCTGCGCTGGCGCGACAACGACAGGCGCATCGCGGACGACCTGCCGCTGCGCGCGACGCCGATCCCGATGCTCCTCGTGACCGGGGTGGCTTCGCTGGGCATCCTGGTGCTGGTCCTCTCGCTGATCTGACCGCACTACGCTGGCCCCCGTGCCCGCCGCCCCCCTGACAGATCTCGTCGCTCCCGACTGGGCCGAGGCGCTCGCGCCCGTCGCCGGACAGGTCGCCGCGATGGGCGACTTCCTGCGTGCGGAGATCGCCGCCGGCCACCAGTACCTCCCGGAGGGACGCCACGTCCTCCGCGCCTTCCAGGAGCCGATGGCGTCGGTGAAGGTGCTCGTCGTCGGCCAGGACCCGTACCCGACGCCGGGCCACGCGGTCGGGCTCTCGTTCTCGGTGGCCCCGCACGTGCGGCCGGTGCCGCGGAGCCTGATGAACATCTTCGCGGAGATGCGTACCGACCTCGGGGTGCCCGAGCCGACGTCCGGCGACCTCACGCCGTGGGCGAAGCAGGGAGTCCTGCTCCTCAACCGGGTCCTGACCGTGGCACCCGGTAGGCCGGCGAGCCACCGGGGCAAGGGCTGGGAGCCCGTCACGGAGCAGGCCATCAAGGCGCTCGTCGCCCGGGACCAGCCGCTGGTCGCCCTGCTGTGGGGCCGCGACGCGCAGTCGTTGCAGCCGTGGCTCGGTGACATCCCGGTCATCGCCTCTCCCCATCCGAGCCCCTTGTCGGCGTCGCGCGGATTCTTCGGATCGCGCCCGTTCAGCCGCGTCAACGCCGCACTGTCGGCCCTCGGCAGCGCGCCTGTCGACTGGAGACTTCCCTGATGGCCTAGCCTCGGTCCCGTGACCCGTGACCGCTCTGCCGTCCTCGCCAGCGGCTTCAGCACGCTCGCCCGCTGGTCGTGGCAGCTGATCGCCATCGCCGCCGGTCTGTTCGTCCTCGGCTGGATCATCGGCAAGTTCTGGATGATCGGCTATCCGGTGATGCTTGCGCTGATCGTGACGACGCTGCTCGGTCCTCCGGCGGCGTGGCTACGGGGGCGCGGCGTTCCCGCTGCCCTCGCGGCTGTGGTTGTCGTGCTCGGCTTTCTCGCGGTCCTGACGGGTGTGGTCGCGGTCCTGGCGCCGCAGGTGGCCGGCCAGGCCGGCGACATCGCCGCCGAGGGTGGCCGCGGCCTGCAGGCGATCCAGGACTGGGTCCAGGACGGTCCGCTCGGCGTCACCGAGAACCAGCTCGACAACGCGATCCAGTCGTTGCAGGACAAGCTCCGCGACAGCGCCGACGTCATCAGCGCCGGCGCCCTGTCCACCCTCGGTGCGGCGACCAACGTCATCGTCAACACGGTCCTCGTCCTGATGCTGACGTTCTTCTTCGTGAAGGACGGCCACAAGTTCCTCCCGTGGCTGCAGCGGACCCTCGGCGGACGGGTCGGCACGCACCTCAGCGAGGCAGGGAGCCGCGCGTGGGGCACGCTGGGCGGGTTCATCCGGACCCAGGCGCTGGTGTCGTTCGTCGACGCGGTCTTCATCGGGCTCGGCCTCGTCATCCTGGACGTCCCGCTCGCGATCCCGCTCGCCGTCATCGTGTTCTTCGGCGGGTTCATCCCGATCGTCGGCGCGTTCGTCACCGGGGCGCTCGCCGTGCTCATCACGTTGGTCACCAACGACTTCCGCGACGCCGTCATCATGCTGATCGTGATCATCGCCGTGCAGCAGCTCGAGGGCAACGTCCTCTCGCCCTGGCTGCAGGGCAAGGCGATGGACCTGCAGGCGGCGGTCGTGCTCCTCGCGATCACGGCCGGCAGCTCGCTGTTCGGCATCACGGGCGCGTTCCTGGCGGTGCCGGCCGTGGCGACCGCCGCAGCGGTCCTGCGCTACGTCAACGAGCAGATCGCGCTGCGGGCCGACGGTCCGCCGCCGCCACCACCGCTGTCACCGCCGCCGTCCGACGGTCCCGAGGGGCCGTTCCCTCGCGACGACACCCCGAGCACCCCGCCGACCCACGGCGTCGGACCCACACCGACCCCCGCCTGACCGCGCGACCGGCCGTTCTGCGGACGACCGGGGCCGGTGCCACGATGGCGCCGTGCCTCGTGCGCGTACGAACGTCGCCGTCGTGGCCGCGACCGCGGTCGCGGCCCTGCTCACCGCGTGCGGGGCACCGACGCCCGCCGCGTTCCTCGAGCAGTCGGACCGAGCGCTCGAAGACGCGACCAGTGCGGTCGCGACCACCGGCGTCGCCCTCGACCAGCTCCGGTTGCGGCGACTGCCGCGGCCGTACGGCACGGTGGTCCTGACCGAGCAGGAGGAGTCGCTCGGATCCACGCAGCAGTCGTACGCGGCCACCCAGCCGCCCGCCAGCGAGCAGGCGGTCTACGACTCGACGACCGACCTCCTCGAGGAGGCGTCCGGTCTGGTGACCGAGGCGCGCATCGCCGTACGCCGGGGGCGACACGGGTCGTACGCCCAGATCCGCTCCGACCTCGCCGAGGTCGGGTCGCAGATCGCTGAGGCACGTCAGGAGATCGCGCCGACGGTGGCCGAACGGTGAAGGGCGTCTTCGCCGTCGCCCTCGGCATCCTCACCGCCATCGGAGGGTTCGTCGACATCGGCGACCTCGTCACCAACGCCCAGGTCGGGGCGCGCTTCGGGCTGTCGCTCGCCGTGGTGACTCTCGTCGGCGTCCTCGGCATCTGCGTGTTCGCCGAGATGTCGGGGCGCGTGGCGGCGGTGAGCGGGCGTGCGACGTTCGATCTGGTGCGCGAGCGCCTCGGTCCGGGCATGGGCCTCCTCAACCTCCTCGCCTCGATGGGCGTCACGTTGCTGACCTTCGTGGCCGAGATCGGCGGCATCGCCCTCGCGTTGGAGCTCGCCAGCTCCGTCTCGTACCTCCTCGTCGTCCCGGTCGTCGCCGCGGCGGTCTGGCTGGTGCTCTGGCGGGTGAAGTTCGACGTCCTCGAGAACGTGTTCGGCCTGCTGGGGCTCGCTCTGGTCGTCTTCGCGGTCGCCGTGTGGCAGCTCGGCCCGGACTGGGGCGAGATGATCACCGAGGCGGTCACCTTCGCGAAGCCGCCGGACGAGAGCTGGACCGTCTACGCCTACTACGCCGTCGCGCTGTTCGGCGCGGCGATGACCCCGTACGAGGTGTTCTTCTTCTCCTCCGGCGGCGTCGAGGAGCACTGGTCCGTCCGAGACCTGCGGACGATGCGGATGAACGTCTTCATCGGCTTCCCTCTCGGCGGGATCCTGTCGCTGGCGATCGCCGCAGCGACGAGCATGCTCTTCCAACCCCTGGGCGTCGACGTGTCCACCCTCGGGCAGGTCGGCATGCCCGTCGCGCAGGCGCTCGGGACGATCGGGGTCGTCGTGGTCCTCGTCGGCTTCTTCGGCGCCACGTTCGGCGCCGCCTGCGAGACCGGGCTCTCCGTCGGCTACAGCATCGCCCAGTACCTCGGGTGGCAGTGGGGCAAGTACGTCCGGCCGCTCACCGCGGCGCGCTTCCACGCGGTGATGATCCTCGCCGTCGTCGCGGCGGTGCTCGTGCTCATGACGACGGTCGACCCGATCACGGTGACGGAGTTCTCGGTCGTGTTCTCGACCATCGCGCTCCCCCTGACGTATCTGCCGATCCTCGTCGTCGCCAACGACCGCACCTACATGGGAGAGCACGTCAACGGGCGCCTGGCGAACGCTCTCGGCACCGTCTTCGCGGGGATCATCCTCGTTGCGGCGGTCGCGGCGATCCCGCTCATGGTGATCACGCGGATGGGGCAGGGATGAGACGAAGGAGACGACGATGAGGACCAAGGACGTGCATCTCGACATGCTGCTCTCCTTGATGGACCGTCAGATCCTCGACCGGAGAGGCCGGATGGTCGGCAAGGTCGACGACGTGGTGGTCGAGCAGCGCCCGGACGGTCGCTGGGTGGTGGTCGGGCTCCAGACCGGGCCCGGGGCACTCGGGCCCCGGCTCCCCGGCTGGATCGCGCGCCCGCTGGTCGGTGCCTGGCGCCGGCTCTCCCGTCGCGACGCGCCCGCGACCATCGCGATGGACCTCGTCGCCGACCTCGGCTCGGCGGTGACGTTGTCGATCACCCGTGCCGAGACCGACGTCGACGGTCTGGAGGACTGGGTGCGCGAGCACCTCGTACGACGCATCCCCGGAGCCAGCGATGACCCCGAGCACTGAGCCCGTACGCCGGCGGCTCTCGCAGCTGCTCGGCCTCGAGGTCGTCGGCCCCGACGGCGAGCGCGTCGGCTACGTCAACGACGTCCGTGCGGTGCTCTCCGCCGGGACGTCGGGCTACACCTCGATGACGTTGGAGGGCCTGGTGGTCTCGCACCGCACGGCGGGCTCGCTGCTCGGCTACGACCGGCGCGCGGAGCAGGGCCCAGCGCTGGTCCGTGCGGTCGTGTTCGCGCTGCACCGGCACGCCACGTTCGCGTCCTTCGACGACGTGGAGGAGATCGATCTCGACCGGCGACAGATCCGGCTCGGGCGAGACCCGGTGCCGCTGCGTGAGGCGTGACGCCGACCGTCTCCGACAGGTGTGAGCGCGTCTTCCACGGGGTACTCGGCGGACAGGAGGTGCCCATGCCCGGTTCCCGTGAGGTCGTCCTCGTCGACGTCCCGGACCTCATCGACGACTACCTGTCCGTACGACTCGCCAACCTCGGCCGCGTGGCCCGTGTGACCAGCCGCGCCTTCGACGACGCCGCGCGGCTCGAGGAGCTCCTCGACCGCACCATGGTCACCGACCTCGTGGTCTGGCTGACCGACGACCCGGACGACTCCCTGGTCCGCCGGGCGGTGGCGGCCATGGTGCCCGGGGTGGTGTCGGCGAGCGGCTGCGTCGTCACGCTCGCGGGGACGACGATGCCACCGGACCGTACGGCCTGGTTCCGCGAGGTCCACGAGGCCTACCCCGCAGCGCAGGTCCACATCCTGCGCCACGACCCCGTGGCCGGCGTGTTCTGGGACTGCCGGGGCGAGCTACAGACTCTCGACACCCGCGGCCACGTCCCGCTGCCGATGCTCGCCAAGGCGGTGGCCGACGTGATGACCGACCGCACCCCGGGCTACCGCGAGACCACCTTGTCAGCCACCCAGGAGATCGTCTGATGCGGCTTCCCCGACCGCGGGGGCCGCTGAGTGCCCGCCTGCGCCACCTCCTGCTCGACGGGGACGGCCCGCTCGAGGAGCTCGACCGGACGGCAGAGGACCGCGCCGCCGCGGAACCACCGGCGACGGTCCTCGACGACCACGACCTCCAGCTCAGTCTCTGGATGATCTACGAGCTCAGCTTCCGCGGGTTCGAGGAGGTCGACGACCGCTGGGAGTCGGCGCCCGAGGTCGCCGGACTTCGCGCCGTGCTCGAGCGCCCGTTCGAGCAGGCGCTCCGCGACGTCACCGAGGGCTGGGTCAACCGGGCGCTCGGAGTCGACGGAGATGTGGCGGAGCAGGTCTTCGCCCTCGCCGAGGGCTTCGACGAGGGGCCGGACCTCTCCCGGTTCATCCGGCGCGACGCGACGCCCGACCAGGTGCGCGCCTTTCTCCGCCAGCGCAGCATCTACCACCTCAAGGAGGCGGACCCGCACACCTTCGTCATCCCGCGGCTGACCGGCCCGGCGAAGGCGCACCTCGTCGAGCTGCAGTACGACGAGTACGGCGGCGGCCGCAGCGGCTACCTCCACCACGAGCTGTTCGCGGTCACGCTCCGCGAGGCGGGGCTCGACGACGCGTACGGCGCCTACATCGAGGAGGCCGACGCGCCGACGCTGGCCGGCTCGAACGCGATGTCGCTGTTCTGCCTGCACCGCCGGCTGCGCGGTGCCGCCATGGGTCACCTCGCTGCGTTCGAGGCGACCAGCTCGATCCCGTGCCGCCGGATCGCCGCGGGCCTGCGCCGGACCGGGTTCGGGGACACCGCGGCGCGCTACTACGACGAGCACGTCGAGGCCGACGCCGTCCACGAGCAGCTCGCGGCCCGCGAGATCTGCGGCACGATGGTCCGGGCCGGGGACGTCACCGCCCGCGACGTGCTGTTCGGCGCCGCCGCCTGCCTCGTCCTCGACTCCCACCAGTCCGAGGCTCTGATGGCGCAGTGGGACAGCACCGACGAGCAAGCCCTGGAGGCAGCCCGATGAGCGGCCAGCCCCGGACACCTTCGGCCGAGGTCGTGCTCTGCCCCGGTGGACCGGCCCTGGTCCGCAGCGACGTCCTGGCCGTCGACGTGATCGTTTCCGACGACCAGCCGGCCGTGAAGCGTCCCGTGGTGGCGTTCTGCCGCTGCGGGCGCACCGGCCGCGAACCCTGGTGCGACGGCACGCACAAGCTCGCGCGCGGGTCGTCGTCCAAGAAGCTCCCGACGAGGAAGGACGAACGATGAAGGCAGTGACCTGGCAAGGACGACGCGACGTCCGCGTCGAGGAGGTCCCCGACCCCCGGATCGAGGAGCCGACCGACGCCATCATCCGCGTCACCAGCAGCGGCCTCTGCGGCTCGGACCTGCATCTGTACGAGGTGCTCGGGCCCTACATGACCCCAGGCGACGTGCTGGGGCACGAACCGCTCGGCATCGTCGAGGAGGTCGGGTCCGGAGTTCCCAACCTGGCCGTCGGCGACCGCGTCGTCGTCCCGTTCCAGATCTCGTGCGGCGCGTGCTGGATGTGCGACCGCGAGCTCTACAGCCAGTGCGAGACCACCCAGGTCCGCGAGCAGGGCAAGGGCGCCGCGCTCTTCGGCTACTCGGCGATGTACGGCCAGGTGCCTGGAGGGCAGGCGGAGTACCTTCGGGTCCCTCTCGCCTCGTCCACGGCGGTCCAGGTCGAGCACGGACCGCCCGACGACCGCTTCGTCTACCTCTCCGACGTCCTTCCCACGGCGTTCCAGGCCCTCGAGTACGCGGCCGTGCCGGACGGCGGGACCCTGCTCGTGCTGGGCCTCGGGCCGATCGGGCAGATGGCGGCACGCCTGGCGGTCCACCGGGGCGTCCGTGTGATCGGCGTCGATCTCGTCGACGACCGGCTCGCTCGCGCGTCGGCGCACGGTGCGGAGGTCCTCGACTCCCGGGAGGGCCATGTCGCCGAGCGGGTGAAGGATCTGACCGCAGGTCGCGGGCCCGAGAGCGTCGTCGACGCGGTCGGCATGGAGGCCCACGGGTCTCCTGTCGCCCAGGCGGCCCACACGGTGGTCGGCGTGCTCCCGGACATGCTGTCCAAGCCGCTGATGGAACACGTCGGCGTCGACCGGCTCGCGGCCCTGATGACGGCGATCGAGGTCGTGCAGCGTGGCGGCACGATCAGCCTGTCGGGCGTGTACGGCGGTGCCGCGGACCCGCTGCCGATGCTCGACCTCTTCGACAAGCAGGTGCAGCTGCGGATGGGCCAGGCCAACGTACGACGCTGGATCCCCCAGCTCCTGCCGCTCGTGCAGGATCCCTCGGACCCGCTCGACGTCGAGGGCTTCGCCACCCACCACCTGCCGCTCGACGAGGCGCCGTCGGCCTACGCGACGTTCCAGCGCAAGACCGACGGCGCCCAGAAGATCCTGTTCCGACCGTGACCGGGCCGGCAGGGTGGCGCGAGGGCGATCAGGCCTCCGAGATCTCCTGCACGACTCGGCCGACCACGTCGGCGTCGAGCGACCGCGCCACATCGGCCTGCGCGACCATGCCGACGAGGTCGTGGCCGTCGATCACCGGGAGCCGGCGGACGTCGTGGCGTGCCATCGTCCGGAGGGTCTCCTCCGCGGAGTCGTCGGCTCCGATGGTCACCGGCTTGCCCTGGGCGAGCGACCCCGCCGTGACCGAGGCGGGGTCGCCGCCGTCGGCGATGCACCGGATCACGATGTCGCGGTCGGTGAGCATGCCCTTCAGACGATCGTCCTCGCCGCAGATCGGCAGCGCGCCGACGTCGAGGTCGCGCATCTTCTGCGCCGCCTGCTGCAGGGTCTCGTTCTCCTGGACGCACTCCGCGCCCTCGGTCATGAGGTCTCGTGCCGTCGTCATCGTCGTCTCCGTTCCTCGGTTGGCGGTACCTGTGATGCCCTCGTCGGTACCCCGCGGCGCAGGCATCCATTCGCGTGCTTGCCAGCAGCACGGCCCATCCTCCAAGGTGGGGCCCTGACCGGGCTCGGACGCCCGGAGACGGAGGAGCCGATGACCGACGACGGGCGGGTGAAGGGCGAGACTCGCGACGAGCGGCTCACACGCAACTGGAACGAGCTCCTCCAGGAGCTGCGGGTCGCCCAGACCGGCGTCCAGATCCTCACCGCGTTCCTTCTCACCGTTCCGTTCACCGAGCGGTTCGAGGACCTCTCCGACGGCCAGGAGCTCGTCTACCTGGCGGTGCTCTCCGGCTCGGTGGCGGCGACGGCGCTCCTCGTGGCCCCGGTCGCCATGCACCGCGCACTCTTCCGTCAGGGTCAGCGACCCTGGCTCGTCCGTGCAGCGCACCGCTGCGCGAGCGTCGGTCTCGCCGCTCTGGCGATCACCGTCTCGGGCGTGCTCTGGCTGGTGTTCGACGTGGTGATCGGTCCGACCTGGGCCTGGTGGGCGTTCGCCGCGTCGGCACTGCTCTTCGGTTCCCTGTGGATCGCGCTGCCTCTGCTGAACCACAGGGCGCGATCGCGCGTCAGCTGAGCGACGGGAGCCTGCGGGTGGCGACGAGCTGCTCGGCGACCGTCCTCAGCTTGAGGTTGTGGTGCTGCGAGTAGCGCCGGAGCACCTCGAAGGCACGGGACTCGTCCAGGCCGAACCTCTCCATCAGGATGCCCTGCGCCTGCCCGATCAGCTTGCGCGCGTCGAGCGCGAGGTTGAGGTTGGCCTCCTGCTCCGACCGGGCGATCGCGATCGCCGCATGGCGCGCGAACAGGTGCGCGAGAGCAGCATCGTCCTCGTCGAAGTAGCGGGCCTCCTTCGAGTAGAGCGAGACCACACCGATGCGTCTGCCGCCGTGGGCCAGGCTCACCGCGAGCAGGCTCGCGACGCCGAGGTCGGCGAGCGCATCCGTCCACCGCGGCCAGCGGGTCTCCTCGCTCAGCTCGCCCGACCGGAGCGTCTGGTCCCAGGCGCCGTCGCAGCAAGGTCCCTCGCCCAGCTCTTCCTGCAGCTCGTCGGCCCGGAAGGCGACGTCACCGGTCGCTGCCACCGTCTCGATGCCTCCGCCGGCCCGGAGCATCGTCACACCGGCGTGGTCCATCTCGAGCATCTCGCACAGGTACTTGATGATCTGCTCCGCCGTCTCGTGCGGCGAGTCGGCCGAGTGCAGCTCCTCAGCGAGGTCTGTGAGCTCCCGGGGGTCGAGACCGTCGTCTGCCATGTCGTCCCCACATTCTTGCCAAGGATCGTGACCCCCGAATTCTAATCCCTCAGGAAGGAACGCGTCAGACTCGATCGGCGAGGTCCGCGCCCGTGCTCTCCCGAGCGCAGTGGGCGCAGCAGTACACGTCGCCGCCGACCTGCTGACCGTGGCCGACGACGGCGCAGCCGCAGTGGGCGCACCGAGGTGCGAGCGCGTGGATCGCACACTCGAAGCTGTCGAAGACCCGTGTCTCGTCGTCGGCGGTCGTGATGGTGAACGCGCCGTCGTACTGGTTGCCGCAGACGCTGCAGGTAGCCATGGTTCTCACTGCTCCTTCCGGCGCGAGGGGGTCCCTCGCGCGAGCGGACGGGAAGATGAAGGGTACGGCCGGTCGGCGCGGGCTCGCGCCGCCCTCGAGCGGTCGCGGTCCGTCCGCGAGACCGACGATCCGCGACTGGAGCTCGACGTCGTGGCCGACCGGGCGTCTGTTCGCCAGAGCACTCGGGAGTCGCGTGACGGCGTCGATGACACCCAGCACGCCGGCACGCCCTTCGCGGACGTGCCGGCCGATCCGCCGGGCGACGGTTCTGGCGGGGAGCCTCATGACGGCGGTGAGGACGTCGTTGCGCGCCAGTCGCCGCCGGCGCGCTCCGGTCGTCTTCCCCGGATCGGGGACGTGGCGGACGACGAGGTCGTCGAGGTAGCAGAGCCGGTGCCCTGCCTCGGCGAGGTCGAGGGCGACCCGCTCCTCCTCGCCGTGGATGTGGACGACGGAGTCGAAACCGCCGACCTCCAGCAGCGCCTCGCGCCGCACCACGACCGCGCACGCCATGAACCCGAGGACAGTCGTACCGGGATCGAGAGGTGATCGCGGGAGCGGCGAGCGGGCGAGCACCTCGCAGAACGGGTCGAGGGTGGCGTCCTCGCCGACCAGGACCCGCGCGGCGACCAGACCGATCGACGGATGGGCGTCGAGGACGTCGGCGGCGAGGGACAGCGAGCCGGGGGTCCACCACGAGTCGTCGTCGGCGAACGCGACGTACGGAGACTCTGCGGCCCGCGTGCCGACGTTGCGCGCGACCGCACCCGCGTTCTCTCCCAGCTCGATGACGCGTGCGTCCGGGGCGAGCTGGCGGGCCACCGCGGGAGAACCGTCGGTGGAGGCGTTGTCGACGACGATGAGGGGGCGGTGGTTTCGCTCGAGGGATGTGGAGAGCCGGTGGCGGCCGTCGTGCGTGATCACCACTGTCGTGACCCGGCCGTCCGGCTCCGGGCGGAGGCGCAATGCGGAAGACGTGGTCATGGGCCTTCGGTGCCCAATCGGGCTGCGCTCTATTCAGAATCGCCCCATCGGCGTTCGCTCACGACCTCGTGGTCGGGTCGGTGAAGCGTTTCGGCACCGAACCGTTTCTCCTGCCCAGTTCCTGGGAACCGAGGTGGGCATGGAGGACTTTCCGCGTGCTGCCGGCCGGCTGCTCGCCGTGCGGCTCGACAGTGCCGGCGACGTGCTGCTCGCCGGTCCGGCCGTGCGGGCGATGGCCGCCGCCGGCGAGGTCGATCTGCTCGTCGGCCCCGCCGGAGCCGACGCGGCCCGTCTCCTTCCGGGGGTCGATGAGGTCCACGTCTGGACCTGCCCGTGGATCGTCGCCGGCGCCCCTGCCGTGGACCCCGCCTCCCTGGACGACCTGGTGACGTCGCTCGCAGGCCGCTACGACCATGCGGTGGTCTTCACGTCCTTCCACCAGTCGGCGCTCCCGACCG